>NZ_PHUE01000001.1:1554223-1865068 GCF_002813295.1 Flavobacterium sp. 5
CAGAGAGAATGGTTATGTACAAACTATTTTAAGCAGAAGACGCTATTTAAAAGATATTAATTCCGCCAATGCAATCGTTCGTGGTGGTGCAGAACGTAATGCTGTCAACGCACCAATTCAAGGAAGTGCTGCAGATATTATTAAAATTGCAATGATTAATATTCACAAAAAACTAACTTCCGAAAACTGGAAATCTAAGATGTTACTACAAGTACATGATGAGCTTGTGTTTGATGTACACAATTCTGAATTAGAAAAAATCCAACCAATGATTAAACAAGAAATGGAAAATGCAGTCAAACTGGAAGTTCCGCTAGATGTTGAAATTGGTTTAGGTAAAAACTGGTTAGAAGCTCATTAATCTTTCTTTTACAAAATAAAAAATCCACCAGAAGCTAATGCTCTTGGTGGATTTTATTTTTACAATCAATTTGACTTACTATTTTTTTATTCTTTCAATTCAATAGCATAACAATTACCATCAGCGCTTCCAAAATAAACAGTATTATTAGCTATAAAAGGGGAAGAAACAATAGAACCTAATTTATAAAATTGATCCATAATCGTTTTATTAACATCATACATGGAAAGATCAGCTCCCTTAGCAGCATACGAAAAGTCAATTAGATTGTTATTGAGAATGTCTGGGGCAAATTCCTTTCTACCTTCAGTACTAAAAACACTTGATTCTTTATTTGAATCTTTAATATGTACAGCAAAAAAGTCACCAGTGAAATCTCCAAAATAAGCTGTTTCGCCCATTATAGCTGGAGAGGAATATATATAACCGTTTGCCTTAAACTTAAACACTTCCTTTCCACTTTTGGCATCCAATCCCAACAGCAAAAAAGTATCAGAAGTGCCAACATATACCACACCATCAACCACAACCGCCGAACTTAAAATCCATGAATAAGCGGCATCATATTTCCAGAACAGTTTCCCTGTTTCGGCATTAACAGCAAATAAAAAAGGATCACGAGCTCCAAAATAAACCATACCATCGGCAACCGCTACACTTGATTCAATTCCTTTAAAACCAGTTTGTGTTCCAGTTTCAAACTTCCAACGTTCTTTTCCGGTTTCTATATCTATCGCATACAAATTAGCATCCCAACTCCCAATATACAAAGTCTTTTTATTAAGAACAGGGCTGCAGTGAATTGAACCATTTGTTTTAAATTTCCATCTCAGTTCTCCTGTATTAGCATTGAGAGCATATACATTTCCATCACTGCTTCCAAAAAATATTCTAGGTTCTTTGCCCTCAGAATTTATGACTGGAGTTGACAAAAAGAAATCCCATAAATCTTCCATATACATGTCAACAGGTTTCATGCCTAAAAAACTTTTTTCACCAGACCATTGCTCACCACCCGTTTTAAACTTCCATTTCAAATTACCTGTTTTGGTATCAATAGCATAATAATATCCATCAAAACTACCTATGTAAACCATGTTTTTGAAAATTGCTGGAGAACTATGTACAGCTCCGCCCGTTTGGAATTTCCAATGCAGTTTTCCAGTCTTTTCCTCAATAGCATAAAGATAACCATCTTCGCTACCTATATAAACAATTCCACGATCAACAATAGGAGATGAAAAAATCTTTCCTTTGGTTTTAAAAGCCCATTTAAGATTGCCTAAAGGATTATATTTTCCACCTTTAAAAACATGGTTCTGAAATGGACTAATTGCCATTGTTTTGTCTTGCTGACCAAAAACATCTGAATTATTAACTACTAAAAAAACCAGTAATACACATACTAAGTACCATCTATTCATATAATGCTATTTTTAAATTCCAACATTCACATTTCATAGTTCTAAAATAAACCTATAAAACATCTGCTGAACATAATTAACTCCTAAACAAATTTTTAATAAAACAAAAATCAATGAATCTAAAAAAGTAATATTTGAATTACTAAAATAGGCAATTTTATCCTACAACATAAACCGATAAGTCATTTTTATCAAAAAGATATTGGTAGGTTTGCTTCCAAGTATTTGTGAATTCAATTCATTAAATAAATTTTCGTTGGTAATATCATTAGATGTTATGGCTTGTGACCAAACTAAAAACAACTCTGAGCCAGGAATATATTCCCAACGTACCACTAAATTAGATTGAAATTGTGCAACGGAAAAATCAGGATTATGAATATTGTAATCTACAGTACCATCGATATCCTCATCTATTTTATAGTTATTATTAGCTTCATCAAAATTAATCTGATTTGTATTATACAGACTTACTCTATCTCCATAATAATCTGCCAAAGGATTAACTACTTTATTAAGATGATTATATTTCCCTTTTGAAATAAAAGGCTGTCCATAATATTGAATGGTTAAATTCGGATTAATATTATAATCCAATCGAATAGATGCGCTCAGTGTATTTTGATCTAAATTACCCGTAATATACCTCGCTTCACCATTAAATCTGGATTCGGTAATGTATTGTAATTTATTTTTATTGACAGAAAAACCAGGGCTCAAAGAAAAAGTAAAAGCATTCACAGGCTGGTAAATAATTCCCAAACCAAATTCTCTATAAGAAAATGAATTGTCCTTTCCTTGACCGTCATAAATAAATCCATTATACTTGAATTTTTTTCTGCTATCAGATGTAATACTAATCGATTTAAAAAACTCTTCGGAATAGCGAAATCTTGGTCCGCCTTGCAAAATAGAATTGGAATAGTTTACAGGCTTATAAATTACTGATGCAATGGCACTCCAATTATTTCTTAAAATTGCATTCGAAGTGACAGTATAGTTCATTTTATTATAATTCCCATCAAAGTCAAAATTTGAAAATTGCTCAAACTGTGTCGTTACTTTTCTAAATTGCCCAAATGGTTTTAAAGTTTCATACGATAAAAATGAATATTGTTTAATATCATCAGCCTGACGCAAAAAGCCAATATCGTTTAATTCCAATTCGGGAGATCTCCAAATAAATGACGCATGATATCGCCAGCTTCCAACGCTTGCTTTTCCAATTTCGAATTTACCTCCTGTTCCCGTTAATGATGTTCTTTCAGGATCAACTGAAACATTTTCCGCATCGACTCTTTGAAACAAATGTGTTATACTTCGTTGAGTAATTGTTATTGCTTCTTTACTACCGTTGACTTGGCTCATTACAGCATTTCCTTTAAAATAGTATTTTCTATTCTTCCAATTGTGCATAAAATCAATCCCCGATGTATAGGCTGATTTATGAATAAAATTGAGATTATTTTCATCAACATTTCGATTTGTAGCAGTAAAAATTCCTCCTATATAACTATTCCGATTATTAAAATCCTTTTGTACTCTGGTAACTAAATAATTGGTAAAAGGTTCTACTAATTCCTCCTTTTTATTACCATCTTCTAAAATTTCTGCAAATTCATTTTTAGTTACACTTTCAAGTACACCTATAGACCAGCCACTTTTAGTTTTACCACTAAATTTCGCTGCTCCCAAAATAGTTGTATTATCAGGCATTGAAACAAAAGCTTGATCTGAAACAGTTGGAATACTGTGAGGATTACCCCCAATTCTGCGGGAATAAAATAAATTATCCTGATTATCAGCAAAGATATAGTCGAATATATTTTTGTTCTCTACGAAAAACGGCCGACGTTCCTCATAAAAAATCTGAAAACCATCCAGTGCAATTGCAGCAGGATCGGCTTCTACCTGACCAAAATCAGGATTAATAGTCATATTTAAAGTTAAATCATTGGTTATACCAATCTTTGCATCCAAACCTCCATTTATTTTAAAATCGTTTCCGTCTTTATACGGATTTCCTTCTTGAGGCGGATAGGTTTCTAATTTAGAAAGTAAAAACGGCTGTATTTCAATTTGTCGTTTTGGAGACAAACCAATCAAACCGTGTAATTCTCCAAACTCACTCACCCATCCAGGAGCATCAAGAGGAATACGTTGCCAAACCGAGCGTTCTTCAGTTCTAAAATATCTTCTGGTGGATTCCAATCCCCAAACTTGTTCTGGAGCATCACTAAACTTTAGCTGACTTAACGGAATTTTGATTTCCGCGGTCCAGCCTTCCTCATCTACATTGGTTTTTAAATACCAAATTGGATTCCAGTTTCCTTCCCAAGTTTTTCCGTTATCTGAAATAAAACCATCGCTTTTTACTCCTGCAACAGATCCCGCAAAAGAAAAGGCTGTGAGCTGATCGTTATGACTGCTAATGTTTATTTCAATCCAATCGCCTTCAAAACCGTCTCTTCTCGATAATCTTTTTACAATTCCTTTCGGGTCTTTGTCATAACATCGAAATCCAAAATAAATGAATTCAGAATCATACACCACTTTAAACTTAGTTTGTTCAAGAGGTTCTGTATTCTCATCTGGAAGATTTTCTATAAAATCCCCAGTCCAATCTACAATATCCCAACTCGTATCCGTTAGAAGTCCATCTATAACTGGAGGCGCAAGAGTTCCTAATGCTTTTGTGGTGTAAACTTTTCTGGCAACTTTAGGAGCTTGTTGCCCAAAACTCATTTGAAAGACGAGCGACAATAACAACAGACACTTTTTAGAATGAATTATATTTCTGTCTTTAAGTAAATTAAATTGCATCACAGAAATCCTGAATTATTTATTCAATTCCAATACCCACATTTTCATCGCAGGAATAATTCTCTTATCCAATGATGGTAAAACTTCATCTGTAACTACATTTTTTGCAGATTTGAATCCAGTAGTTCTTTCATCGTATTTCTGAAAATCAATCTCTTTTTCGGAATTACTGGCATTCATAACACACATAATAGTTTGATTTTCGTCATATCTAAAATAAACATACAAACCATCAACAGGAATATACTGCATCATTTTACCTGTTTTAAGAGCCGATGCATTTTTTCTAAAATTTGCCAGTTTACGAACTAATTCCTGAGTTGATTTTTCATCATCAGTCATTCCTTTTCCTGTAAAGGCATTTTTTGTATCTTCTTTCCATCCGCCAGGAAAATCGGCACGAACCAAACCATCGGGTGCTTTAAATCCTTTTACTAAAACTTCAGACCCGTAATACAATTGCGGAACTCCTCTACAAGTCAATAACCATTGAAATCCTATCTTTTGCTTTTCGACATTCTCACCTACCACTGAAAAGAAACGAGGCTCATCATGATTGTCCAACAATAATACTTTCTGCATTGAATTTTTACTTAAAAAATCACTGCTCAAAGTATAATACAATCTGTTGACACCTGTTGTCCAACCAAAAGGTTCTGTCAAAGCAGGAATTATTCCGTAATACAAACTTTGGAAATCTACCACCGATGGCAAATTACTTTTAAAAGTTGCGTCTATATTATTTTGTTCAAAATACGCCTGATTGGCCACACCATGAACCATAACTTCTCCATAAATAGTCATTTTCGGAAACTCATCCATAATCGCTTTATTGCAACGATTTGCAAAATCTAAATCATTATAAGTATACGTATCAAGACGAACACCATCAATTCCAAATTTTTCAATATGCCAAATACAATTCTGAATAATGAAATTGGCCATAAAAAGATTATCCTGATTGATATCTGGCATTATAGTATCAAACCAACCATCACTCATTCTTTTTTTATCCGATTTGGAACCATACGGATCAAACAATGTAATTTCTCTATAATTAGTTTGTGTATAAGCAGGCCAACGATGAACCCAATCATTTGCTGGCGGGTCCAATTCTAAAAAATTATACGAACCCATATGATTGTAAACGGCATCGAAAATAAGCTTCATTCCTCTTGCATGTAATTGATCACTCAACTTTTCGTACAGAGCATCGCCACCATATCGGGCATCAATTTTATAATGATTGGTAATAGCGTATCCGTGTTCGGTTCTCTTAGCCATATCATTTTCCATAACCGGAGTAAGCCACAATGTAGTTAAGCCAAGCCCTTGAATATAATCGAGATTATTAATCACACCTTGTAAGTCTCCTCCATGACGATCGTACATTTCGTTTCGGTTAAGAGATTGATCCCTCATTCCTTTAACTCTGTCATTGGATGGATCTCCGTTGCTGAAACGATCCGGCATAGCTAAATAGATAAAGTCGCTAGAGGTAACACCTTGCGCATATTGTGTTCCATTGCCTACTCTCCTATTATAGATTGGCCATTTTATTTTTTGCTTTCCGCTTTTTTGATTCAATTCTATAATCACATCACCAGCTACTGTTTCGGGCGCAATGACAATATCAACTGCAATGTATTTTTTGTTGGAAAATGAATAGGTTTTAATAATGCTAACCCCTGGATAATTAATTTTGACATTATCTGTAGTAAAAGAATCATCAGTACTTCGAATGAGTAATTGGACTGAATTGGTCTTCATACCCGTCCACCAATTCGTTGGATAAATTTCGGTGTTTTTTGCTTGAATCGTCAAAGAAAAACCAAACAATAGTATTGAAATTAAAATCGTTTTTTTCATAATGGTTACATAAATGGTTAAATAGTCTGCGAAAGATATTTCACTTTTTATCTATCAAAAAGCCACTTATTTAAACAACCTATTTTGTATTGTAAACAACCATTTTAAGTACTTTATGTCATTTGAATACAAAAACATGCTTTCTATACTGATTGATTTTGATTCTAAAACAAAACCATTAGCTTTACAATTCAGAAAACAAATTGAACAACGAATAAACTGTTATGTATTCCAGAAAAACATCTCAAAAAACAAAAATGTATGTATTCTATTGGTTAGGATATATCTTGTTGTTCAGCTTAATTCAAGGTTTACCAACTGCCGATTTTTGGAGAGCATTATCCAATGAATGTTATAGTGTACTACCTAGAATATTATTTGTTTTACTGATTGTCGAAATAGCAATGCCTTTTATATTCTTTAAAAAGAAAAAGACACTCTTCCTTTTCATTTACATTTTTTCAATCCTGTTCTTTGCCTTCATTCAGCGATTAATTGACAATTATATTATCATTGCTTTCAATTTAACCGAATGGAAAGCCGAATCATTATTATATGCACCCGCCTACTTATATAATGTGATCAAATTGCAATTTGTTGTTACTATTCCATTGTCTATAAAATTGGTTTATTATCTTGCTGAAGAGAAAAACAGAGTTCAGTCAATACTGACCGAAAAACTGCAATCCGAATTATTTTCATTACGAAACCAATTTCATCCACATTTTTTGTTCAATGTTCTTAATAGTTTATATTCCAAAATTCTGAGTAAATCAGATGATTCTGCCGACATTGTACTTAAAATCTCAGACTTTCTTAGGTATTCTGTTTATGATGTAAATACTAAATACATTCCTTTAGCAAAAGAAATAGAGTATTTAAAAAACTACATTTCACTACAACAATTGCGATTTGACAACCGACTTGAACTAAGTTTCAGCATTAATGGAAGTATCGAGAATCAGTTTATAGAGCCTTTTTTAATTCTTCCTTTTATTGAAAACAGTTTCAAATACTGCCTAGATGACATCAATTATCAAGCCTGGATTACGATCTCTATTAGTACATCTGATGAATGGTTGGTCTTTAAAATTGAAAATAGTTTACCCCCAGATTTTATCAAAAATAAAAATAGTAACAATCCTTATAGTGGAGTTGGGATAATCAATGTAAAAAGAAGATTGGAATTACTTTACCCCGATCAACATCTTTTAACCATTAAAAACGAAGAAGATTCTTTTTTTGTTTCTTTAAAAATAAAAACAAATGACGCCAACTAGAATCAATTGCATTATTATAGAAGACGAACTCCCCGCATCAATTGTACTTGAAATGCATATTTCTAAATTTGATTTTTTGGATTTAAAAGGAAAATTCATGAGTACAAACACAGCATTGAATGTTTTGAAAACTCAAAAAATAGATTTACTTTTTTTAGATATTAATTTACCTGGAAAATCAGGAATTGAATTTGCAAAATCTTTACCAAAAGATATTGGAATTATTTTCACAACAGCCAATCCACAATACGCAGTAGAAGGATTTGAATTAGAAGCAATTGATTATTTATTGAAACCTATTTCGTTCGAAAGGTTTTCAAAA
The DNA here is from genome assembly GCF_002813295.1 of Flavobacterium sp. 5. Classification (NCBI taxonomy): domain Bacteria; kingdom Pseudomonadati; phylum Bacteroidota; class Flavobacteriia; order Flavobacteriales; family Flavobacteriaceae; genus Flavobacterium; species Flavobacterium sp. 5. The sequence continues at coordinate 1,562,303 of NZ_PHUE01000001.1, forward strand.
GCGATTGACAAATATTGTAAAATCCAGAAAACAAATCAGAAAATAGATCAATTAGAACAAACTGAAACTGAACGTCATTTTGTTTTTGTAAAATGCGAAAGAAAAATGCTCAAACTTTATTTGGACGAGATTGTCTATTTTGAATCACAAGGCAACTATTTACTAATCCATACCGAAAAGGATTGTTTCAAAACCCACCAATCAATTACAGAGATGATTGAAAAATTACCCGAAGGATTATTTTGCAGAATTCATCGCTCTTTCTTGATTACTCTGAAAAAAGTAACAAAATTCAATAGCCGTTCTGTAACTATCAAAAATAAAATTTTACCGATTGGTCGATTGTACAGTACCGAAACGATTACTTTATTACAATCGTTTGTAAAAAACTAGACGCTTTTCTTTAATCACTGAAAAACATAAAAAAAGCCATTCCTTAATTTTGAATGGCTTTTCGACTATTATTTAGTAGACTCTCTTTCTTTTAATTTTGTTTTGATAACTACCGTTTCATAAGGTTTGTGTTCGTCTTTTGATTCTAATCTATCGATTAGTAATCTTACCGCTTCTTCACCAATCTCAATTCCATGCTGACTAACTGTTGTTAAACTTGGTGACAATCTTCTGGAAGCGAGAATTCCATCAGCAAAACCTATAATTTTTAAATCTTTAGGGATTTTATATCCTTTCTTTACCCCAACTTTTAAAGCTGCTACCGAATCGTTTTCTTCCAATGCAAAAACTCCATCAATCAAATTATTAGAATATAACTCATTAATCTTCTCTGCTAAATCATGATCTGATTCTGATTCAGTTCGAATAATAATATTTTCATTGATTTCGATATTATTTAGTTCCAAGGCTTTTAAATACCCTTCAGCCCTTAATTTACCAACACTTAAATTATTTGAAGAAGAAATTAAGGCAATGTTTTTACACCCTAAATCAATCAAGTGCTGTGTCGCATTTTGACCTGAATCAAAATCATCAACAATCACTTTATCACATTCAACTTCATCTGTTGTTCTATCAAACATTACTATAGGTGTCCCATCATTTATAATAGAATTAAAATGACTGTAATCATGCAATTTTTGTGCTTCTTCAGAAATAGACAAAACAAAACCATCAATAGTCCCATTACTCAACATCTCCATAGTATGAGCCTCTTTATCTAAAGACTCATTAGATATACACATAATCACATTATAACCCCTTTCGTCTGCCACTTTCTCTATACCACTAAAAACCTTTGCAAAAAAAGAGTTCAATATATTAGGTATAATAACTCCAATCGTCTTAGTTTTTCGGTTTTTAAGATTTAAACCAATAACATTGGGTTTGTAGTTTTTTAATTTGGCGTATTCTTTAATTCTAATTTTAGTTTGTTCACTAATTTCGGGACTATCATTAAGCGCTTTAGAAACAGTAGATACCGAAACATTAAGTTCTTTTGCAATTTGTTTTAATGTTGCTTTTGCTTTCATTTGGAGGGTGGTATTTGAGCTAAATTAATAGTCTTAAAATAAAAAATTATTCGAATTTTGACGATACTTACCCATATTTCTAATAAAAACATAAAAAAAAGTAGGCATTTAATTCGATAAAACGGAAAAGTACAAAAAAATTGCAACATCAAAAAAAAATTATCCTAAATTATTGCAAAAGAATGAAACGCAAACCAAAACAAAATTCCCTTTCAATAAATATATATTTGATAATCAGCGTAAACTCAATAAAAAAATAATCAATTAAGCTATTTGGATTTAAAATAATTAATTGTACTTTTGCAACCCCTTTATTGGGGATGGAATGTTTAATTAAAATATATTATTGTGAACGCATTAAGCTACAAGACAATTTCAGCAACAAAAGCCAATTCTACAAAAGAATGGATTGTTGTAGACGCTGATGGTCATAACTTAGGACGTCTTGCTTCAAAAGTCGCTATGATTTTAAGAGGTAAGTACAAACCAAGTTACACACCACACGTAGACTGTGGAGATAACGTAATTGTTATCAACTCAGAAAAAATCAACCTTACAGGTAACAAACTAGACGAGAAAACTTACATCCGTCACACTGGTTACCCTGGAGGACAAAGAACTTTAACTGCTAAAGTATTGCAAGCAAAAAACCCTGCATTATTAGTAGAAAAAGCGGTAAAAGGTATGTTACCTAAAAATAAATTAGGAGCAGAACTTTTTAGAAATTTAAATGTTGTTGTAGGATCTGAGCACAAACAAGGAGCTCAAAAACCTAGAACTGTTAACCTAAACGATCTTAAGTAATGGGAGTTATTCACAAAATCGGTAGAAGAAAAACCGCTGTTGCACGTGTTTATGTTTCTGAAGGAACAGGAGTTATCGTTGTAAACAAAAAACCATTCGCAACTTATTTCCCAACTGCAACTTTACAATACAAAGTTTTGCAACCTTTGTCTATGACAGAAAATGCATCAAACTTTGACGTAAAAGTAAACGTTTATGGAGGTGGTTCAACTGGTCAAGCAGAAGCTGTAAGAATGGCATTAGCACGTGTTATGTGTGAAGTAAATGCTGAAAACAGAGGTATCTTGAAACCAGAAGGTTTATTAACTAGAGATCCAAGAATGGTTGAACGTAAGAAATTCGGTCAGAAGAAAGCTCGTAAGAGATTCCAATTCTCTAAACGTTAATATTGCCTGTCTTGTTCAAATAGGACAAGACATTCTAGAATGTATTAAAAAATTTAAAACAATGTTGTTGTTGTCTCATCGAGGTGGGGAATTAGTTTAGCATCTAAATGTATATAGCCGATTTATCGCCATTTATACATTGCTAATCAACAGAACGTAAACTAGTACAAAAAATGTCAAACAAAGTAGAAGTAAAAGAATTACTAGAAGCAGGTGTTCATTTTGGACACATGACTAGAAAATGGGATCCAAATATGGCTCCTTACATTTATATGGAGCGTAATGGTATACACATTATCAACCTATATAAAACTGCAGCAAAAATCGAAGAAGCTAATGACGCTTTGAAAAAAATCGCTGCATCAGGTAGAAAAATATTATTTGTTGCTACCAAAAAACAAGCAAAAGACATCGTTGCTGATAAAGCAAAAGCTGCAAACATGCCTTACATCACTGAAAGATGGCCTGGTGGAATGCTAACTAACTTCGTAACTATCCGTAAAGCTGTTAAAAAAATGGCTACTATTGATAAAATGAAGAAAGATGGTACATTCATGACACTTTCTAAAAAAGAGCGTTTACAAGTTGATCGTCTTCGTGCTAAACTAGAGAAAAACTTAGGTTCAATCGCAGATATGTCTAGACTTCCTGCAGCATTGTTCGTAGTAGATATCAAAGCTGAACACATCGCAATAAAAGAAGCTCAAAAATTAAACATTCCAGTTTTTGCAATGGTTGATACTAACTCTGATCCACGTGAAGTAGATTATGTTATCCCTGCAAATGATGATGCTTCTAAATCAATTGATAAAATTTTATCTTTAGTAACTGCTTCAATTATTGATGGTCTTGCAAACAGAACATCTGATAAAGAAACTGATACTACTGAAGTTGTTGCTGACACTGAAGCTCCTGTAGCTGAAGTAGCAGCAGTTGAAGCTCCTGCAGCTCCAGCAACTGAAGAATAAATCAAAACAATTACGAATTATGAATTTAGAATTATGTAAGTTTTGCGTAATTCATAATTTGTAATTCGTAATTTCTTTTAAAAGAATTTTCAATCTTTAAAATAAAAAAATTATGGCAACAATTACTGCTGCAGACGTAAATAAATTAAGACAAACTACAGGTGCCGGAATGATGGACTGTAAAAAAGCTTTAGTTGAAGCTGATGGAGATTTCGATAAAGCTATACAAAACCTTAGAGAAAAAGGACAAAAAGTTGCTGCTAACCGTTCTGACCGTGATTCTTCTGAAGGAGCTGCTGTTTCTTTTATTAATGCTGACAAAACTAAAGGAGCTATCATCACTTTAAACTGCGAAACAGATTTCGTAGGTAAAAATGAGGCTTTCGTAACTTTGGCTAAAGAATTAGTAGAAAAAGCTATCAACTTCTCTTCTAAAGAAGAATTTTTAGCTTCAGATTTCAACGGAATTACTGTTGCTGAAAAATTAATCGAACAAACTGGTGTTATCGGTGAGAAAATCGAAATCGGTGGTTTTGAAATTTTAGAAGGTGCTTTCGTTGGATCTTATGTTCACGTTAACAAAATTGCTGCATTAACTGCAATTTCTGCACCAATTGCTAATGGTGACGTTTTAACTAAAGACATCTCTATGCAAGTTGCTTCTATGGGAGCTGACACCTTATCTTACAAAGATTTTGACCCAGCTTTCGTTGCTTCTGAACTTGCTGCTCGTATTGCTATAATCGAAAAAGAAAATGAAGAAGCAAAACGTTTAGGAAAAACTTTAAAAAATGTTCCTAAATATATTTCTTTCTCTCAATTAACTGAAGAAGTATTAAAACAAGCTGAAGAAGATGCTAAAGCTGAATTAAAAGCTGAAGGTAAACCAGAACAAATTTGGGATAAAATTATTCCAGGAAAAGTTTTACGTTTCATCTCTGACAATACTACTTTAGACCAAGAGAAAGCATTATTAGATCAAAACTTTATCAAAGATGATAGCAAAAAAGTTAGCGATCACGTTAAAGGATTCAACGTTGAAATTACAGGTTTCAAAAGAGTTTCTTTAGGATAATCATCTATTGATTATAACTAAACGAGATCTATTTTAGATTTCGCATACTATATAAATCCCATCTCGTTTTATTATGAGATGGGATTTTTTTTAACCAAAATTCCATTCCAATTAGCAGATAAATACAAAGAAGAAAACAATATTCCCTCTAACCCATATAGGGGCCGAAATCCTCTATTTTCCTTTAAAACAAAAGAAATACTTGACTACACTCATTTTTACAGGTGTCCGATGAATTTTATTTACAAGAACACAGTACTCATTCTTCCAAAAACACACAATTATATTGCTCCTAAACAAACAAATCGAAATACAATATAAACATTATCCTCACAAGTAAAACCTTTATTCTAGAAAAAAATGACCAACAAAAAAGCAGTAAACTTTCGCTTACTGCTTTTTTATTTATTTTAAAATTCTATAGAATTAGAAACTCTTGTGTAAATTAAAAAGAAAATTAAACTTAATCATTAACTTCTACAGTAACCATTGCAGCATTCTTCAATTCTTCTTTTTCAACCATTTTAGAGAGTCTAAAAACAAGTAATGTACCTACCACGCCTAGACCTGTCATAAACAACCAATTGGACTCATAGCCTGAATTCTGAATGATCTCCATACCTGTTTTAGCACTTAAAATATGTGCAAAACTATAACTCATCGTAAAAGCTGCCATATACTTACCTTCCTGCATATGTGATCTATCCATTGCAAACGAATTAGCAAAAGGAAAAGTCAACATTACTCCGCAAGTCATAAAGAACATCATTGGAATCAAAACGGCTTCAAAAGGAAGCAACAACAACAAGAAACTAGTTGCCATTAATAACAGACCTAATGAAATAACTTTATGATTATTGATTTTATTTCTACTTACATAATTCACTATAGGAAGTTCAAAAAGCAAGATAAGCAATCCATTTAAACTCAAAAGCAAACCGCTATCAAATTCAGTCATATTAAATCGCTCTTTGTGATACAAAGGTAATGTAGTAAAAATCTGAAAGAAAAGAATACCGGTAATCAAACAAATAACCAAATGCAACATAAATGGCCTATCTTTCATTACTGAAACTTTTACTTTAGGTTTATTTTCTTTATGCACTTTAACTGGAATTTTTTTCTCTTTAACAAAAAGCACAAAAACAATTATTGCCAATATACAAGTAGCTCCATCAACATAAAATATATACTCATATCCTAATTGCATAATTATCAATCCTCCTAATACAGGACCGAATAGGAATCCTAAATTTATAGCAGCTCGTGTCAATGAATAAGCTCGAGCTCTATCCTCTTTTGCAGTAAATGTTTTTAGACATACTAACATTGCAGGTCTAAACATGTCGGCAACACTAGTCAAAACTAGAATACCCACACATAGTTCTTCAAAACTAGTAGCATATTGCAACAAGATAAATACTATACCACTAGCAAATAAACTAAACACCATGACTTTATAAAAGCCAATTTTGTCAGATAGTTTACCACTCAACCAAGTTCCAATTATAGAACCAATTCCAAAGAAAACCATTACCCAACCAATTTGGCTATAAGTAAATTGTAAATTTTCTTTCATGTACTTCGACAGAAAGGGAATAACCATAGTCCCAGCTCTGTTAATAAATGTAATTAAAGTAAGGATCCAAATCTCTTTTGGAAAATCTTTAAAATTGTCAAGGTATTTTTTTATCATAATTAATTTTTTTTTTGGGGCAAAAAATTTGTTCTTCAAGGCAAAAATAGATTTTTTTTTGAATCAACCAACAATCAAATAGTTAAAAAACAAAACAATTTCCAAACATTTACCAAACATTTTAAAAACATTTAGAAAAATTTTACAAAAACATTTTTTTTTAAAAAAAAACACAAAACAAGTGAATTATTCAATTTTTAATATAGATTTGCAATTATAAGAAACCCCAAAACAATTAAAATATGAAAGAAAAAATCTACTATTTAATAGCTTGCCTTGTTCTTTCCATTTCTACACAAGCACAACTCTACGGAGGAATAGAAATAGGAAGTAAAGGAATCAAGATGACCGTTCTACAGGTGGAAAGCATAAAAAGGAACACCTATGATGTAAAAGAATTTTGGACTGAAAATGTTGGAATTGCAGCTGGAATTGGAATTGAAGGAGCTTTATTAACTGAAGATATCGAAAAAGCTGGTACCGTTGTTTACAACAATTACAAAAAAATGCTTAATGAATACAAAATAGAAGACAAAAACATCTTCATTGTGGCTTCATCTGGGGTAGGTTTAGCGAATAATACAAATGATTTAGTTGTAAAAATCAAAGAACTTACCAATAAAAAAATAGAAATTATCTCATCATCACTTGAGGCAAAATTACTTTTAAGAGGCTGTATCCCTCCTAAAAATTATTTAAATTCTGTGATTATTGACATCGGTGGTGGAAATACCAAAGGTGGTTATGCAAAAGACATCAACGATGCTTCAGTATTTTTTCCAATATCATGCGATTTAGGAACAGTAACTTTAACAGAAATTATCAATAAAAAGTGTAAGCAAAAAACAGTTTTTGAATTCAATGAAAATCTTTTTGACTACTTACCTACAATTAGAGAGAGTTTCAAAAAAATGTATACAAGTAGAGCTGAATCACAAGACAAAAGTAATGTTTACATCTCTGGTGGAGCTGCTTGGGCGTTTTATACTTTATTAACAGGAACTAAAGCTGAAGAAAATTTCACACAAATACAATATGATGACATTTTAGCAATTAGAACTATTGCCGAAAATAACTATCAAAGATTTGTTACAAATGCAGAAAGCAATGCTGACATGAAAAAAGTACTAAATACATACCAACAAAAATACTTGATTGCGGCATTTAATCTTTTGGAAACTTCACTTGAAGTTATACCTAACATCCAAAACAAAAAGATTTATTTTGCGAAACAAGGTCAAATTGCTTGGTTAGTAAGTTATGTATTTGATAATGCTAAAGGAGTTAAACAAATATATTAAAACAGGATTATTCTAGTATTTTTTTACAAAATTTTAGAAAAAACAAATACAAGGCTGTCCTAATAAGGCAGCCTTATTTTATTTAAATTAAGTCTAAAACACATTTTTTAATAAAGCCTTTATTAGATTCAAAAAATAGATTATTTTTGAACAATTGTTCCAGAATCTACAAAAAATTAATCATGAAGAATTTCAAAATAACATTCTCTTTTCTTTTACTTGTTACACTTATTAGCTGCGGTAAAAACGAAAAAATTGAAGAAAGTCCAACTATAAAAAATACGGAACAAAAAAAGGAACAACAGCATACTGTTGCTACTGAAGATAACATCTCCCTACAAAAAGAAGACACTCTACAAACTCCTACCGATAGCATTGATGCAATAAAAGAATCAGTTTTAGGAAATCAAAACTACAAAAAGAAAGAAGAGCCTCTAGTTGTTGACCACACAACCGAAACAAACACAACCGAAACAAATACTATTCCAACTAAAATAACTCCAAAAAAAACGGGGAAACGTTCTTTTGTATACATCAAAAAAATACTAAACGAATGTGAAACCGGAGTAACAATGACGCAGGAAGATTTAGAAAGCAAATTTAAAATACCGAAAGAGGCTATGAAATTAGTCAAAAGCATTACCAAAGTAGCTCCAAACGAACTTGAGATTAAATGGAAGTCCACCTGGCTCGTAGAAAAAGTATCCGATGCTAAATTCAAAGACGGAAGGCTTAAAGTAAGATTTGAAGACAATAAAATGTACACATCAGGTGGTGCAATATCTATAAAATATGAAAAGAAGATGTACTCTGATTTAATTTTAATAGGACGTTCTGCTTATATTCCTACAGTAAAAGGGTATTATTGGCAAATTGGAAAAGACAACAAATAGCTAAAAATACTTAAGAAGATGTTGTTGGCTTTTGTACAACTATTTTATAAAAAATACCACAACAAAAAATTAGAGATTTAGTTAATATTAAAGTAAAAACTATTTAACTTATAAATTACTAATCTTTTAAAATTAACAAAAAAACAGAATTTACAGCCCAACAACCAGAAACAAAACACCTAGAGACCTAAATATCAATTCATTATGTATTAACAAAAAAAAAGGAAGAAAATAAATCTAAAATTCATTTGTAAAGTTTTTATAATTAAAAAAAAATGTTAATTTTGACAGGAAATTTTAACAAAAAACTTAAAACCAATGAAAAAATTAACCGTATTATTTTTGTCTTTAGTAGCATTAGTATCAGTTGTATCTTGTAATAAAGACGATGACAACAATTCTTCAACAGATGCATCAATTGAAGGAAAATGGCAATTAACTCAACAAGGCGATTCAGACAAAACCCTTGCACCGGCAGTAAACGAAGGCGGTTGTGCAACAGAAAGTCTTGAAATTAAAACAGGTGGAACATTTACCGTAACATGGTTTGAGTATTTTGAACAAAAATGTACTCAAGATAATGGAGCAGGAACTTGGGAAAAGAAGGACAACGTTCTTACTATAAAAGAAGATGGTGAAACTACTGTGCTTCAAATTCTAGAAATAAGCAATACTAGCTTAAAATTAAAAGGAAGTGATGAAGATGGAGAATACGTTAATGTTTACACTAGAAAATAATTTTCTTACATAAAAACAACAAAACCTCAAACTAATAGTTTGAGGTTTTTTTATACCTTTAAAACAAAAACATGGAACTCAAAAGATGCGGATGGTGTTTATCCAGCGATTTATACAAAGAATACCACGACAAAGAATGGGGTGTTCCTGTTTATGATGACCAAACATTATTTGAATTCTTGTTACTCGAAACCTTTCAAGCGGGTTTGAGCTGGATTACAATCCTCAACAAAAGAGAAAATTTTCGCAATGCTTTTGACAATTTCGACTATAAAAAAATAGCCAATTATTCCGAAGATAAAATCCAGAAAATACTTTTAGACGCTGGTATTATCAGAAACAAACTCAAAGTTTATTCTGCTGTTTCCAATGCACAAGCTTTTATAAAAATCCAAGAAGAATTTGGTAGTTTTTCCAAATACATCTGGGATTTTGTAGATGGGAAACCAATTGACAACAATCGTAAATCATTAAAAGAAGTTGTTGCCACTACTCCACTTTCAGATACTATCAGCAAAGATTTAAAAAAACGTGGATTCAAATTCGTAGGATCTACAGTAGTTTACGCCCATATGCAAGCCACTGGAATGGTCAATGATCATGTAGAAGATTGCTGGAAAAAACAGTAACTTTTTATAAATCAATCACAAAAAATATCATAAAGTTTTATTTTTTTTCAAAATAAACGAATCTCATATAAAATAATATTCTACATTTGCTCCACACTTTAGGGGTGTCTACAAAATTGTAGGCTGAGATTTTACCCTCGAACCTGATCTAGTTCATACTAGCGTAGGAAAAAGTAAGATGACTTCTTGTCGCACATTTGTGCGTAATTGCAGCCATTCCTAAAGTATAATTACATACTAAATTCTAAAGGAATGGAGCTAAAAATCAACAATCAAACAAAACAATTTGCCACCGACAGCTTAACTGTTCAGACACTTCTTGACTTGGAAATTCCCGATAAACAAAACGGAATCGCCTTAGCTATCAACAATACCGTAATTCCAAAATCTGATTGGAATTCTCATTTCATCAAAGAAACCGACGACATTTTAATTATTTCAGCCACACAAGGAGGATAATTAGGCTGCTCGAGCGGGCTATCCATTTCAAGTCCGCAGTCAAAACCTCAAAAACATAGTCATAGAAAGAGCTTCCTATGGTCGCTTTTCTATTCCATGTTTTTTCACGGTTTTGCCTTTACGGGCTTTCCATTACTATCCCTAGCAGAAAAAGACAAACACTCATCAAAATACAAACTACAGAACTATGAACAACGAAGAAAAAATTTCAAGAACCCCGTTTCCAAACTCTAAGAAAGTATATATCGAAGGTGAAATCCATCCGATAAAAGTAGCAATGCGTGAAATTTCACTCGCAGATACTAAAATGTCAAATGGAAGAATTGAAAAAAACCCATCAATAACTGTTTACGACACTTCAGGTCCATTCACAGATCCAAATATAGAAATCGACATCCGAAAAGGATTGCCTCGTATCCGTGAACAATGGATTTTAGACCGTAATGATGTAGAAGAATTAACCGAAATCTCTTCCGAATACGGAAAAACCCGTTTGAATGACGGTAAACTCGATCACCTACGTTTTGAATATTTACACAAACCAATGCGCGCCAAAAAAGGAGCTAACGTTTCTCAATTGTATTATGCAAAGCAAGGAATTATTACGCCCGAAATGGAATACATTGCGATTCGTGAAAACCAACGTATCGAACAATTAAACGAGCAAACCAATGCAATGCAATGCCAACATAACGGACATAGTTTTGGAGCCAACACACCAAAATCTAAAATCACTCCCGAATTTGTTCGTAGCGAAGTAGCTAGAGGCCGTGCTATTATTCCAAATAACATCAACCATCCTGAAAGCGAACCGATGATTGTTGGTCGTAACTTTTTGGTAAAAATCAACGCTAATATCGGAAATAGCGCCGTGACTTCAAGTATCGAAGAAGAAGTAGAAAAAGCCGTTTGGGCTTGTCGTTGGGGAGCTGACACTATTATGGATTTATCAACAGGTAAAAACATTCACGAAACAAGAGAATGGATTATCCGTAACTCTCCTGTACCAATTGGAACAGTGCCTATATATCAAGCTTTAGAAAAAGTAAATGGTATTGCAGAAGACTTAACTTGGGAAGTTTTCCGTGACACCTTAATCGAACAAGCAGAACAAGGAGTTTCTTATTTTACTATTCACGCTGGAGTATTATTGCGTTACATCCATTTGACAGCTAATCGTGTAACAGGAATTGTATCCCGTGGTGGTTCAATTATGGCAAAATGGTGTTTGTTTCATCACAAAGAAAACTTCTTATACACCCATTTCGAAGATATTTGCGAGATTATGAAGCAGTACGATGTTGCTTTTTCATTAGGAGATGGATTACGTCCGGGTTCTATTGCCGATGCCAATGATGCTGCACAATTTGCCGAATTAGAAACTTTAGGTGAATTAACAAAGATTGCTTGGAGGCACGATGTACAAGTATTCATCGAAGGACCAGGTCACGTGCCAATGCATATGATTAAAGAAAATATGGATAAACAATTGGAACATTGTGATGAAGCTCCATTTTACACTTTAGGACCATTAACTACAGATATTGCTCCAGGTTACGATCACATTACTTCTGCTATTGGCGCAGCAATGATTGGCTGGTACGGTTGCGCAATGTTGTGTTATGTAACACCAAAAGAACACCTTGGATTACCGAATAAAAAAGATGTAAAAGATGGTGTTATCACTTATAAGATTGCCGCACACGCAGCTGATTTAGCCAAAGGTCATCCAGGATCACAATACCGCGACAATGCTTTGAGTAAAGCACGTTTCGAATTCCGTTGGGAAGACCAATTCAACTTGTCGTTAGATCCAGATACTGCAAGAGAATTTCACGATGAAACCTTACCAGCTGATGGTGCTAAAGTTGCACATTTCTGCTCGATGTGTGGGCCTAAATTCTGTTCAATGAAAATCTCTCAGGAAATTCGTGACGTTGCCGAAGCCGAAAGAGGAATGCAGGAGAAATCAGAAGAGTTTATTGAACAAGGAAAAGAGATTTACATATAAATCCAAAGAACATGATAGTAATTACAAGCCCTACTTTAGTTACAAACGAAATTGAAATTATTCATGCTCTTTTTGAAGAGGGCTTGCAATTACTACATATCCGAAAACCTGATTATTCGGAGGAAGAAATGAAAATTTTCTTATCCGAAATAAAGAAAGATTTTAGACAACAATTGGTTTTACATAGTCATCATCAACAAGCTTCTGCATTTGGAATTAATCGTATACATTTTACGGAAAAAGAGAGATACGAAGCAACGGAAGAAAGTTTAAAAAATTGGAAGAAAAATGGATTTAAACTCTCTACTTCTATCCATCAAATGATTGATTTTGAAGAACTATCTAATGAATTTGATTATGCTTTTTTTGGCCCAGTTTTCGAAAGTATTTCAAAACTAAATTACATTTCAAATCTTGACTTTAAAACAGAATTAAAACATAAAAAAAATAGTGTTAAGCTAGTTGCAATTGGAGGAATTACATCTAAAAACATCAAAACTGCATTAGGATATGGCTTTGATAATGTAGCACTTTTAGGCACCATTTGGAACAGTAATCATGCAATAGAAAATTTTAAATTATGTCAGCAAATCGTCCTTACGTATTAACCATTGCAGGCTTTGATCCTTCGGCTGGAGCTGGGGTTTTAGCAGATATTAAAACATTTGAACAGCATGGAGTGTATGGTTTTGCAATCAACACTGCTAATACAATTCAAACCGAAAATGAGTTTTTAGAAATACAATGGACTGACTTATCTTTTGTTTTGGAATCGATAAAAAAATTGTTTGATAATTATACTATCAAAGTGGTAAAAATAGGAATTATACCATCGCTAGAGTATTTGAAAGAAATTGTTTTTATGATAAAAAAACTTTCATCAAAAACAAAAATTGTCTGGGATACGGTTTTAAAATCTTCAACTAATTTCAATTTTACAACTATTGAGAATCGCCTGCAATTGACTGAAATCCTAAACCAGATTGATTTAATTACTCCAAATTATAATGAAATTAAAATCATTTTTCCAAACTTCTCCCCTCTCTCTTGCTTCATCGATTTTTTATCTCCCCTGCAAAAAGAGGTTAGTTGTTCAGTTTTACTAAAAGGTGGTCACAATCCTAATGAAATGGGCGTTGATTATTTATATACTGAAAATGCAGTACATCAACTTTTACCTAAAAAAGTAGAATGCTTTGAAAAACATGGATCTGGTTGCGTATTATCATCAGCGATTACTGCCAACATAGCATTGGAACTAAACTTAAAAACAGCTTGTGAAAAAGCAAAAATATATACCGAAAACTATTTATTATCTAACTCAACTAAACTAGGATTCCATTATGTATAACAAACTACAATATATCTCTCAAGGAGAAAGCGTCGAAGAACAATTGTACAATATTCATCATGCGCTAGATAGCGGTTGCGATTGGATTCAAATGCGATTCAAACATCAAAAACCAAAAAAAACCTTTGCTTTGGCGGAAGCCGTAAAATTTCTATGCGAAGAATATCTCGCTAATTTCATTGTTAATGACGATGTGCATTTAGCCAACGAATTTGCTGCAGATGGAGTTCATTTAGGACTTTCGGATATGGAAATTGTAGAAGCCAGAACTATTCTAGGCAAAACTAAAATCATTGGTGGCACTGCAAATACCTTCGAAGATATTCAAAATCACATTAAAAACGGTTGCGATTATGTTGGTTTGGGGCCTTTTCGATTCACAACAACCAAAAAAAAATTGAGCCCAATTTTAGGAATAGATGGCTATCAATCAATTATCGAAGAATTGAAAAACCAAAATCTTGAGATTCCGATTTATGCGATTGGCGGTGTTACTCTAAACGATATTGAAGATCTAATGCAAACTGGAATTCACGGAATTGCGGTTTCAGGATTGATTACAGAAAGCCCATCCAAAACGGAACTAATTACACAACTTAACGAAAAATTATATGGCAATGTCATTGTTTAATATAGGAGATAAAACACTTCAATCCAGACTGTTTTTGGGAACTGGGAAATTCGGTTCTAACCAGCAGATGGAAGAAGCCATTTTGGCTTCAGGGAGCGAATTAGTTACAGTTGCTTTGAAACGTATTGATTTAGAAACCGAAACCGATGCTATTTTAGCACATCTCAAACATCCACAAATTAATTTGCTTCCGAACACTTCCGGCGCTCGAAATGCTAAAGAAGCCATTTTCGCAGCTCAACTAGCGAGAGAAGCATTAGAAACCAATTGGCTAAAACTGGAAATTCATCCCGATCCAAAATATCTATTACCAGATCCTATCGAAACGTTGAAAGCTACAGAAGAGTTAGCCAAACTAGGCTTTATTGTTTTGCCTTATATTCACGCTGATCCTGTTTTATGCAAACGATTAGAAGATGCTGGAACATCGGCTGTAATGCCTTTGGGTTCGCCTATTGGAACTAACAAAGGATTAAAAACCATTGATTTTTTAGAAATTATTATTGAACAAAGCAAAGTTCCTGTAATAATAGACGCTGGAATTGGCGCTCCATCTGATGCTGCCAAAGCAATGGAATTGGGTGCTGATGCTGTTTTGGTAAACACTGCTATTGCTGTAGCAGGAAATCCAAAATTGATGGCAGAAGCTTTCAAAGAAGCTGTAATTGCGGGTCGAAAAGCTTATGAAGCTAAACTAGGGCAACAATTTGAGCATGCTGTCGCTTCAAGTCCTTTGACAGCTTTTTTATATGACTAAACTTAAATAGCACGCAGATTTTCACAGATTTTAGCAGATAAAATTTCAAATATCCTTAAAGATAATTATTGAAAAGAAATTTACATTTTTATATTGAAAGAAATTAATTACTTTTAATTAACACTAAAATTTCAAAATGACAGAAAACGACATATCCTTCAAAATAAGAGGAGCAATTTTCAAAGTGCACAATACTCTCGGGCCAGGTTTATTTGAATCTGTTTATGAAAGTGCTTTATTTTATGAATTAACAAAACTTGACTTAAAAGTAGAAAGACAACTCACAATTAATATTCCTTATAACGAAATCATTTTAGATGTTGCTTTTAAAATTGATTTATTAGTAGAAGATAAAGTAATTATTGAATTGAAATCTGTAGAAGATTTAGCTCCCATTCATTATAAACAAATTACAAATTATTTAAAGCTTACTAATAAAAAACTAGGAATACTTGTCAACTTCAATACTTTAACCATTTTAAATGATATTAAGCGAATTGCAAATAAAATATAGAAATCTGCACAAATCTGCAAAATCTGCGTGAAAAACAAAACTATGAATACATTCAAATCCGTTTTTGAACAATACGATTGGAATACTATACAATCCAAAATATATGCCAGCAGTGCACAACAAGTGGAGCAGGCATTAGCAAAAAGCAAGCGTAGCCTTGACGATTTTCTGGCTTTGATATCACCAGCTGCGCAACCCTATTTGGAACAAATGGCTCAAATAAGTCATGAATTGACCAAAAAACGTTTTGGAAAAACCATCCAAATGTATGCGCCTTTATATCTAAGTAATGAATGTCAAAACATTTGTACCTACTGCGGTTTTAGTTTAGACAACAAAATCAAACGAAAAACGCTGACTGATAGTGAAATTAAATTAGAAGTCGAAGCCTTAAAAAAAACAGGATTTGATCATGTTTTATTAGTTACTGGCGAAGCAAATTATACAGTAAATATTAATTACTTTTTGAATGCTATTGAGCAGATCAAAAATGATTTTTCGATAATTTCAGTCGAAGTACAGCCTCTTTCACAGGAAGAATATGAAAGCTTACATGATGCTGGCGTATATTCCGTTTTGGTATATCAGGAAACCTATCATCAAGAGGTTTATAAAAAGTATCATACCAAAGGCAAAAAATCAAATTTTGATTTTAGACTGGAAACGCCTGACAGAATTGGTAAAGCAGGTATTCATAAAATAGGTTTGGGAGTTTTATTGGGTCTGGAAGATTGGCGTACTGATAGTTTTTTTAATGCCTTGCATTTAGATTATTTGCAAAAGACCTATTGGCAAACCAAATATTCTGTGTCTTTTCCGAGGTTGCGTCCTGCGGAAGGAATTATTGAGCCTAATTTTATAATGGACGACAAGGATTTAGCACAGCTTATATGTGCTTATCGATTATGGAATGAAGATTTGGAAATCTCCATTTCGACTCGGGAGAATGAAAAATTTAGAAATAACATTATTCCGCTTGGTACCACAAGTATGAGTGCAGGATCGAAAACCAATCCTGGCGGCTATGTAGTTGATCTACAATCACTGGAACAATTTGAAATAAGTGACGAACGTTCATCTGCTGAAATTGCTGAAATGATTACCCAAAAAGGATATGAACCCGTTTGGAAAGATTGGGACAGGACATTTAGTCAAAGGTCGAAGGTCGAAAGTCTTAAAGAAAACACAGTTTTCAATTAAGCAATTTTCTGACTTTAAGACATTTGACTTTACAACTTTAAGAATACAACAATGAGCGTAATACAAGATTTTTTACGATACAACCGCCAAATGATATTACCCGAAATTGGTGATTCGGGACAAGATAAACTAAAGAAATCCAAAGTTCTAGTCATTGGCGCTGGTGGTTTGGGCTGCCCAATTTTACAATATATTGCTACGGCTGGAGTAGGAACAATTGGGATAATTGATTTTGATAAAATCGAAATTCATAATCTGCACCGTCAGATTTTATATACTGAAGACCAAGTTGGATTATCAAAAGCCAATACAGCCAAAGCAACTGTTGAAAAACTAAATCCTCTAATTACTGTTTTAGCTTTTGAAGAAAAATTAACTATTGATAATGCTTCGAAAATTATAGCTGATTTTGATATTGTAGTAGATGGCTCAGATAATTTTACAACTCGCTATTTAGTAAATGACACTTGTGTGGCTTTAGACAAAATTTTGGTTTATGGTAGCATATTAGGTTTTGAAGGTCAGTTGGCTGTTTTTAATCATCAGGGAAGTAAAAATTTACGTGATTTATTTCCAGAACCACCTAATCCTGATGATGTCCCTAATTGTAGTTTTAATGGCGTTTTAGGTACTTTACCAGGTATGATTGGCACAATGATGGCACATGAAACTTTGAAGTTAATTATTGGGCTACCGAGTTTGAGGAATGAATTAATCCTATTTAAAACAACTGAATGGGGGTTTCTTAAGTTAGCTTTTTAATATTTCCATAAAAGTTGCTCTTTCAATTTCGACACAGCCCAAACTTTCGAGATGTTCATTGTATACTTGACAATCTAACAATTGATAATTCTCTATTTTTAATTGATTAACTAAACTAATAAAGGCAACTTTTGAAGCATTTGAAACCAGTGAAAACATACTTTCTCCACAAAAAACATGTCCCAAATCTATACCATACAATCCGCCAACTAATTGGCCATTTTGCCAAACTTCAACAGATTTTGCAATTCCTAATTCATTGAGTTTGCAATAGGCTTCGATCATTTCATTGGTAATCCAAGTTCCAGTCTGTCCGTCGCGTTTTACTTGTTGGCAATTGGAGATAACATCCCTGAAATTTTGATTGAAAGTCACTTTGAAGATATTCCGATTAAGAATATTTCGCATGCTTTTGGAAACAATCAAACCGTCAAGAAACAATACCATTCTGGGATTTGGAGACCACCAAATAATGGGTTCTCCTTCGTTGAACCAAGGAAAAATTCCGCTATTGTACGCGAGCTGCAAGCGCTCTGGAGATAAATCACCGCCAATTGCCAAAATCCCATCGCGATTGGCGTGGGTAACTGGAGGAAAAAATAAATCTGATGATAAGTAATACATTTTCAATGGAAATTTCAAAAAACAAAAAAGTCAGAAATTCAAGTAAACTCAAACTTCTGACTTCTAACTTTTAATTTCTTTATGTCTTAGAATGGCAAATCGTCTGCTTCTTCTTCGTTTAAGTTAGTTGCTGGTGCAAAAGTTGCTGCAGCTGGCATTGGAGGTGCTTGTTGAGTTGGTGCATCAGCAGCTACTCTTTCGATTCTCCAACCTTGAATACTATTAAAATATCTTGTTTCACCTTGTGGGTTAATCCATTCTCTTCCTCTTAAATTGATAGAAACTTTTACCGCTTCACCAATATTATAATTGCTTAACAAATCACATTTATCTTGAGTGAATTCAATTAAAATATGTTGTGGATATTGCTCATCAGTAGTAACAACTAATTCTCTTTTTTTGAATGCCGCACTTACTTGTTGCTCTGGATTAACAACTTTAATTTTTCCTAATACTTCCATCTTCTTTTTGTTTTATTATTGTTACTTTGATTTTATTTTTTTAGCCAAAAGCACTTTCCACGCCGAAACTACATCATTATCTAAAAGATACTTTTTAGCCTCTAGATGCTGTTTTTCAAGGTCATCGGAGCTCAAAACTGCCTTTACAGCAAAATTTTGCTTTACAAATATACTAACTTCTTCAGTAGTAGGCAAGGCTTCTATGTTACCTAACATCCCTAAATCGTTTCCATCGAAAACAGAACTGTTTTTGACAAAATCTGGAATAACATCTACTCCAACTCCTAATGTTGTAAGTGGTTTTGGTACTTCAAACAATCCTTGATTTGATCTGGAATACCAATTGGCTCCCAATCTGGAAACCAAATCAATTTTATGTTGATCGATAGTTCCATTTTCGTTTAGAACCGCATCATCTATATGTATATGAACCACTTCACAAAGAATTAGATTTCCTGCTCCTCCTTCGGAGCCAAGTGGAATTATCTGAGTCACTTTACATTCAAACTGTACTGGTGATTCTTTTACTCTAAAGGGTTTTACAACAACAGATGGTACTGGCGTTAATCCTGATTTTAAAAACTCATCAACTCCTTCTGCATATTCTGTACTAGCCAAAGAAGTTTGTTGCACCATGTCATAATTCACTACATTAATTACGACTTCTCCTGTTGCTTCGGCATTAATTAAGGTATGCTTAATGGTATTATCCCTCACACGCCTTGCAGGCGAAAAAATAAGTATTGGTGGATTCGCACTGAACACATTGAAAAAACTAAAAGGTGACAAATTTGGAATTCCATTTACTCCAATTGTACTAGCAAAAGCAATAGGTCGTGGACCAACTGAACTTTGTAAATACCCTTGTAGTTTTACAATATCAATACTTTTTGGGTCAATACTAATCATAATTTTTTATTTGGACAAAAATAATAAAATAGCGCTAAGATTATTGTTTATTCTGGAATTATATTATCAAAACCAATGCCCTAGCCCTGATGGTAGTGACATCCTTTTTATGTCTTTTTTTTCTAAAGAGACATAAAAAGATATAACGGACAGCAGGATATAACTTCAAAAAAATCATTTTATCAACACAATCCAAGATGCATTATTTCGTTATATTTATACCACAAATTTACTGTTATGAATTTTTCTGAAAACAGCAATCCAATTCGCTGGATTATTATTTTTATTTCTTTTTTGATAATCACTATTATCCTTTGGAACACCTATACCTTTTTTCAAATTTTTAAAAATGAGGAACGGGTAAAAATGAAACTTTGGGCCATTGCTGAAAAAACATTAATTAATGCCAAAGCCGATACTGAAGTTGATTTACCTCTCCAAATTTTCAACAATAATACTACTATTCCATTAATACTAACAGAGAATGACAGCATAATAAACTCAGTAAATATTGATGAAGAAATTATAAAAGACAAAGTAAAAGCCCATAAATATCTGGATCAATTAAAAAGTGAAAATGAACCTATCACTATTATTTATGCCGCAGGAAAATCACAAGAATTATATTATGGAGATTCTTCTTTGATAGGTAAACTCAAATATTATCCAATCGCTTTATGTTTAATTATTGTACTCTGCGGTATTCTTATCTACAATTTTTATCTGAATCATAAAATTGCTACTCAAAACAAATTATGGGCAGGAATGGCAAAAGAAACAGCTCATCAAATTGGGACTCCTCTTTCCTCATTGATAGGCTGGTTGGAGATTCTAAAACTGGATAATATTGACGAATCCATTACTACGGAAATCGAAAAAGACATTGAACGATTGCAAACTATAACGGATCGATTTTCTAAAATTGGTTCCGAACCCAAATTAGAACTAAAAGACGTTGTCGAAGAAACGAAACAATCCTACAATTATTTAATTTCTCGTTTTTCTAATCAAATAGAATTTTCTTTTAAAGGTCCAACAAAGCCAATAAATATCTTGCTAAATCCTATTTTACATAGTTGGACGATAGAAAACCTAGTCAAAAACGCCATCGATGCTATGAAAGGTAGAGGAAAATTATCTATGGTAATTGAAGAAGATAACCGTCATATAAAAATAAACGTAACCGATACTGGCAACGGTATTCCTAAGAAAGAGTATCAACGAATTTTTGAAACTGGTTTTACCACAAAAAAAAGAGGTTGGGGATTAGGACTTTCTTTAACTCGGAGAATTGTTGAGGAATACCACAAAGGCTCAGTCAAAGTACTTCACTCTGAAATTGGAAAAGGAACTACGATGCAAATTGTATTTTTAAAAAGCTGATTCATTACATTTTACCTTATTCTTTTTTAGTACTTTTACTACTTAACCTTAAAACAACAACTTATGGGAATATTGTATTTTCTTTTGATTGGTGCCATTTCCGGATGGTTAGCTGGACAACTTTGGAAAGGGAGCGGCTTTGGTTTATTTGGTAATATTATCATAGGGATAATTGGTGGTTTTTTTGGAGGTTGGCTAACTGGCAAATTCGGTATAGGTGGCGGAACTTTACTTTGGCAAATTATTATTTCGGCTGTTGGCGCTTGGATTTTGTTGTTTATTATTAGCCTACTAAAAAAATAAAACTTTTGAAATAAAACAAAAAGGGATTTCAAACAATTTGAAATCCCTTTTTGTTTTATAAAAATCCATTATTGACTCTTAACGCAATGGAATGCCAAACCATGTTATCTTTGTAAACATCCCTTTTCGAGCTGTTTTACTTTTACTCAAATAATCATTAACAAACTTCTCTTGTTCATCTATTTGTTTTAGAACATCGATTATTGACTTTTTTAATGACTTTACATTTTCTACATTATTATCATTAAACTTCCCAATCTTATAAATACGATTTTGACAATCTAGTATTTTTTGTTTAGGACTTATAATCATTTCTTTAATTGCTTCATCTGATAAAAGTGGTTTGAATTTATTATTTCTATACATTATAAAATCATTAAACTGTGCTATCGCTTGATTATAATCATCACTTATAGACTGCATTTTTGCCATTGCACTATTATTTTGTAAAGCATCCACCTCACTCTTTTTGAACTGAATCATCTCTTGAATCAAAGTGTTTTTTACACCATTATTCTGAATTCGAATCAAAGCTGTCCTCGCTTGTTCTAGTTCAGACATTTGATCATATTCTTCTATTTGAGTTACAAAATCAAATTTTGGTTTGTTATTATTCATTTGAGTTTTACCTTCTATGAATTCTTGATTGGTTACTGTGTAATTCAAAAACTCCCATAAATAATCGAAGGGCATGTGTGTTACAATAAATTGGCTTGGAGCAACCTTAAAATTGAGATTATTTAATTTTTTGAAGAACTTTTTATTCTGAACATAGCCAGCTCCCCAAGTTGGATCAAATAACCACCAAATAGTATCAATCCTTGTGGCACACCAAGCATGCGATAACACATTCACAGTACCATTTTGTTTAGTATATCCGTAAACTATATAGGACTTAATCCCTATTTTTTTTGCAATATCATTAAAAACTTCGGCATAATGAATACAGACCCCCTTCTTGGATAATACTGTGTTTTTTATTTTATCCAAAGAGACTTCCTGATAATTAATAGATGAAATATTTTCAATATCGTATCTGATATTAGATGCAGTCCAATAAAAAACAGCTCGAACTTTATCCTGTTCCGTTTTAAAATTTTCATTTATATATTGAGCAATTCCATCAGTCGAAGCGCTTAAATCTACTGGAATTTTATCCATTTTAGCATCTATAAAAGCATAAGGATTCTTGGTTTGACCAAAGCTGATACTGGTAAATATTAAAAATAAAAAAAAACTTTTCATATCATTTCATTTTTAGGCATAAAAAAACACAAATCCTTTAAATTACACCTTAAAAGATTTGTGTTTTTTATGCATATATATTTTTACAAATTGGCTTGAATACTAATCGCTAAAGCTTCAAACTCTTCTTTTGTCAAAGTTACTTTATGTCTGAAAGTCATTTCGCCCATTTCATTTAAAGGAATCAAGTGAACGTGTGCGTGAGGCACTTCAAGACCTATCACTGCCATACCAATTCTTTTACAAGGAACTGTTTTCTCCAAGGCAATTGCTACTTTCTTAGAAAATGACATTAAACCAAGATACAAAGCATCATCAATTTCAAAAAACTTATCTATTTCTTGCTTAGGTATACATAGTGTGTGTCCTTTAGCATTGGGATTTACATCTAAAAATGCTAAAAAATTTTCATCCTCAGCTACTTTATAACAAGGTATTTCCCCATTTACGATTTTTGTAAATATAGAGCTCATAATTAAATCTTTTAATTTAAAATTACTCTCTTGAAATTTCTAAAATTTCAAATTTTAAAATACCATTAGGCACTGTGATTTCAGCAACTTCACCTACTTTTTTACCTAATAATCCCTTTCCAATAGGAGAAGTAACTGATATTTTTCCAGTTTTTAAATCGGCTTCACTTTCGGCAACTAACGTGTATTTCATCTCCATTCCATTCGTTTGGTTTTTAATCTTAACAATAGACAAAACTAACACTTTAGATAAATCTAAATTAGACTCATCTATCAACCTCGCATTTGCATGTATATCTTCCAATTTTGCGATTCTCATTTCAAGCATTCCTTGGGCTTCTTTGGCAGCATCATATTCTGCATTTTCAGACAAGTCCCCTTTATCTCTTGCATCTGCTATATCTTGTGATGCTTTTGGACGCATCACACTCTTTAAATGATCTAATTCTTCTCTTAATTTTTTTAACCCTTCCGCTGTGTAATACGATATTGCGCTCATAATTTCATCATTTATATAAAATAGAAAAAATCCCATCAGGACGGGATTTCTTTCTACAAAGATAGTGTATTTTTATTTTTAGATTACAATAATATGTTAATCATAATAATTTCAAAGTTAAATAAATTAAATTTGTTTCACTAATACTTTACTTTTAATTTTAAATAATGAAAAAATACATTTTATTACTAATTATCGCTCCATTTTTCTTGGGATGTAGTAACAATGAAAACTCTAGTAAAAATCCATATGTACCCAACTACAGTTTTTCTGTAGATCTCAACATGAATTTACCACTTTATTCAAACCTTAAAAGCGCAGGTAATGCTATCTATTATGCAGATGCTGGCGTTAAAGGATTAATCGTTTTCTATACTGGAACCACATACAATGCTTTTGATGCTGCTTGTCCAAATCAAGATTTAAGCGATTGTTCAACTATGACAATTAAAGGAATCAATGCCATTTGCGCATGCGACAAGATCGAATATAATCTATTTACTGGTCAAGGAAGCGGCACCTACCCGATGAAACAATACCGAGTACAGGTGACAGGAGATGTAATTCGTATCTATAATTAAAAGCCTGGCAGAGCATTACTCACAACATCATTTTAAACCAAAAAAAATCCTGAAAGCTAACACTCTCAGGATTTTTTTATGAACCTAATTTTAAAGCATTAAAATTTCAGTGTCATTCCTGTCAAGAAATTAATTCCTGCCTGAGGGTAATAAAAATTTTCTGTTATAGCATCATCAGTTGAGCCTACTGGCCTATAATAATAACTGTAAGTATATCCGTTTGAAACATATTTCTCATCAAATACATTATTTACCAGTAAATTAAAATCTATTTCTTTAATCCATTTTGGTTTTAATTTATAAGACACCGAAATATTATTTACAAAATAGGCTTTCATACTTCGACTGTCTGTAGAAGTATTATCCAAAAATTGCTTACCTACATATTTTGATATGAATCCAAAATCTAAATTATTAATTGGTGAAAAAGTCAAACTAGCACCAACAATTGTTTCTGGCGAAAAAGCAATATTTGTATTTTTATATTGAGTTACAACAGCTGAATACGAAACATCGTCATAAGTGATTGGATCATACTGTGTATCATAAACTAAATAATCAAAAGCCTTGATTTTATTTTGGCTAAAAGTAGCATTTGCGTCAATTCGCAATTGTTTCGATATTTTATAACCTGCCTGCAACTCTAATCCTGCACGATAACTTTTTGATACATTTTGACGAACCCCATTTCCAACGTCATCTAATTCACCTGTAAGAACCAATTGATCATTATAATCCATGTAATAGAAATTTACAGATCCAACAATTTTTTCAGACCTAATTTTGTATCCTAGTTCATAGTCAATAAGTTGTTCTGGTTTTGGCTCTGTTGGATTTTTGGTCAGATCATCTCCATTAGGCTCGCGATTCCCTACAGCTACTGATGCGTAAACTGTATTTTTGGAATTCAAAAGATAAGTTAGACCTGCTTTTGGATTAAAAAAAGAATATTTTTTGTCTACATTTATTGGAGCTACACTTGATGACAATCCAGAAGATTTAAAACTCACATCTCTAAACTGAATGTCTGCAAAACCAATAAAGCTATCACTAAATTGATATTCTCCTTTTGCATAAATACTAGTATCTTCTTTTAATATACTGCTTTCGTAATATTTAGTAGAATAAGGCAAAGGTGTTTCAAACTGACTCCAAATAATTTCACCAAAATGCGATCCATCATATTTATTATACCCACCTCCAAGATTAAAACTAAACTTATCTTTGTTGTAATTTAACGAATATACCAAAGCATAAAAATCACTTGCTGCCCATTTTCTACGAATTACATCGCTTGTATCATCTCCATTTGGACTTGATGGAAAATATTTTTTGAATTTATCATCAGCTTTGAATTCTTCATAATACCCTTTTCCAGGAGTGAAATTACCTGAAATTGTAGCTGATAAGTTATCATTAAATTTATGCGAAAAATGCAATTGATAATGATATTGTTCATAATTATCAGTTTGATTATCATAAGTATAATAATTATAGGTTCTACCAGAATTTAAAAGATTGTAAGCTTCTGCTTCCGAGCTGTAATTTCGAGCTATAAAAGCATTAATTCCATCAACATCTCCATTTACAACCGCTTCTGGAGTTCCATACCAAGATTGATATGTTTTTTCTTTTCCTCCAAAAACAATTGCTTTTATAGAAGTGTTTTCGCCTATAAAACCTGCTTCGGTATAAAACGATTTTAAATCAGATGAAGCCCTGTCAATATAACCATCGCTCGCAATTTTAGATAATTTCCCTGTAGCATAGAAACCATTTTTTATACCCGAACTGACACTCAAAGTATGTTTTCTAGTACCAAATGATCCGAAAGAATTAGAAATCGTTGCAAATCCTTCTGTAGATGGCTTTAGTGTTTTTAAATTCAAACTTGCGCCAAAAGCTCCAGATCCATTAGTCGAAGTCCCCACACCACGTTGTAATTGAACATCTTCTAATGAAGATGCAAAATCTGGTAAATCTACAAAGTAAGTCCCTTGACTCTCGGCATCATTATATGGAATTCCATTGATAGTAACATTGACACGTGCAGCATCGCTTCCACGCACCCTTATACTTGTATAACCGACGCCTGCACCAGCATCAGAAGTTGTAACTACAGATGGTAATTGATCTAATAAAATCGGTAAATCTTGACCAAGATTATTCTTTTCTAATTCTTTTTTTGTAATGTTTGTAAAAGGAAAAGGAGATTTATCTTTTACTCTGGTAGCATTTAATAATACTTCCTCTAGCTGATTGATTTTTAAAGTGTCTTGTTGTTTTTCTTGTGAAAAAGAGAGAAAAGAAGAAAGAATAAAGAGAAAAGAAAATAATGTCTTTGAAAATCTAAAATTTAATATGTTCAAAGATTTTCGTAATCCGTAATTCGTAATTGGTAATAGTTTAAAATGGTTCATCCGTAAATGATTTACGAATAAAAGGGGGAATTATTCTTTAGTTAAATTAAAAATGATTGGTTTCGATTTTCAGAATGGACATACTCTTTCTGAAATCTTTTCCCTTAACAGCATTACCTGTTCAGGTTCTATGGGTATAATCTCAGCTCGTTATTTAGAGCACCCCTTTGAGACACTGCAAAAGTACTATTAAAAAACACAAAAATCAATAACAATTTCAAAAATCAAACTCCAGTAAGAATATTAGTCTAAGTTCGGTTTTCGACGTGATTGTTTAATCTCTGAAATATTTTTTTTGTCTTTAATTCGTTTTCGAATGACTGCTTTGGGAATTTTAGTAGGCTTACGTTCTTTTGGAACATATAGTCCTTTCTTTAAAATATCCAAAAATCGTTTAGTAACTATCTCTTTATTTTTAAGCTGACTTCTATCTTCATCACAATTCAAAATCAAAACTAAATCTGAAGTTAATCTATTTTGTAAATTAGTTTCCAAAAGCAATTTTTCTTCTTCAGAAAATGCTTGAGAATTACGCAAATCAAAATTCAGCACTACCTTAGACGAAACTTTATTAACGTTTTGTCCTCCAGCACCACTGCTTCTTACCGCTTTATATTTTACTTCTGAAAAAATCGTCTGAATATCCATTTTATAATGGTTGATGAGCTTGCTTTAATAAATCATTTACTGTTTTCACAGGATTAAAAGTAAACAAAGGAACTTCAACAAAAACAGTTAACCAATTTGCCATAGCTCCATTCCACAAACCTGGAAGTTCATAGGCTTTTAAATCAATTCCTGTATGATTTTTATGTACAATAAAACCACTTTCCGGATCTACAAACTGTTTCAAATCAAACTTTTGATTTTTATAATTTTTTAATCCGCAAACTAAATCTACTGGATTAAAATGAGTTGCATTTTCCAGCAATTTCAATTGCTCATTATTCTTCAAATCAATTTGCGAGGTTTCTACAATTTGTAATGTTAATCTGCCATCAATCCCTCTAACCCAAAATGGTCCGCCACCAGGTTCTCCTTCATTTTTCACCATTCCGCAAACACGAATGGGTTTATTCAGTATTTCTTTTAATTTAATGACTTGATTTTTAAGCCTGAATTTATAAAAATCATCATTCAATTCGATATTCAATTGCTCTTTAAGAAAAACCGAAATTTCTTTTATTCTTTCATCTGTTATTTCGTGACTATCCAAAGCTTCCAAAATCTCAAAAATTTGATATTGTAACTCCAACAACACCCCTGCCAAAGCCTTTTTATAAAAAGAAATTTGATGAATATGATTTTGAATAACATTGTCTATATTTTTAACAAAAACAACATCTTCATCTATTCCATTTAGATTCTCTATCAAAGCACCATGCCCTCCAGGTCGAAAAACCAACATTCCTTTTTCATCTCGAAAAGGTTTATTTTTCAAATCTACAGCAATAGTATCTGTTTCTTTTTTTTGAAATGAGTAGCTAACTTCAATATTTGATTTTGATTTTGTCTCAATACTATTTTTTACTTTTTCAATAATTGCTTCGAACAACTCTTCATGATTTTCAGAAACCGTTAAATGTAAACTAGATTGATCATTAGAGGCTGCATAAAAAGCACACTCATGCAAATGTTCTTCAACGGGAGTAGCAATTGAAGCAGGATATTTATGAAACGGCAAAACTCCTTTAGGCTTATTAGCAAAGTTAAAGTAGTCAGGAGACAAAAGTGTTTTTATAAAATAGTAGTTTTTATAATCACGCTCCATTACATTAAAATCGGGATATATTTCCTGTAATTTTTTATCTACTGCTGCAAAAAAAGGAAATTTATCCATCCCAACAATAAACAGCGACAATTCAGTACATTTTTTTCGGTTGATGTAAGCGTTAATCGTTTCATTTCCTAAATCAAATTCATTCAAAAAAGCAGTTAAAAACTTAAACATTCTTGTAGCAGCGCCAGAAGCAGGTACAAATTTCTTCAACTTTAATTTTGATTTATTGGCATCAAAAAAAACGACTTTTTGCTCAAAATCAGCCTCCGATAATCTTAGAATTCCATGATTTAAGGTAGCAGGATTAACTAATACAATTTTCTGAATTCCTTTGCTGAAAATACCAAGTTGTCTTTTTATATTTTCAAGCGGAATACCATGTTGGTAAATCTGTAAAAAATCGACGGAAGTAAATCCCATTTGCAAAGCCATAGTCAAATCTTCTATAATGGCAATAGCCTTTTTCAAACGAGTTTCTTTGTCTCCTGAAATAGTGATAAACGGTTTTTTATTATCAATCAAGGATTGTTTAAACACTTCAAAAACGCTTTCTCTTCCGTCTGGACTATCTCTCAAACCATCATCTTCCCAAGGCACATCAATATCAGTCAGAAAAAACAAATCGTACTGATGCGCACGAGCAGCCTTATCCAATAATGAATCACAGAAATTATAATACAACTCAGAAAACACTTTTGTTACTAACAAATTAGTGTCACAAAAAAGGTATTTATTCGCAATTATTGCACTCTCATTTTCCAGTTTCGTTTGCCCATAAGCAATCGGCAACATATCATCAATATCGCAAATACCACGACCACTATCTAATTTTTCCTGTAGATAATCCCGCGCGAACTCAGGGACCCAAACTGTTTTATAATACTCGGCGAGTTGTGTCGCTAAAGTAGTTTTACCAGTAGACTCTGGGCCAAAGATGGCAATTTTTATTATTGGTGAAGCTCCAGATTTTGCGAGCTGTTCAAGATTTTCTTCCATTCTAAATAACCGTAAACGGCAATAATTGTAAATACTATATATTGAAAACTGGTAAAGGTATATCCTTTTGCCAAATAAAGCGGTATCGAAAGTAAATCTCCTACAATCCAAAAAATCCAGTTTTCGATTTTTCTTTTAGCCATTAACCACATTCCAACGAAAAATATTGCAGTCAATATGGTGTCCAAATACGAATACCAACTGGTAAATTTATCAAAATAAAGATACACAACAACCACAAATACAATAGTTAATATAAAAATAACGACTCCTATTACTTTCTCTTTATTAGTCATTACGGATACTGGAAACTCATCAATATTATCTTTTTTACGTGTCCAATGATACCAACCATAAATACTCATTATAAAATAATATACATTAATCATGGAATCCCCTAATAGGCTCCATTGCCAAAGTAAATAAGCGTATATAAACGTACTTATTAATCCTGTTGGAAAAACCAAAATATTATCTTTCTTAGCATACCAAACACTACAAAGTCCAAAAAAGACAGCAATAAGCTCTAAATAGACTTCATGAATAGGATATCCTTTATACTGTGCAAATAAGTAATCAAACATAATATTTTACATTTTATTATCTGAATTAAAAAATTCAGCATCATTTTCAAACGCTGTTCCTATGACGACTAAATCAGCTCCTGCAGTATAGGCATTTTGAATACCTTGAAAATCTACAATTCCTCCTCCAACTATTAAAGGAATTTCGATATTGTTCGAAATTTTTTTTATCATTTCCAGCGGAACGGCATTTTTTGCTCCACTTCCCGCTTCAAGATAGATCAATTTATTACCTAACATTTCTCCCGCTTGCGCAGTTGCAAGTGCAAAATCAAAATTATTTCTATCTAAAGGCTTGGTTTTACTGATGCGTTCTACAGCAGTTTCTCCTCCGCTTTCTATAAGCATATATCCTGTAGAAATAATTTCGAGTTGGGTTTTCTTCAAAATTGGCGCAGCTTCTACTTGGTGATCTATTAAATAGTCTGGATTTCGACCCGAAATTAAAGAGAGAAATAAAATAGCATCCGCTTCATTCGAAATTTGAGATGGATTTCCAGGAAAAAGAACAATAGGCAAATTTACTTTTTGTTTTAAAGCAATAATCAAATGATCTAAAATGTTATTTTGAACATGGCTTCCACCTATAAAAATATGTGTTGCTGGTGATTGAATAATTTTTTTGATTAAATATTCCAAATTCTCCCAAACGATTTTATCTGGATCTAAAAGAATAGCGAGTAATTTTTGGTTTTCCTTTTTGGATTGAAGAATTTGATTGTAAATTGTTATCATAAATTATTTCACAGAGAGGCACAAAGTTAACGCAAAGATGCGCAAAAAAATATTTTCTATCAAAGACTCAAAGATTTCGGTATTGCTTAATTTGTGTAAACTATTTTTCGAAAGCATAGACTAAAGTGAAATTCTCAACTTCTAAATAATTCACTTCGAACTTTTTTTCCAAAGCATCAAAAAAAAGACAGGCTTGTGTTTTGCTTTCAGTTAAAGAAAAAGGTTTTACTTGGATATGGTCTTTGAAACTAATACCTTTTTCGTTTCTAATTTTAAAGATCGCTTCTTTAGCGCCCCAAATCACAGTTAATTTTTTGATATATTCTTCAATTGGTTCGGATTTCAAATAATCAAATTCGGAATCGATAAATTTATCGGCAATGCGGATTATTTTGTCACGTTGCAATTCCATATCAATTCCTACAGTTTCTTCACTGACAATTATCGCAGCAAAATTATGAGAATGAGTAATTGAAATATAACGATGATCACTTAAATACGGTTTTCCAAATTCATCATAATGCAAATCATAATCATTAATCCCCAATTCTTGAATAAGCATTCGTACACTCAGAAAGGCACGCTGATGTGTTTCGGATTTCATTCCATTTAATCGAAGCTGCGTTTTTTCTTTTAAAACAACTTTTCTTAATAACTCATCAAAGGATTCGGTTACTTTCCAAACTAAGATTTGTGTTGTGGGACTGACGTTTATGGTTTTGTATAAAGGCATTTCGATAACGGATTTTCTAGCCCCGATAGTAGTGGAAATCCTTTTTATCTCATTTTTTTTGAGATAAAAAGATTGAAACGAATAGCGGGAAATAGCTTCTAATAAAAATTATTTCATTAAAATTCAAAAGATTAGGAACTTAAACAAATCATAAATGTCTCCGAATGCTTTTTAAATAATAAGTTATTATGTAAATTTGCAAAAAATTTTACAATTACAAATATACTATAAATGAGTACAACGACTACGCCTTATGTGGCTTTCAAAGTAAAAGACATTTCTCTAGCGGCTTGGGGAAGAAAAGAAATTGAACTAGCTGAAGCTGAAATGCCAGGTTTAATGGCACTTCGTGCAGAATATAAAGACGAACAGCCTCTTGCTGGTGCTCGTATTGCTGGATGTTTGCACATGACTATTCAAACTGCAGTTTTGATTGAGACTTTGATTGCTCTTGGAGCTGAAGTTACTTGGTCTTCTTGTAACATTTTCTCAACTCAGGATCAGGCTGCTGCTGCTATTGCTGCTGCTGGAATTCAAGTTTATGCTTGGAAAGGTCTTGACGAAGAATCTTT
Organism: Flavobacterium sp. 5; assembly: GCF_002813295.1. Taxonomy (NCBI): domain Bacteria; kingdom Pseudomonadati; phylum Bacteroidota; class Flavobacteriia; order Flavobacteriales; family Flavobacteriaceae; genus Flavobacterium; species Flavobacterium sp. 5. The sequence goes on from NZ_PHUE01000001.1 coordinate 1,594,263, forward strand.
TGACTGGTGTATTGAGCAAACTTTATTCTTTGGTGAAGACAGAAAACCATTGAACATGATTCTTGATGATGGTGGAGATTTAACTAATATGGTTATTGACCGTTTCCCAGAATTGGTTCCTGGAATCAAAGGATTGTCTGAAGAAACTACAACTGGTGTTCACAGACTTTACGAAAGAGTAAAAGCTGGAACTTTACCAATGCCAGCAATCAACATTAATGACTCTGTTACTAAATCTAAATTTGATAACAAATACGGTTGTAAAGAATCTGCAGTTGATGCGGTTCGTCGTGCAACTGACTTAATGTTAGCTGGAAAAAGAGTTATCGTTTGTGGATACGGTGATGTTGGAAAAGGAACTGCTGCTTCTTTTAGAGGTGCTGGATCTATTGTAACTGTTACTGAAATTGACCCAATTTGTGCTTTACAAGCTGCAATGGACGGTTATGAAGTTAAAAAATTAAATACTGTTGTTGGAAATGCTGATATCATCATTACTACTACAGGAAATAAAGATATTGTTCTTGGTTCTCACTTTGAGCAAATGAAAGACAAGACTGTCGTTTGTAACATCGGACACTTTGATAACGAAATTGATATGGCTTGGTTGAACAAAACTCACGGAGCTTCTAAAATCGAAATCAAACCACAAGTTGACAAATATACTATCAACGGAAAAGATATCATCATTTTAGCTGAAGGTCGTTTAGTTAACCTTGGTTGTGCTACAGGTCACCCAAGTTTTGTAATGAGTAACTCATTTACAAACCAAACTTTGGCTCAAATTGAATTGTTCAAAAACAGTGCTGCTTACAACAATGAAGTTTATATGTTACCAAAACATTTAGATGAAAAAGTGGCTGCTTTGCACTTAGCTAAATTAGGTGTTGAATTGGAAGTTTTACGTGACGATCAAGCTGCTTATATCGGTGTTGAAGTTCAAGGACCATTTAAACCAGAATATTATAGATACTAGTGTTTTTAATTAAAAATTAAAATTACGACAGAAACCCTTACAGAAATGTGAGGGTTTTTTGTTTTTGGACGTGATCTCATTGTACAACTTTTACCTATTAGAAGAAGCTTAAGTTTGTAATGAGGCGGGCTATTCGTTGCAATCTTTGCTCCACTACGTTTCTCAAAGGATTTCCACTGCTATCCCTCCCTCACGCGCACTTTACAATCCAATACCCACCAACAATAAACCAACAACTATTTCAACATTTCTTACAAAAAAAAATTGCTCGTTTACAAATAACTCCCTATTTTTAAAAAACCAAATAAGACTCTATTTTTCAACTACATAAATACACTATGATCTTAAAAAAAACTACTTCTATTTTTGTTTTATTGTTTTTACTCAGTATTCCATCAATCCTTTTTTCTCAGGAAAAGAAACCCAAAGTCGTATTAGTACTAAGCGGAGGTGGCGCAAAAGGAGTTGCACATATTCCTCTACTACAAAAACTGGATTCGTTGCACATTGTTCCTGATCTTATCGTTGGAAATAGTATGGGGAGCATCATCGGAGGCTTGTATGCTATGGGATATTCTGGAGATAGTATCGAAAAAATAACCAAAAACATCGATTGGGATAAAATACTTGGAGGAGGTCTATCTCTGGAAAAAGTAAGCGTAGAGGAAAAAAGAGAGTTCGAGCGCTATTTAGCTGGAATTGGAATTAAAGATGGAAAATTAAATAGTGTTAGTTCCATATTAAATGACCAAAATTTAAGAGAATATCTTTCTGAATTGACTTTTCCTGTTTACAATATTAAAGATTTTGATAAACTATCAATACCCTTTCGAGCCATGGCAACCGATTTAGTCGAGGGAAAAGAAGTAATATTAAGCAAAGGGAATCTAGCATATGCTATGAGAGCCAGTATGTCCTTACCCGCTGTTTTTAATCCAATGAATTATGAAAAAACAGTATTGGTTGATGGAGGTGTAATGAATAATTTCCCTACAGACATTGCAAAACAAATGGGAGCTGACATTATAATTGGAAGCGATGTAGGTGGAGGAATGGAGCCTATAGAAAAACTAAACAATTTTGCTACGGTTTTAATGCAAACCAGTATGTTTCCGAGCAATATTAAAAATCCTGCAAACCGAGCGCTTTGTGATATTTTAGTGGATCACCTACCTAATTTACGATTTTCGACAGCTGATTTTGCAAAAAGTAACGAAATATACGACGATGGTAAAATTGCAACAGCGCAAAATTTACCTGCTTTGATAGCATTGGCTGAAAAATTAAAAGGCTTTCCACAACGAACTCACGAGTTACCAAAAATGGTCAACGAATTCACCTTTGACACTATTGTTTATAAAAATATAAGCAAAGAAAACATTCCATTGGTAATGGCCCGAACAAACATCAAAACAAATACAAAATACAATACTAAGGATCTAATTGACGGTATAAACAGAGCCATGGGTACAAATCTTTTTGATCAGATCACTTATAGCTATTTTATAAAAGAGGACAACAAATTAGGGCTAACGTTATACGGACATGAACACACCAAGAATCAATTAAATGTCTCGCTTCACTATGATACTTATAGAGGTGTTGGATTGATTCTGAATTACACTGCTAGAAATGTTCTTGCGGAATCATCCCGTCTTCTAATTACAGCAGATATCGCAGAACAACCAAAAGCCAGAATTGATTTTCAGAAAAATTTTGGAAAAAACAAAGACTGGTGGTGGGGATCAGAACTTTATGGTGCCTTCTTAGAACAAGAAATCTTTATAGATGGTAAATCAGCAGATAATATGCGCTACAACACTTTTGAATTTAACAATGAGTTTAACAGAAATTTAAATTCACTTAAAAGTTACGTTGGCTTTGGTTTAAACTACATCTACACAGAATTAAAACCAAAATATAATAGCAATTATAATAGTAATCCAATAGACAATTATAATTTCGATGACATAGAAATAAATGTGCATTACATAAGCAATGACATGGACAAAGTTTTTTTTGCTACCAATGGAACCATTTTAAAAACCAAAATAAGCCGTTCGTTGCTAACAGATGTTAACGTCTCTTTTTCAGATCCAGACTTGATAGGAGTTTCAGGGGTTACAAATGGTTACACAAAATTTGAATTTGGATTTGAAAAGAGAATGATTTTAAGAAAGAAAATAACTGGAATGATTGGATTTGACGCCAATTTCATCTTCCAAGACAAACTAAAAAGTAATCAAAACTCATTTTCAGATTACGGTTTGGCAGCAAATTATTTCTTTGGAGGAATCATTCCAAGTTCTGGTAGTAATCGTTTTTCATTTCCTGGGCTTCATGAAGACGAGCTCAATGTTACACAATTTATGGGAATTAGACTTGGTGCCCAAATAAATCCAACGGGGAAATTATACTTAACCCCGCATTTTAACATTGCTTCGGTTGGCTTTGATAACTTTAACGAATACATCGGTAAATCATTTTCTCCAAAAGGAGATTGGGATCAAAATTTTGAAACTAGTCTTGTAATGTCTGGAGGAGCTGCCATTTCCTATCAATCCATTTTAGGACCTATACACTTTGATACTTCATGGATCAATAATATTGATAAAACGAGATTATTTTTTAGTGTTGGACTCTCTTTAAATCCATAATAAAATTAATTAAAAGAATATTAAAAACACAAAACCCGTTTCGAAAAGAAACGGGTTTTTACCCTATCCATAAAGTTCTTTAAGATTAATAAGAACTACTCTTGCAGCAGCGAAAACTTTATAGCAGTTCCTCCTCCGGATGCTAAATTTAAATCTAGCACCGTTTTACTAGTAACAACTTTATTCTCAATTGTTACTGGATATGGATTTATTTTATAGTTAGCTCCCTTACCATCTGCATATATTTCAGCTTGATATTTTTTCCCTTCTTCTAAAAAAGATAAAGAGACTTTTATTTTTCGAGGTTCTCTGTTGGTAATAGAACCCAAATACCAATTTTTGCCCTCCCAATCTTTTCTCACGATAGTGGTGTATTCTCCAATTTTAGAATCCAATACTTTGGTTTCTGACCAGATACATGGCACATCTTTTACGAATTTAAATTCAGGTTTTCCTTCATAATTTTCAGGCAAATCTGCAGCCATTTGCAAAGGGCTAAACAATATAACATATAAAGCCAATTGACTTGCTAATGTTGTTTGTACCTTTGCATTATTAGGTGTTTTATAATCAAAATTAAAAATACCTGGCGTATAATCAAGAGACCCTGAAAGCATTCTAGTAAACGGTAAAGTAACCGTATGCTCAGGCGAATTACCACCATCTGCAGACCAAGCATTGTATTCTTGTCCTCTAGCTCCTTCTTGAGACATTAAGTTAGGATAGGTGCGTTGCAATCCTGTTCCTTTTACTGGTTCATGATTATCAATCATAATATGGTATTTTGCAGCAGTTTCAACTACTTTTCGGTAATGACGAACACCATATTGACTATCATGCCATTCTTTTTTGTCTAAATACTTATTTACGTAACCCGTTTTTACAGTATTCATTCCCAAACTATTGTAAAGTTTGAATGCATCATCTAACTGATTTTCGTAGTTTTTTGAAGCACCCGCAGTTTCATTATGTCCTATTAAACGAACATTTTTCTCTGCGGCATACTTTGTTATCTCTTTTAAATCAAAGTCAGAATAGGGTTTTGTAAAACTAAATACATTTCCATCGGCGGTCCAATCGCCATCCCAGCCTACATTCCAACCTTCAACAAGAACTCCATCTAAATTATTTTTGGAAGCAAAATCAATGTATTCTTTAACAATTTTAGTAGTTGCTCCGTGTTTTGGGCCTTGACCCCAAGTGTATTTTTCGAGATGCATTCCCCACCAAATACCAATGTATTTTGAAGGTTCTATCCAAGACTCATCTGCAATTTTTGTAGGTTCATTTAGATTTAGCATCAATGTAGAAGTTATCAAATCACCTGGATTATTGCCCACAATAACGGTTCTCCAAGGCGTAACAAAAGGAGTTTGAGCATATACTTTTACACCATCTGCCCAAGGTACTAAATCACTTTTGTACTGATTCCCTTTTTGCTTCAATAATGTCATCGAACCAAAGTCAGTAAGATTGGCTTCGTGGATAGCAACAAATAATTTGTCTTTAGTTTCAAAAGTAGCAGGAGTATTAATTGTATCTGTTTTACTCATGAGTGTTTTTTTATACTCACTTTCGTAATAACTGTTATCCCTGTGAACAGGAATCGACCATACTTCATTATCAAACGGAAATGAAAATTGGGTAATTTCATTTGATATTTTAACTTTATCTAAATGCGGCTGTTTTGGAAAAGAATATCTAAACCCTAAACCATCATCAAAAACGCGAAAGATAATATCAACTAGTCTTTCTTCACCTTTTGATTCTTTTAAATGAACAACTAATTCATTATGATTATCTCTAACTTTTCTGAATTCACCCCATGGCTGCTCCCAAGTGGTGTCGGCCGTATTTTTGTCCACTTTTATTACTTCAAATCCTTCGGTCATTTTTTGAATTTCTTGAAACTCAAAACCTAACAAAGAGGGTTCTATTACTGACTTTCCGTTAGAATAAAAACTATATTGAGGTTGACCACTATTTGTTAAATCAAATTTCAACTCATTATTTTTATTTGGAGAGCTAATAGAATACCCTTTTTTAGCATTACAAGACAAGGATAATGCAAACACAAAACCTACTAGGCAAAATTTATATATTATTTTTTTCATTATTTAATTTGCATTAATTATAACTGCTATTTAATTTCATTTAATAGTTGTTTTGCTTTATCGGGTTGCATTGATCTATAATAATCAAATACTTTGTCGAGCTTTTTTTGTACCTCAACATCCCCTTTCTTTGCTTTTCTCAAATTATAAAGTGTGCTAATTTCAGAGAACATACTGGTGGTATTTTTAACACCCGCAAAGGTTTTAATCTTTTCTAAATAAGTATATCCAAACTCTTTGGTTGGTTCTATCATGGTTCCCTCCCCAAAGTCATTCCAAGTAATGAGTTGAAGATAATTCACATTGGCAGATTTTGCCATTGCTAATGTTTCGTCTAGAGTTGCGCCGTTGTTATGTTCTATAGTCCAGCCTATAGCATCGCCAGCACCTCCTTCTTTATAAAAGTCTTTAAAACCTGGATAAGCACTACCCATACCAACTGAAAGTTTGGGAAATGTATTCGCATAAAAATTACTTAAATTGGTATTGTTTTTATACACCCAAGCATACTCACCCGCAGCGTTTGCACCAGCTTCGGAAGATTCGCCCCATAATGTCAAAAATGTTGGTTTTGTAGTCAACCCACTAAAAGCAGCTGTCCAGTCATCAGGAGTAATCAAAGAAATTGGCCCAAAATTTAGCAACAAAGGTTTATTGTTAATCTTTATATAACTAGCACTCCCAAAATAATTATTCTTCATATAATTCATATCTGTTTTTGCAGCACTTGTCATTGTAGGTGCCAAACCAGCATCTACAATATTTTTTAAAAACCGATCTTCATACACAATGGCATATTCTAAACCTACATCATCAAGCATAGCGATGAGTTGTTCTGTATTTTCTTTGACCATTTTGTAATCATTAAGATCATACGTACCATACCAATCAATTAAAACCCCATCTATTCCTGCATATTTCATCAATAATAAATGATTCTCAATCACTTCCTTATCACCAGAATGGTATGGCCCAATAAGTGGATAATAATAAGAAGCAATTTCTCTACGACCATTGACATCAACATTATTTGGATTTTTGTTTGCCATTGTCCAATGATACCCCCATTTATGATCTGAACTACTTTCATTAGTTTCAAACCAAGCCATATAATGCATGTAGATTTTGGTGTTGTTTGTTTTTTCGATAGGGACAGGTTTAAACGTTTCTGTAACTGGAGGAGCAGTACTTGAACTTTTATCATCACTGCTACAACCCGATACTATTAAAACATTAATAATCCCAACACACAACAAGGTGAAATATCTATTCATAGGTTCGTATTTATTATTATGGTCATGTGTAATTGTTGATTCTTAAAAAATATCAGCCTCCCACGACTAACCAACATGGGAGACTGATAAAAAAAACTAAAACTCATAACCAGGATTTTGTTTTAAATTTTTATTTGTTAATAATACCGTAGTTGGTATTGGAAAAATAGCTTTGTATTGTTCAGTAGCTCCTTTTTCCCACCATGGCAAAAAGAATGTTCCAAAACGGATGTTATCTGTTCTTCTTCTTCCTTCAAATGTAAATTCCTTTAGTAACTCCTTATCAATAAAATTCAGATCAATTATTGCTGGCATTTCTTCTCCAGCACGAGCTGTTATTTGTTGAACAAATGGCATTGCCAAATCTGGAGAGCCTAAGCGTACATAACACTCTGCTTGCATCATCAAAATTTCGGCATAACGAATTAATACGAAATCATGATCACGTTCCCAACTTTCGCCTGCTTTCATTTCATATTTACCTAAACGAACCCCTTGATTATCTTTAGCATCAGCAACACTTGTTACTTCTTCAGTATACGTCAATGGTTCTCCATTATCCATAATAATTACAGTTCCAGTTGCTAGATTGATTTGATCACCTGCTACCATACATTTTTTTCTTTTATCAGTATCTGAAAAACTTGAATAAACACCTGGTTGTGCACACATTCCGTTAGCGCTCCATGGATAATCCCCAGTAGGAGAAAGCGTTAATTTATGCAGATAATGACAAGACATTGAACTCATATAATTCCCAACAGTTCCTGCTTTTGAATCGTAAGGAATTGCAAAAATTATTTCAGGTGACTTTTGATTTTCTGTTGCAAAATTGGCAAAGAAATCTGGCGCCAAAGTATAACCTGAAACTTTTTGACACATATCAATACAATCCTGCCAACGTGCCGTTCCTATAAAAGCTTCAGAATTTAAATACAATCTTGCCAATATAGAATAAGCAACATTTTTTGTCAATTTTGAATAAACTACGTTTGAATTTAAATAAGGAATAGCATCTAACAATTCTTTTTCGACAAAATCGTAAACTTGTTTTCTTGTAGAATTTGATGGCAAACCTACATCCTCAAAATTGGTTACAATTGGCACATTACCAAATAAATCCAAAAGATTATAGTAGTAATAAGCTCTCAATGCTTTTAACTCCGCATAAATTGGCGCTTTTTCGTCTGTTGTCAGGGTTGATTTATCTATTTGATAGATAATCGAGTTGATCTTGGCAATTCCTGTATAATTGTAACGCCAAGCCGAAAGAATCATACGATTATCTGCTTTCCAGGTATGTCTTTGCGCATCCTGATATTGTCCTCCATCATACCAGTTTGTTCCTCTGGTAGGAATAGTAGCTTCGTCTGAAACTGTTTCGTTTAAGAAAAAAACATACTCACAAGTTGGGTATGAGTTTGTAATCGCATCGGCAAACCCTCTTAACGAAGAATAAGCACCACCAACCAGTGCATCAATTTCTTTAGAAGTCTTTCCAAAGTTTCCATCTTCTACTTTATCATATAACTGTTCATCCAAATTGGTACATGAAATAGTAAAAAGCATGCTTATAAGTAATACCGCTATTATTTTGACTTTCATTTTTTATATTTTATAGTTATCAATTCGCTTAGTTATTTAGCGTAAAATTCAATCCAACAGAAACTGTAGTTGGTCTAGGATAATTATTATACTTATCTATTCCAGGTGCTGCCAATCCAGTTTGATCTGATCCATCTTGAGCATTTAAACCGATTTCTGGATCAACACCTTTATATTTTGTAAAGACAGCTAAGTTCTCTCCTAGCATATAAACTCTAAGTTTTGAACCTTTCCAATTTATTGGCAAAGTGTATCCAATCGTAAGGGTTTGAAGTCTAAAGAAAGATGCATCTTCTATCCAATAACTTGAATATTTTGGAGCTGAAGTAATGCCACTTGTCAAGAAATCATCTGGCACATTGTAAGCTGGCAATCTGCTAGGATCATTAAGCATCATGTTTGTTGCATTCAAAGCTTTTTGTCCAAACATCCCGTAACCAGTAATACCAAGATCAAAATTTCCGTAAGTAAAATTCATTCCAATACCTAAAGTCAAATCAGGCTGAATGTTTCCTAAATCTCTTTTATCAGCATCAACAACAGCATCGCCTAAAACTTTTTCTCCAGCTGCATTGTAGTACAACATCGCTCCATTTTCGTCTAAACCTGCACTTTTAAAACCCCAGAAAGTTCCAACAGGATATCCTTCAGCAATAATTTGAGAATATTGTCCTGACATACCAGATAATCCATGTAATGATCCACTGTAAATAACATCCGTGCTGTAAGTTGGATTCGATAATTTTTCAATTTTTTGAATATTATGTGCCAAGGTTACATTAGCATTCCATGAAAATTTATCTCCTTTAATGATATCAGCATTCAACGTAAGTTCAACTCCTTTATTAGACATTTCACCAACGTTAGCTAACATTGTACCTACTAAATAAGGCGGTTGTGGTACTTCGTAGGTGTATAATAAATCATGAGTATTTTTTGAATACCATTCAAAAGATCCTGTAATTCTTTCAAAAAGACTAAAATCTACACCAACATTTATTTGCTCTGTTGTTTCCCATTTTAAATCAGGGTTTGGGTTTTGCTTTGGAGAATAAGCCAAACTCCAAGTTCCAGTAATTGGATCATAATAACTATCGTTTCCAACACCTAAAATAGAAAGTGATTTATACTCACCAATTCCGTCTTGATTACCAGTAACTCCATAACCAACTCTTAATTTTAAACTCCCTAACCAATCTTTTGTAGAACTCATAAAATCCTCATTGGATATTTTCCAAGCTGCAGATGCAGATGGGAAAGTTCCCCATTTGTTGTTTTCACCAAAACGACTTGAACCATCTCGTCTTATCGTTGCTGTTAAAAGATATTTACTATCGTAACCATAATTTGCACGGGCAAAAAATGAAGCCAAATTTGATTTCCCTTTATAAGAATACACATCACCTAAACGGTAATTATATCCAGCACCCAAATTATTATACGTAAATTCATCTGTAACAAAACCACTACGTTGTGCACCAAAACCTTCGTAGATATTCTCAAAATAAGAATAACCAGCCATAGCACTAATGTTATGTTTATCAATTATTTTATTATAATTCAAATAAATTTCACCTTGCCCATTCGTATATTCTGAATAGGTTTTTTGAGCATAGCCATCTTCAGTTCTTCCTTCCATAACAGCATAGGATGGTTTATAAGTATTTGCCTGTACTGCATTATGTTCTAATGAAATATTACCTACAGCTGTAAAGTCTTTGAATAATTTAATTTCTGTTTTAAAATACCCCAAAATTCTATGTCTCTTATTATCAACTGTTCTGTTAGTTAAAATTTCAACAGGATTTTCATAAATAGTACCTGCTACTGAAGTAAATTCTCCATTAGAATCATATACTGGAATAGTTGGATTTAAGTTATAAGAACGTTCAAAAATTCTATAATCTAAAGGATGCCATTTGTCTATATTAGCAAATAAACCCACGTCGAATTTTACATCTTTATTTTCTCCAAGATATTGATAAGCGCTAATGTTTGCACTTAATCTCTCAAGACCAGTCGTTTTTATAACACCCTCATTGTTTAAATATGATAATGATGTTCTAAAACCACTATCAGCTTTACCAGAATTAATACTCAAAGTATGTGATTGAGAAATAGCAGTCTGCTCTAACTCTTTTTGCCAATTTGTATTTGCTCCGTAATCAATAGCATCTTTATTTCCTGTTTGACGAACGTACCCTCTCCATTGATTTGCCGATAAAAGATCCAAATTATCCTGAACAAAACCAACGCTTGATAATCCGCTATACACTACAGAAACACCTTTAGTTCCAGATTTTGTAGTTATGATGATAACTCCATTAGCACCTCTGGATCCGTAAATTGCTGTTGCCGAAGCATCTTTTAAGACATCGACAGATTTAATATCTGAAGGCTGAATTACATTAATATCAACCCCAGCAATACCATCTACAACTATCAATGGGCTGTTACTTGCTGTTAATGAAGTTCCTCCGCGTAGTCGTAATGTAGAACCAGCGCTGGGATCGCCAGAAGGACGAATAACATTCAAACCTGCAACTTTTCCTTGCAAAACCTGCTCTGTAGATGAAATTGTCCCTTTAACTAAATCATCACCTCTAACAGTCGAAATAGCACCAGTTAAATCTCCTTTTCTTACCTTTCCATATCCCACAGAAACCACTTGTACTTCTGCCAACTGATACCCATCATTTTGCAAACGGATATTTAGCTTTGAACTTGATTCGTTTATCTGAACTTTTTGTTTAGCCGAGCCTATAAATGATACTTCTATAGCACCTCCGATAGCAACTTCGATTGTAAAACTTCCGTCAAAATCTGTTGTAGTTGCATTTTTTGTACCAACCTCAATAACTGTAGCTCCCGACAACACACTTCCTGTATTGTCAGAAACGGTTCCCGATACTTTCTTTTTTCCCTGTGCAAACATTCCTGCAGAAAGAAAAAGCATCAGAATCATCAATAACAATGATTTATTTGCCCACATTGGATGTGGTACTCTTTTTATATTTTTACTATTCATTAGAATTGGTGTTTTAATTTGATAGTGAATTATTTGTCTAATATTTTAAGTGGCATAGTCGTATCCGAAATTGTTTTGTCTTTATTGTCTTTTACCAAAACATGGATTTCAGTTAAACCTTGAATTCCATCAAGCTCAGAAACCAAATTGACAAACCCCTTAATCTCGGCTGTGTTTCCACCAAACTCACCAGTAATAACCTTACTTCCAGCAGTAATGGTATAAATAAGTTTATTCACTCCTGATTCATTATTTTTTCTAGACATTCCTAAAAAGTCTTTTTGACTAATTTGCAATGGGAAAAATCCAAACGAGGGTGGCGGCGGTGGTATGAATTCACCAGCATAAATAATCTGATCACCAGAGTTTGTAGTCCAATCCTTTGCTACCATAAGAAAAGTAATGTTTTCCATTACAAAACCTGGTTCAGTATTATAATACTCTTGAGGTATCAAATCCATTCTGTAAAAACCATTACCTAAATCTTTCAATTTTGTTTTTTCAGAAACATCTGGAAGCCATGCTTGATACTCTTGCAAAACAGCCCAATCATTCAAACCACTATGAAAATGAACACTAGGAACTCCTTCAAAACCTTCTTTTAAATTAGAATTGAACAAAATACTTACCGCTTTATCAATTGTTGGTTTTTCAGGATACGATCTAATTAATTCATTTGCTGTATAAAATGATGAAAAATCAGTATAAGCCATATTTGCAACCTCAGATTGTTTAGAACCATCATAGTTTTTTAATCTAAACCAGAACCCTGCACTAGCGGCAATTTCTTCAGGAGTTTTAGAAAAATATACTGTTGGAGTCAAAGTAAAACTCCATACACCATCCTTCACATAAGTTAATTTTGCAAAATCAGAGGAATGTTCCCAATTACCTGCATCTGGTTCAGATGGTGACCAAATCCAGATATAAACATCTTCTGTAGGAGCAAATGTCGTCGCCGAAAGATCAAAATACCATGTAACCTGTTCGTCATATTTATAAACTACAGGATAAGAACTCATACTTCCTATAGATCCAGCCGCCTCTTGTGACTGAACAAGATTAGACATCAAAATCGCTAGTAAAATTGTATATATAATTTTTTTCATATCAACTTATTAATTAATTGCTTTTAATTTAAAAACATAAGACACAAAAGCAGTACCTCCCGAAGTCCTAACCAATTGAATTTCCATTTGGTCATTACTTCCTGGAACTGACGTTAATCGTAGTTCATCTATTTTATGCGTTTTTTGAACATCACTATATAAGTAGATTCTTGCCGCAGTTCCGTTAGTTTCTTGAAAACTGGAACTCAGTTTCCAATATCCTTTTGGGGCAAATAAAGAAGGCACATTCCCAGTAACTTCATAACTAGTAGGTTGATTATTGTCATCAACACTAAAATTAATTTTAAAATCAGGGTAATTAAACAGAGTACTTAAATTCTGTTCATTAGGTTCAATGGCATTAGACTTTGCAAATTCGTCTACCATTTTTAAATTCATTAAACTCCAATTTCCGTTTACTTTTTCATAAACTGTGATCGGTGCTACTGAGCTTCCATCGTCTATTTCATTACACCCAAAGGTTAATAAACATAGCACAACGGCTAGCCCATACATAATTTTACATTTCATAAATTTTGGTTTTGTTAGTTGTTATAATTCGTTTAAAAGAATTAATCGAAATTAGAAGTATAGTAACAGGCAAAAAAAGAATTTATGAAAAATCAAGATAAAAAAACCTGATTACATATTGCAATTAACTAAAATACAGTAAATTGCGTTTTTTTAGAGATAAAAAAAATCAAGATAAAATTTAGATTCAAAAAACCTTTTAAATCACAAAATAATAGGAATATTAAAAATAAAATGACTAATAATTTCACATAGTACATTAATAAACATATATTTTTATCAAATAAAGATTTTTTAAAGTACATTTAACATTCAAAAGTAAAATCAAAAAATCAAGTAGTAAAAAACCTATAATTAAAAGAAAAACATAAATAAACAAGACAAAAACCGTTTTATCTTACCATTACCATAATACACCCTAATACAAAGACCAAAAAATAAACCTTTATTAAAATGCAGAGATTAGTAATTTTATTGTTTTTTATATCTAGCATTGCTCTATCAGCAAAAGACACACCTCCTACATTAGAAAATTTAGACAAAGTATTACTAAAGAAAGATTTCTACATTCACCAAAAATACTCCAAGATAAAAACTCTTAGAATGAATATTCGTAAATTCATTTTAAGCCAAGACAACAAACAACTTTACAACAACTACATGTTGTTATTTGACGAATACAAATCATTCAAATACGATTCAGCTTATTATTATTTAGAAGAAGCAAAAGTAAAAGCGATAACATTAAAAGATCCATCTCTATTAGCAAAAACAAAGATCAAAGAGGGTTTTATACTACTATCTTCCGGCCTTTTCAAAGAAGCTATTGACACCCTAAACAGTATCAAACCAGAACAATTAGATAACAACAGCAGATACGAATATTATTCAATAAAAGCTCGTGTTTACTATGACCTTACAGATTACAACAAAGATCAAAGATATAGCATCCATTATGTTCAAATGGGAAATCAATTTCTCAAAAAGGCTTTAGCTTTAACAAAACCAAACACCAATGACTATTGGGCTGCCGAAAGTCTTGAACGCTTAAAACAACAAGACTGGGAAGGAGCTAAAAATGCTTTTAGCTATTGGATAAACCACTATGATTTACCTCCAAAATACTATGGAATTGCTACTTCCAGCCTTGGATATATTTATTCTGAAGGAGGAAACAGAAAGAAAGCCATAGAATATCTGATTCTTGCTGCAATTGCAGATGTTAAAAACGCCACCAAAGAAACCGTTGCATTGCGCAATTTAGCCAATGAACTTTTCAAAATGGGACAGATCGAAACTGCGAATAGATACGTCAATCTTGCCATGGATGACGCTACTTTTTATGATGCTAAACATAGAAAAATTGAAATATCATTCATTTTACCTATTATTGAAAAAGCACAATTTAGCAAAGTAAAAAGTAAAAATGATTTGCTAGAAAACATCATAATTCTTTTAACTCTTTTTGCTCTGATAATCATCTTTTTTCTAATCATTATTGTCAAACAATTAAAAGAAAAAAATGCTTCTAAAAAAGTGATGGCTGAAGCACTTAGCCAATTACAAGAAATGAATATCAGTCTAAGTGAGACCAACACTATCAAGGAAGAATATATTGCTTATTTTATAAAAGCATCTTCAGATCTTATTAATAAGATTGATCATATACAAAAGAGTACGATCCAAAAAATTATTTCAAAGAAAACTGATGAAGTAATTTCAAGTCTAAAAAGATACAGCGTAAAAGAGGAACGAGAACACTTATTCCACCAATTTGATGAGATTTTCTTAAAACTATTCCCAACTTTTATCACGGAGTTTAATGATTTATTTACTAACGATCACAAATCAATTGTCAAAAAAGGAGAACTCTTAAATACCGAACTTAGAATTTTCGCTTTATACCGATTAGGAATACAAGATGCTAATCAAATGGCCGATTTCTTAGAACTATCAGTGGCAACCATTTATACTTATAAAACCAGAATAAAAAGTAAATCCAAATTAAAGGATACTTTCGAAGAGAAAATCATGGCAATTAAAGCAATTTAATTCTCATACTTAAACTTTGTTTTCTCAGTAAAAAAGGAAGATTGTATAAAATAGTTTATTGCAATAAAAACAAAAACCCGTCTCGTTTTATAAACGAGACGGGTTTTGTATAATGAGAAATCTTTATGATTATGCTTCGAATGGAAGTATAGAAACATAAGATTTGTTATCTCTTTTCTTTTGGAAAAAAACAACTCCATCAACTTTTGCATGTAAAGTATGATCTTTACTAATGTAAACGTTTTCACCTGGATTATGCTTTGAACCTCTTTGTCTTACGATGATGTTCCCAGCAATAGCAGCTTGACCACCAAAAATCTTAACGCCTAAACGTTTTGATTCTGATTCTCTACCATTCTTCGAACTACCGACACCTTTCTTGTGAGCCATGACGTATTAGTTTATTTTGTTATTATTCTTGTGTATCTTCTTTTTTAGCTTTTGGAGCTTTTTTTACTTTAGGAGCTACTTCAGCTTCTTCTGTAGTTGCTTCAACTGCTGCTTTTTTCGGAGCTGCTGCTTTTTTAACTGTTCCACCTGCAGTAATACCTTCAATTACAATTTGAGTAAGATATTGTCTGTGACCGTTTCTTTTCTTGTATCCTTTTCTTCTTTTCTTTTTGAAAACGATAACTTTATCACCTTTTAAGTGTTGTAACACTTTAGCTTCTACTGAAGCACCTTCTATAGCTGGGGCGCCTATTGTGATTGAACCGTTATCATCTACCAAATAAACTTTATCAAAAGAAACTTTTGATCCTTCTTCATTTGCTAAACGGTGAACGTAAACCTTTAGGTCTTTGCTAACTTTAAACTGTTGCCCTGCTATCTCTACGATTGCATACATACTGAATTGTTTTAATAATTTTTAAGGTTGCAAATATACAATTAAATATTTACCCTGCAATTCTTTCTCAAAAAATATTTACAGCCTAGTTTTCAATCACTTCACCCTGTATTTGAAACAGTTATCAAATCAACCAAAATCATGGTTAATATATTGTTAATGCTCAATTTACTAATCACCCGCAAAATAAAAAAACTACTTTTGTCTTAAGAAAACTCAAACTATTAGCAATAGAAAATAAGTTTATTAATCTTTGCAAAAAAACAACATCAATGTTAGGTAACGCAATAACGTTAGGAGGAGTTGCTTCGGCTCAAAAAGTAGCTTTCGAAGAATACGATTTAGATAATGGACTACATGTTATTTTACACCATGATGCTTCGGCTCCTGTTGTAATCACTTCGGTTATGTATCACGTGGGTGCCAAAGACGAAACTCCGGACCGCACTGGTTTTGCTCATTTTTTTGAACATTTATTATTTGAAGGCACACAAAACATAAAAAGAGGTGAATGGTTTAAAATTGTCACTTCAAATGGAGGTTCCAATAATGCCAACACTTCAGACGACAGAACCTATTATTATGAGATATTCCCTTCCAATAACCTGGAATTGGGTCTTTGGATGGAATCCGAGAGATTAATGCACCCAATAATTAACCAAATTGGAGTCGACACTCAAAATGAGGTTGTAAAGGAAGAAAAAAGAACAAGCTACGACAACCGCCCTTACGGCAACATACTAGCTGCAGTAAAACAACATATGTTCAAAAATCACCCTTATCGATGGACAACCATCGGTTCTATGGAACATATAGACGCTGCTACTTTGGAAGAATTTCAAGCCTTCAACAAAAAGTTTTATTTACCTAATAATGCTGTTTTGGTAGTTGCAGGTGATTTTGAAAAAAAACAAGCCAAAGAATGGATTCAAAAATATTTTGAACATATTCCAAAGGGAGAAGTAAGTCCTAAAAAAATATACACAGAAGAACCTATTACACAAACCATCAAAGCAACTTACGAAGACCCAAACATTCAAATACCAATGTTGGTTGCTAGTTATCGAACCCCTTCTATGAAAAGCAGAGATGCAAGAGTATTAGATTTAATTTCTTCTTATCTTAGTGATGGAAAAAGTTCTAAACTCTATAAAAAAGTGGTTGATGATAAAAAAATGGCATTACAAATTGGAGCTGTAGGTTTTAGTCAAGAAGATTATGGCATGTACATTTTATACGGCTTGCCAATGGGAGATTTTACTACTTCTGACTTATTAAAGGAGATCGACGAAGAGATAGTAAAAATTCAAACTGAGTTAATTTCTGAAAATGATTATCAAAAATTACAAAACAAATTTGATAACACCTTTATAAATAGCAATTCCACAATAGAAGGAATCGCTAATAATCTTGCTACCTATTATCTGCTATATAAAGATATAAATCTAATTAATACCGAAATCGAACTGTATCATTCTATAACTCGCGAAGAAATAAGAGAGGTTGCCCAAAAATACCTAAATCCAAATCAACGTTTGCTTTTGGACTATTTACCCACAAAAGCACACAATTAAAGAAATTACAACTTTAAAAAACAAATTTAGTATTCATCCTTTGTTATTAACAGGAATCATGTCAGAACAAGATCGCACGCAACCCAAATCTGGAAAATCACCTATAATTAATATAAAAAAACCGCAAACTTTTATTCTGTCTAACGGAATGAAAGTATTAGTGGTCGAAAATCATAAATTACCTCGAGTTACTTTCAATCTAACTCTGGACAATGCACTATTCGCTGAAGGCAATATAAAAGGAGTCGATGAATTGACCAGTAATTTAATTGGAAATGGGAGCAAAAAAATATCAAAAACTGCTTTCAACGAAGAAATAGATTTTTATGGAGCCGATATTCATTTTAGTTCTCACGGAGCAACAGCAAATTCACTTTCAAAATACAGCGGAAGAATCCTTGAATTATTAGCTGAAGGAGCATTACATCCTAATTTTACTCAAGAAGAATTTGACAAAGAAAAAGCTAAATTAATTGAAGGCATGAAAGCCGAGGAAAAAAGCGTTCCGACGATTGCTAATCGAGTGGTCGATGTTTTGACTTTTGGAAAAAACCACCCTTCTGGTGAGTTTATGACAGAGGCAACATTAAACAACATCACCCTCGCAGATATTGAAACCAATTACCATGATTACTTCGTTCCCGAAAATGCGTATTTAGTAATTGTGGGCGATGTAAAATACAACAATGTAAAAGTAGCTGTAGAAAAATTATTTGGGACTTGGGAAAAACGATCCATCCCAAAAACATCATACAACGCACCTGAAAATGTTTCGAAACTACAAATCAATTTAGTAGATGTTCCGAATGCTGTTCAATCTGAAATCACTTTGGTCAACACCGTGAATTTAAAAATGAATGATCCTGACTTTTTCCCAGTAGTAATTGCCAACCAGATTCTAGGTGGCGATTTCAATAGTTATTTAAACATGAATTTACGTGAAAAAAACGGCTGGACTTATGGTGCCCGTTCTAGTATTGGAGCTGGAAAATACACTACAAAATTCTACGCAAAATCTGCCGTAAGAAACGCAGTTACCCATAGTGCTGTTGTTGAATTCATCAAAGAAATAAAACGAATAAGAACCGAAAAAGTAACTGAAGAAGTATTAAAAACTGTCAAAGCAGGCTATATCGGAAGATTTGTGATGCAGGTAGAAAAACCACAATCCGTAGCCCGATATGCATTAAACACAGAGACCGAAAAACTCCCTATTGATTTTTATGAAAAATACATTCAAACTATCAATGCAGTAACTACAGATGATGTCTTGCGAGTAGCCAACAAATATTTCTTGATAGATAACATCAGAATCGTAGTTGTAGGGAAAGAATCTGAAATTGCATCTGGATTAGAAACATTAGAAATTCCGATGTTTTATTTTGACAAATATGGAACTCCATTGGAGAAACATGTTTAGAAATTATTTTAGCCATTAGCATTTTGCTTTTGGCTAAAAAACTATTTCTTGGCCGATAAATAAACGCCAATTAAGATAATAAAAGCACCAATACACTGAACAGAAGTTAGCACTTCATTATCCAATAATCCCCAAAAAATAGCGACGACAGGAATCAAATACGTAACCGATGTTGCAAAAACTGGTGATGAAATTTGGATGAGTTTAAAGAAAATCACATTCGCAATTCCAGTTCCTACGATTCCTAAAATTAATATGAACCAAAGTGAATGCTGTACTTTTTCGACGTGAACAACTTCAAAAAAATCGGTAAAAAACAAAATCACCAAAGCAGGAAAAAGTAATATTAAAAAATTGCCTGTAGTAATACTCAAGGAAGTCAAATCTGACAAATATCTTTTAATCAGATTAACGTTTATCGCATAACAAATAGAGGCAATCAAAACTAAAATAGCAAAATAATAATTTTGTTCCGGATGATTGACAGCACCATTAAATACTAAAAGCAAACATCCAACAAGCCCTACGATTACTCCCCATATTTGATTTTTATGAAAAGTAATTCCAAAAAAAGTAGCACCAATTATCAGAGCATTTAAAGGCGTTAAAGAATTTAAAATAGCAGTTATAGAACTATCAATTTGAGTTTCGGCAATTGCGAAAAAATAGGCTGGAATAAAAGTCCCAAACAGAGAAGTCAATGCAATAAATTTCCATTGGTGTCTTTGGATTTTAAACAAACTTTTAAAACCAATTAAAAACAGAAAAAGTGCCGCAAAAATAATTCGTAAAGAACCCAATTGAAAAGCGGTTAATCCAACTAATCCTTTTTTTATCAATATAAATGAACTCCCCCAAATTAAAGAAAGAATAAACAAATACATCCACTTCAGCTGCTTTGACACCATAAATCTAATTTTGTACAAAATTGTAATAATTTTAGCAATTACAGCTTCTTTTTTAATTAATTTTGCATCAAATAAGTTTAAATCAATTAAAATCTCATCATAATGAATTTCACAAAATCAATCGCAATTATGGCACTTTCCAGCTTATCGTTAGTGAGTTGCAAAGACAACAAAACTGAAGTAAAAACTGAAACAGCTTCAACAGAAACTACTGCTCCAAAAGTTAAAAAAGAAATTGCAGCTGCAAACCTTCAAACTGCAAGCTTCACTATCGAAGGAATGACTTGCGCCATAGGTTGTGCAGCAACAATTCAAAAAGAATTAACAGCTTTAGACGGAGTACAAACCGCCAAAGTAGATTTTGACAAAAAACTGGCTACTGTAACATTTGACAAAACAATTCAAACTCCAGAAAGTTTAACTAAAATTGTTCAAGCTACAGGAGACGGAAAAACATATAAAGTGAGTAATATGAAGTCTTAATTGACTAAATTGTTGAGACAAATTACTTCAATTTTCACAATTCAATTATAAAAAAAGCCAAAAGCTGAATTCTTAGCTTTTGGCTTTTTTGTTGCTTTATTTCGAATAAAAAAACTGTGACCTATTTATAGTGAGATTGCTTCGTTCCTCGCAATGACTTTGATTTCAAACTGAAAACTATATTCTTCAAACTGCAACATAAAACTATTTCCACTTCAAAGTTTCCATCAAACGCTGCATATCATTTTTCACATAACTTGCTGCTGGCATAATAGAATCAAAATTAGGCTTAGTATAAAAATAAACTGAACCAGTAACAAAATGTTTAACGCTATCAGTAGCGTAAAATTGAGAGTTGGTTGCCGCATTTCCGTCTACCTGATAAAACATCCCATATACTTTTTTATCTGGGTTTATAAATGGCTGTTCCAATATATCATCCGCTTTTATAACATGCTCATATGTCAATTTTTGAGCATCTCTTAACAACTTATTTATATTTCCATTTACTGATTTGTATGTAATATATATTGTCGCTTTCATCTTTGGATACGTAATTGAATATCCGCAACCTTTATCTTCTTTTACAATCGCTTTGGAGTTCACATCAAATTCAAATGGACAATTACTTTTAAAACCAATATATTCGGCTTCTGGATAATCTAGTCGCAAATAACTGGAAGGTTTAGGTAAAACATCATTTTTACACCCTACTACAGATAAGAAGAATGCAAAAAACACAACTAGAACGGTAATTTTTTTAAGCATTTTGTATTTTATTCAATCGTTACTTTAATTTGTTTGACACGTTTTTGATCTACAGATTCGATGACAAACGTACAGTTTTCAAAAACTATTTTCTGCCCTTTTTTAGGGAAATTACCCAACAGCTCCAAAATAAATCCTGCTAACGTTTCAGCTTCGCCTTTTTTCTCCTCGAATAAATCTTCATCAACATCAATAATTCTATAGAAATCTTTTAGATTTATTTTACCTTCAAAAATATAATTTCTATCATCAATTTGAGAAAAATTAACAGGCGCATCATCAAATTCATCACTTATATCACCAACTATCTCTTCTATAACATCTTCCAATGAAACCAATCCAGATGTTCCTCCGTATTCATCAACAACAACTGCCAAATGGCTTTTCATACTTTGAAAATCTTTGAGCAAATTATCTAATTTTTTATTTTCTGGAACAAAAAAGGGCTCTCTTAATAAAGTTATCCAATCAAATTCTACATCATTAATATAAGGAAGTAAATCTTTAACAAACAAAACGCCTTCAATTTGATCTATATTATCGCGATATACAGGAATTCTCGAAAATCCTTTTTCAATAATTTTAGGGTAAATTGACGCAAAAGACTCCGTAATTTCCAAAGCAAAAACATCAATTCTCGGACTCATTACTTGTTTAGTATCAGTATTACCGAAAGAAACAATTCCTTCCAATAACTTTTGTTCATCGGTTGAAGTTTCATCTGTAGCAGTTAATTCCAAAGCCTGTGAAAGCTGATCTACAGAGAAATTTGTTTTTTGTTTACCCAATTTATTTTGCAAAAATAATGTAACAGAACGCATAGGTATACTTACAGGCGATAAAACCTTATCTAATCCAGAAACAGGATAGGCAATCAATTGAGCAAATTTCACATTGTTTCTGCTGGCATATACTTTTGGTAAAACTTCACCAAAAAGTAATAATAGAAAAGTCACTAAAATCACTTCGATTATGAATTTTAAAACAGGAGAATTTATGGCTGCAAAAATATCTTTCCCAACAAAAGAGAATAAAATTACCACGCCGATATTAATGAAATTATTAGCGACAAGTAATGTTGCTAAAAGTTTTTTTGGTTTTTCTAAAAGCCTTGCTATAATTTTTCCTTTTGAATTATTTTCTAAAAGAGAATCTTCTAAATCTTTTTGTGATAAGGAAAACAAAGCTACTTCGGCGCCTGAAACTATTGCGGAAAAAAACAACAAAATAATAATTCCGATAAAACCGAATATTAAAGTAAAATCAACTTGAGAAGCAATCTCTAAACTGGGCTCTGGGTCCAAATTTGTAAAAATTAGTTAAACAATTAAAACGGCAAGTCATTGATTGGCAAGTCGTTATTTTGAGGGTCAAAGTTAGTGTTTTTTGTGGATTCCGAAGAATTTAATATCTTATTACTTTCCGCATCTTTTTTGGTAGTCAAAAAAGTAAACTCGGTTACTTGGATTTCCATAGTATGCTTTGTTGAACCATCTTCTGCTTGCCATTGTCTTGATTTAATACGCCCTTCCACATATATCTTATCTCCTTTTGAAAGATACTTTTCACAAATTTCGGCGGCTTTATTACGCACTACCAAATTATGCCATTCTGTAGAAACAATTTTTTCGTTAGTCGTTTTATTGATATAAACTTCATTTGTAGCCAATTGAAATCTCCCAATGCAGTTTCCTCCTTCGAAATAATGCATCTTAACATCCTCGCCAAGATGACCTATAAGCATCACTTTGTTTAATGATCCATTCATGATTGTGTGGTATTTCTATCAAAGGTACATTATTTTTTGAAATCTGCTTTTATTGGATTTAGCAAATATATTCCACAAGAAATCAACTTCATCTCAAACTATTCAACTTTACTACTTATCTTTTTTTAATCAAAATCCAAACTTGCTCATTAAAATTGACCTTATTGATTCCTGTTAATTTCTCCAATACTTTAAAATAGTTATCATTACCTTTTTCGTATTTCCCACAACTTAGTAATTCAACAACAGCAGGAAATCCTTTTTCTTTTTCAATTTTTTCAACGATTAAAGCGTTGATTAAGTAACTCACGATTAAATGTTTCTCTTTGCTTTCACCAAAATTATAAAATCCATCATACAAACTAAGCCAATCAGATTTGGGATTCGAAGCTACTTTCTCTTTGAATGTTTTAAGAATTTGTTCCCAACTAATCCCCCAACTTCCACCATATAAATAAGCACAACCTTCATCAACAGGTTTATTAATTAGATTTTTTTGAATTGCATTTCTCGCTCTTTCATGCCACAAATCGTGGGGATCAAAACTATTAAAATTGGTGTTATATGTTCCGTTAACCAATAAAGTAGTTCGATTTTCAATGGCATTAATAGTACCAACAGAATGCCCATTATACTCTAACTTATACAACACACCAATATTTTGCATCACTTCTAGCATGTCATTACAACCATACCAAACAATGCTATTTTCTGGTGCATTTAGCTTTTTATCAAATAAAGCTACATCCTTAACATAGTCTGTAGCGACTTTTGTATTTAATTCTTTTTTAAAATAAAAAATACTGTTTCCTATTTTTTTGGTTTGCCAAGAAAGTGTATTCCGTTTCAAAGGCGATAAAAAATAAAACTTATCATCCTTATATTTGGCCAATATCTCAAAGCTGGCAACCAAGATTGGCATGTTTTCATTTATACCTATATATGATAGCTGAATTATAAAATTACTTTTATCGATTTGCACGATATTATTCAAGTAGCTTTTGTAGAAATTATCATCTTTGAATTTTGCACTTTTCTCAATTCCTTTCATTTCATCCAAAAGAATAGAAGTTTCCAGCAAATCTTCTTTCAAAACAAAAATATTCTCTTTGTTTGGACTTTCTTTTTGTATCAAAAAACCATTTAAAGATTTTATAAGATGACTGGCTACCAAAGTATCTTTTGGCAAAATTACATTTGCAGGAACTATTAAAGGGCTGGTTTGAGCAAATGAAAGAGTCGAAATAAGAAGTAATCTGATTATTAGGAATTGTTTTGATTTCATATTTTGTTTATTATTAACATTCAACATAATATAGTTTTAAGACTTCCACCGCACTTGATAAGGATAAGTTTCATAAACAACATTATCTTCATTAATAGTATAACCCGATTTCCCGTCTTGTTTTGCTTCTTCATATAATTTTTTAGCTTCTTCTTTTTTATCCAAACGAACTAAACAAATCACTTTATAAAATTTCGCATCCGATAAATTAGGATATAGTTTTAATGCTTTATCAAAAACAATAATAGCTTCTTCCCACTTTTTTAGTTCATATTTTGAAACTCCATAATAAAATAAAGCCGTAGGATGTTCTAATCCTTGTCGGTTTCTGAAAATATCATCATTATAATCTTTAAAAAGTTTTTCGGCTTTAGAAAATTCATTGAGTTGCAAATAACACAACCCAATATAAAAATTATAGGTATGATCCATTACATAATTATTTCCAAACTTTTTAATACAATCCTCAAAATCTAAAATGGATTCTTTATAGGTTTTAACAAAAATACATTTAATAAAAGCTCGGTATGCTTGATGTTTTTCAGGATTTAATTCTACAGCTTTATCTAAATACACCATACCAATTTCATATTTTCTGGCTTTAAAATAAGGCATTGCTTTTTGTTGCCATAAGTAAGATATCGTACTGTCTTTTTTTAAACCGGTATCTAGACAATGTTGCCATTCTGACATTTCATAAGTGTAACTGTGCTTTTCGGCACAATTGGTAACGAATTCTTCTATTATAGCTTCTTGATTTTTCTTAATTGTTTCAGGATTAATTTGTGCAAATGTCAACATTCCAAAATGAAGACTTAGTAAGAGGAAGATTTTTTTCAATGTGATGATTTTTATTTTTGAAAGATAGAAAAATCTTACCTGTAAATCAAAACAAATATATTCTTACTACTTTACTTTATAATTTCTCTTCAATAAAATTATGAATTACTATTGGAAACGGAAATGTTTTGACGGTCTTGAGATCAATTCCCTTTTCAAGAGTTCCTTTTAAACTCGCTTTCCAAAACTTGATATGCAAATGTTGGTGCGAAAGTTTATGAATTATACTTTCGGAATTATATTCTAGCAAGCTCATAACTTTATTTCCATCAGGAAATAAATTCTGAATCTGGGGAGCAATTATCTCAAAATCTTCTACTTTCTCCGTCTCTATCAAAGGAAATTCATATAAATTATGCCAGATTCCTTTGGCTGTACGCTTTTGGATTAAGGTGTTTTCCTTATCGTCTATACCTATTATATAATTAAAGTAGCGATTTCGAACTTTTGTCTTCTTAGACTTCACTGGTAACTGATCAACAATTCCTTTTTCCAAAGCAACACAACTATCATTAAAAACACAAATACTGCAATCTGGATTTTTGGGAACACATTGTAGCGCACCAAATTCCATTATAGCCTGATTGAATTGTGCCGGATTGTCTTTTGGCATGAGCTCAAAAGCTAAAGCAGCAAATTCTTTCTTGGCGCTGGCTTGAGCAATATCAGTTTTTATATCAAAATAACGTGAAAGTACTCGAAATACATTTCCATCGACAACGGGAACGCATTCATTATAAGAGAACGAAGCTATAGCTGCCGCAGTATATTCGCCAATTCCTTTTAGTTTTAACAGATCTGAATAATTATCTGGGAAAACACCTCCCATTTCTTGAGCTACAATTTGCGCCGTTTTATGCAAATTTCGAGCACGGGAATAATACCCTAATCCTTGCCAAAGTTTCAAAACTTGTTCTTCATGTGCATTTGCTAAATCAAAAACAGTTGGAAAAGTTGTCGTAAAAGACAAAAAATAAGGCATTCCTTGCGCAACTCTTGTCTGTTGTAACATAATTTCTGAGAGCCAAATTGGGTAAGGATTGGTTGTTTTTCGCCATGGTAAATCCCGCTTATTCTGCAAGTACCAATCAATTAGCGTGTTAGAGAATTTCATCTTAATATTTTAGAAAACAAAAGTAAATGTTTATGTAATTAAATTTTAACGATTTAGGTTGATTAATTGTTTTTTAAATTCATATATTTGCACACTCAAAAAAATTATTACAACATAATAAAAAGGAAAGAAAATGACGAAAGCAGATATCGTAGCGAAGATTTCAGAAAAATTAGGTCTTGAAAAAGGTGATGTTCAAGCAACTGTAGAGACTTTTATGAACGAAGTTAAAAATTCACTTGAAACTGGTGACAATGTTTACCTAAGAGGTTTCGGTAGTTTTATCGTTAAAACAAGAGCTGAAAAAACTGGAAGAAATATTTCCAAAAATACCACTATCAAAATTCCAGCACACAACATTCCAGCTTTTAAACCTGCAAAAGTTTTTGTTGAAGGGGTTAAAGTAAACAACGAAGCAAAATAACACTATTAATTAATCATAAAATCTATTAGATATGCCAAGTGGTAAAAAAAGAAAGAGACATAAGGTAGCGACGCACAAACGTAAAAAAAGAGCGAGAGCTAACCGTCACAAAAAGAAAAAGTAGTTTTAAACTACTTTTTTCTTTTTTAAGTTCATTGAAATCGGATTTAGTCAAAAGTCGAAGATCAAAAGTTGGAAGACCAAAAATTGATGCTTATTGTCTAGTCCACCGGGTAAACAAACCTGTTCAAATATTGTTTAATCCATCCTTGAAAAGTTCATGGTTGGTAGTTAATTGTTAATGGATTTTTCCAAACAACCGACAACCTATAACCGACAACCTATTCACGGATAAAAATTTACAAATGAATAAAGAATTAATCATTCGATCTAGTTCTGATTTCGTAGATTTTGCCTTATTAAAAGATGGAAAACTAATTGAATTACACAAAGAAGAAGAGAAAAGCAATTTTCAAGTAGGTGATATTTTTATTGCCAAAATAAGAAAACCTGTTGCTGGACTTAATGCTGCTTTTGTAAATGTAGGCTTCGAAAAAGATGCCTTTTTACATTATCACGATTTAGGACCAAACTTAGCTTCCCAACTGAAATTCATAAAACTTGTAAGCGCAGGTAAAATAAAAGATTTTTCCCTAAAGAACTTTCAGTTTGAAAAAGAAATAGATAAAGATGGTACTATTACAGATGTAATTAGTGCTAATCAATCTGTTTTGGTACAAGTCGTCAAAGAACCAATATCGACCAAAGGGCCAAGATTAAGCGCTGAGCTTTCTCTAGCAGGAAGATTTATTGTTTTGGTTCCGTTTTCTGACCGAGTTTCTATATCACAAAAAATAGAAGACAAAAAAGAAAAGGAACGTTTGAAACGTCTTGTACAATCAGTCAAACCAAAAGGATTTGGCGTTATTGTTCGTACAGTAGCCGAAGGCAAAACCACAGTAGAATTAGAAAAAGATTTGCAGAACCTGCTTAGCAGATGGAATGCAATGTGTAAAAAATTACCAACTGCTCATCATCCTTCCAAAATATTAGGAGAGCTTAATAGAGCTTCTTCAATATTAAGAGACGTATTCAATGATACCTTTAGTGGTATTCAGATAGATGATGAAGAGTTGTACCAACAAACAAAGGATTATGTGCAGGAAATTGCACCTTCCAAACAATCAATTGTTAAGTTCTATCAGTCTAAAGACACTCCTATTTTTGAGAAATACAATATAGAGAGACAAATCAAGACTTCATTTGGAAAAACTGTTTCCATGAGTAAAGGAGCTTATCTTATTATCGAACATACTGAAGCTTTACACGTTATAGACGTAAACAGTGGAAACCGTTCTAATAAAGCTACCAATCAGGAAGATACAGCCATGGAAGTCAATATGATTGCAGCAGCCGAAATCGCAAGACAATTACGTCTTCGAGATATGGGCGGAATCATAGTCGTTGATTTTATCGATATGTCTAATCCCGAAAATCGTAAAGTCTTATTCGACTTCCTGAGGGAAGAAATGAGTGACGATAAAGCAAAACACAAAATCTTACCACCGAGTAAATTTGGGTTGGTCCAAATTACCAGACAACGCGTAAGACCAGAAGTTAACATAAAAACAAGAGAAGAAGATCCAAACAATGAAAATGGTGAAATTGAAGCACCAATATTAATCATTGACAAAATTACTTCTGATCTGGAAAGAGTTTTAAAAACCCACAATAAAGTTGTACTTAATGTACATCCATTTGTGGCTGCTTACCTCAGTAAAGGGTTTCCATCATTGCGTTCAAAATGGTTTTTTGAACACAAAAAATGGGTAAAAATCATACCACGTGACGCTTACACGTATTTAGAATATCATTTCTATGACAAAAAAGGAAATGTTATTTCAGAATAAAACAAAACCGCCTTTCGTGAGATTGGCGGTTTTTTTGTGGGTTATT
Source organism: Flavobacterium sp. 5 (assembly GCF_002813295.1). Taxonomy (NCBI): domain Bacteria; kingdom Pseudomonadati; phylum Bacteroidota; class Flavobacteriia; order Flavobacteriales; family Flavobacteriaceae; genus Flavobacterium; species Flavobacterium sp. 5. Next base: position 1,622,996 of record NZ_PHUE01000001.1, read on the forward strand.
CTCGTTGCGAGGAACTAAGTAATCTCATATCGAAAGTAACAAAACTTACTTGTAGCTATTTTAAGTAATAGCATTAGGAGCTATTTCCAACTATCCGCTATATCTTTTCCTTTTTAAAGAAAAAGGAAAAGGATGCCGCTACTATCTGGGCTAGGGCATTTGTTTTCAAAACAGCAAATAATATATTTACCAAAAATTAAAAGTTGTTATAAAAAAATCGCCTTTCTCAGAGATGAGAAAGGCGATTTTTTTATGTCTTGTAAATAGAAATAAAGTCATTTATTAAATTTTGACAGCTTGTAGTTTCAACATTGTCTTCTGACGTTGTACCAACATTACAGTAAACAAAACTCCCATTAAGGACATCCCTATTCCTACTAAATTAGGCGATGCATAACTAAATCCAGCTATCAAAGGCAATCCACCTAAAAAAGCTCCCAAGGCATTCCCTATATTAAATGAAGCTTGTATCGCTGCCGAAGCAATCATCTCGGCACCAACCGCAATCTGAATCATCAGCATTTGGATTGACGCAATAAAAGTAAACGAAACACATCCCGTCGTAAAAACTAACAACAAACTAATATAAGGATTAGAAGAAAAGAAATAAACCATTGTTAAATCCAAAGCCATAAGTAAAAACAAAGTAATAAGTGTTTTATCAGGTGGAAATGTATCCGCTAATTTACCTCCAATAACATTACCAACAACCATTCCTGCACCAGCTAATATCAAAATATAAGGTACTTCGGCAGCATCAAAACCAGAAATATCAGTTAATAAAGGAGCAATATAACTAATCCAACAAAACAAACCTCCTACTCCAATGGCAGTTATCAAAATCACCAGCCATGCCTCAACTTTCTTAAAAAGTTTCATTTGCTTTTTCATTGATACTTTATCATTAGAATGTAGATTTGGCATCCAAAAATAAAGAGAAATAAAGGTAAGAATCCCGAAAAGACCAATCAAAGCAAAAGTGAAACGCCAAGAAAAATGATGACCTACATAAGTTCCTATTGGTACTCCAATAAGATTAGCAATCGTTAATCCAGCAAACATAATCGATATCGCCTGAGCTTCTTTTCCTTTGTCAGCAAGGCGGCTAGCAACTACCGCTCCTACACCAAAAAAAGCACCATGAGGTAATCCAGACAACAATCGAGTTAAAAAAAAGAATTCGTAATTGGGTACAATTATCGACAAAGAGTTAAAGAAAGCGAGCATAGCCGCCAATATTAAAAGCGTTTTCTTCGGTGGATAATTTCGAGCAACAATGACCAATAAAGGCGCACCAATGACAACGCCAAGTGCATAAGCCGAAATTAAATATCCAGCGATTGGAATACTAACTTTCAAATCAGAGGCAACATCAGGTAAAATCCCCATCATCACAAACTCTGTAATTCCTATTGTTAAACCACCCAAAGAGAGTGAGAGCAAACTTTTTTTCATATTATCCTAAAAAAGATTATTAATTAACGTTGCATCATTAATATATCAACGCCTATTTTACATTGCAAATTTATTTAAAATAATTCCAAATAAATTGTAATTTTACAACATAAACTTGCAATTATAGGTTATGAAAACATTAAATCAATTTGATACTTTAGTGATTGATGAATTTGAGGAAGACAAATATCACCTCCCTACACATAGTCACACCTATTACGAGATTATTTACATTATCAAAGGCAGCGGAATTCATGAACTAAACAACAATTTGCTTCACTACCAATCTGGAGATTTATTTGTAATCTCAACCGATGATGAGCACTATTTTGACATTAAAAAAACAACTCGGTTTTTCTTTATAAAATTTACTGACACCTATTTTAATTCAAATAGAAAACTAACTTGCGACGAATTCCTGCTCAATACTCCAGAGAATATCATGCGTGATAAATCACTCAAAGAAAATGTGCTAAAACTTGATGAAACTTGCGCAAGCATATTAAAAAACACCATTGATAATATAAGGGCCTACAATTGTAAAGCCAATATTTCAACTTCACCAATTATATTTTACCAAATCTTATCCATTTTTGGATTGATAAAAGAAAGTCTGCAACAACAGAATATCAAAATCACAGGTTCTGGAATAGACAACGACCAGATTATCTCTTATATTCATCAAAATATTTACAAACCAAAACTGATTCAAATTAAAACTATCGCAGAACATTTTAATATTTCTCAAAGTTATTTTGGCACTTATTTCAAGCGGAATTTTTCAATAAGCTACAGGGATTACAGTAACAAACTGAGAGTAAAACTAATAGAAAAAAGAATTTTGAACAAGCAATTATCGATGAAGCAAATTGCTTTTGAATTTGGTTTCACCGATGAAAGCCATCTTTCAAATTATTTTAAAAAACAAAGAAACATAAAACCTAGCGCTGTTAGAGAATTATAATAAAGTCACTCCTTCACAATCTCAATTTTTCTTCTAATTTCATTTCCAAATTCATCCACCACGGTAATATAATGAAATCCTGTAGTAGCAGAAATAGGCATTTCATGAAACGTTTTGGTACTGCCCTTATAAACATTATCAACATACCAAAACAATTTACTTTCTCGTTGTGAATGTGCTACTTTTAAAATCACGGGCTGCACTTCACTATTAAAATTTTTGGTGAGGTAGATTTTGCTTTTGGCTTTAGGATAAATAAAGTCCATCGTTGTCGTTTGCGCTCCCATACAATCATTTCGAAACGGTGGCAATGGCAAATACTCTGTATGCTGGCTTTTGTAATACCAAGCCATTACAGGCGGTAATACAAACCAATTTTTGGTCACTATATTTTCTATGTTTTCACAACTGCTATTCACTTGAAATTGTTGTGTTTTATCTAAATGCACTGTTTTATGATAGGGACAAGTTGCTGTGTTTTTTCCTTTTTTGGAAACCCATTGTTTAATTGTTGGACAGCCTTCTTTAGCCAAATAACCACTCAAATTACACACCTCAACTTCTTCTAAATCTTTATATGGAGTATCAAACCATCTTTGCCTTGGCAATAAATTAAAAACATCAAATAAAATAGGTGCTGAACTTGTTACCCCAGTTAATGTTGGTCGTCCCTCGCCTGTTGCATTCCCAACCCACACTCCAACTACGTAACGACTATTTGTTCCAATCGCCCAAGCATCACGATTACCAAAACTAGTTCCAGTTTTCCAAGCAATTTTAAGTGAACTGTCATAGAATTTCCAAGCTTCATCACCTTCAGGGCGATTGACTTGTTCCATTGCATTATAGGTAAGCCAGATTGAACCGGCTCCTAAAATATTCTTCTGCTTGGTTTCATCACCAAAATTGACTTGAAAATCATTCTGATAATTGAGCTCGGCAAATTCATTGGTTCTGTATTGACCTTGATTTTTATTGAAAAAATTTAAAGTAGAAGACAAACCCGCATACGTCCTGCACAAATCCCACAAATTACTTTCGGCGCCACCCAAAATAAGTGATAAACCATAATGATCTGGTGGTTTAGAAATATCCCTCAATTTAAATCGCTGTAATTCTTCATAAAATTTATTCACCCCAAAATCCTGCAACATCAAAACCGCAGGAATATTCAAAGAACGCGCTAAGGCTCGATGAGCTGGAACCGCTCCATCAAATGTCAAGTTGAAATTTTGTGGCGTATAACCCGAAATTTGTGTTGGAATATCAGCCACCAGTGTATTCGGTAATAACTCTCCATCGTCGAGCATTCCTGCATACAAAAGCGGTTTTAGAATACTTCCTGTACTTCTTGGCGCATCAATAATATCAACATCTTTTTGATGATTACCGTCAGTTGGAGAATTCCCAACATAACTCATCACATTTCTATTAGACACATCAATAACCAAAATAGCCAAATTATGAACTTCATTCTGTTTGTATTGGTTGTAATAATACCTCGCAATTTGATTGACTCTATTTTGCAAACCAATATCAATAGTTGTTTTTACGCGAGTTCCCTCTTGATTCTTCGCGACACGTTGCAATAAATGTGGTGCAATTTGTGGCAAATTATATGGCTTTTGAGGCAAAGGTTCGTCTATAGAAAGTTCATAGGTTTGTTTATCGATTATTCCTTCTTGCTCAAGTTTTAACAAAAGCCTATTGCGTTTATTGAGTAACTTGATTTGGTTTTTTCCTGGATATATTAAACTCGGAGCATTAGGCAATACAGCCAAAGTAGCACTCTCCGCCCACGATAATTGATAGGCTTGTACTCCAAAGTACCGCCAAGAAGCCATTTCGAGCCCCACAACATTTCCTCCAAAAGGTGCATGAGCCGAATACAATTCTACTATTTCATTTTTAGAATAACCCAATTCTAAGCGAGTAGCGAGAATAAGCTCCATTACTTTCTCAAAATAGGTTCTTCCTTTGCCTTTTCTGGACAAACGAATCACTTGTTGTGTAAGTGTACTACCGCCACGAACGACTTTGCCTGCTTTTCTATTTTGCTGAAAAGCATTTACCATTGCCACAGGATTAAATCCGGGATGTTTATAGAAATATTCATCTTCAAAATAGACAATACATTTCTTGAATTTATCAGGAACACTATCTTGAGCAGGAAATCGCCATTGTCCATCTCTAGCAATCTTAGCACCAAGCAATTCTCCTTCCTTACTTTCAATAACTGTAGAATAAGGCTCTTGAAACAAGGTTCTAGGCAACGAGAAATAATAAATCATCAACAGCAAAAATGCTATTGATGATTTTATTTTATTTTGTTTTATCCAATTGATAATGCGCTGAAGCAAAGCAATTAATTTATTTTTCAAAGTGATTGTTATTTACCGCAAGCGTTGCAAAGTTATTCGCAATTCACTAGGGTTATTGAAATTCAAACTTAAATTTGGGCCACAGATTGTACAGATTAAACGGATTTACACAGATCATTTAACTTCTTGAATATATTTACGACTGTGCATTATATTGAAAAAAATATGTTACGCAGATTTATTAAAATTATTCTGAGTGAATCTGTAAAATCTGCGTGCTTTTTTAATAATGGTACACGTAACTAAAATCATATCTTTTATATTAATCATTTAATCTGCGTAAAATCAGCTCAATCCGTATCATCCGTGTGCCATTTATCTACTTTACCACCTGAACCCAGAATCCTTTAGTTCTCGCCAAAAAGGTATTATCATACATTGCCTCACATTGCAATCCAGGTAAATAATAAGTTCCTAAATAAGAGGCGTTCAATAATATACTAAAGGCTTTTACTTCGCCTGCTTTCAAACCAAAATAGAAATTGGTTCTATCATCTCGGATATCAATATAATCGGCAACATTGTTGGTTGCATCTCCATAATCAGTAAAACGAGTATTTACAATTTCAAAACCAGAAGGTAAAATTTGAGATAGCGCCACATTTTCTACACGCTCATTCTTTTGGTTTCTAACCGTTACCTCAGCAACAAACTCAGTTCCCTGATTTATTTTAGAAACATTAATCACACCGCCTTTTCTATTTTTAAAAACAATAGAAGCCGAAACATTACTTTGAATCGCATTTTCTTGACCAATAGGAAGAATTCCAGTATTCAATACCCGAACAAAAAGTCGGTTCTTTTTATTGTTTTTTAAAGTCACACTATTTGTTCCCATTTTGACAACCAAACTTCTATCAGAGATTGTTTTTAACGTTTTAATTGTTTCAGACTTTCCGTCTTTACTCCATTGAACATCCATTCCTTTTGAACCATTACTCAAAGAAAACTTAGCCATTGCATACAAACAATATGCTGTCGTTTGTGTACTCATCCACATATCGCTTGACATTTCTTTGGCTAATTTTGTAGCCATTGCGAATGCTTTTGATTTTTGACCTAGCAACACCATTGTCTCCAAAGTCATCGCACGATTCCTGTCACTAGAACCATAATAGTAATAATTATAATTAGATTCCTCGTCTATTTTAGTATTCAACAATAAAGTCAAACCAGCTGATTTTTGTCCTGCCAATACATAAGCAGAAGCCAAACGCAATTTACTTTCATTCGAAATTCCTTTGGTTTCTCGCAATCTATTCATCGAAGCCAAATCTGGAGCTCCGGCCAAAGCCAAAGTATATAAACGATACGACTGTGCTAAATCATTGCCATATCTAGATTCAAATCGCCATTGTTTGGCTTCTTTTTGTTGGTACGAAATCCATTTTGATTTGAAATTTATCGGTAAGAAATACCCTTTTTTCTCGGCTTCAATCATAAAATGTCCAGCGTAAGAAGAACCCCAATCATCTGCTTCAGTTCCGCCTTGCCAATACGCCATTCCTCCATTCGATAATTGGAAACCTCCTAGTCTTGTGATTCCTGCAGTTACATTTTTCTGAATTAAACCTTTTCGAGTAGCATCCAAATCAGCTATATCATTCAAATACAATTGCGGAAACACTGAGGAAGTCGTTTGCTCCACACAACCATGAGGATATTGAATAAGATATTGCAATCTGCCATTCAAATTAATAGTTGGCATTGATGAAATCTCCAATTTTGCCTTATTACTTCCAGCAACTCCAAATGTTTTCCATGAAATAGTTTTTGCACTATTTGGTTCTAAAATCACATCCGTAAATGTATTTGTCACTGGATTCGGATTGGTCATATCAATCTCTACATCATAAACCGATTTTTCTTTACCCGAAGTCGCTACAATTTGTACTTTTCCAATTCCGGTAACGCTACCAACAGCCAAATTAAAATAAGCCATTTTTTCATCAGGTTGTGCGAATGAAACTTTTTGCACAGCACTACCAATAACTTTTAATCCATTATTTGTCTTAATTTGAACCGTTACATTTTTGATGTTTTTTTCCATTGCAAAAACAGTAACAGGAATCGTCACTCTTTCGGATGGAGAAATTTTTCTTGGCAACGAAGCCAATACCATCAACGGACTGCGAACAGGAGTTGCTTTTTCGACACTACCATAAGCACTTGTTGTCGCATCACCAGCTACAATCATCGTTTTTACTGAACCAATGTATTTTGGTAGTTTTATTTGATGGGTTTTAGTTTGTCCTTTTTCTAATTTAAAAGGTCCCATATAAATCACAACAGGTTTAAAACGGTTAGCTTTTTTGGCTTTACCACCACCTAAATCCTGGTCCCCACCAATACTAAAGATCTGATTTACTTTTCCGCCATACGCTCCAATCACATCATCGTAAATATCCCAGGTTTTCACTCCCAAAGCTTCACGAACATAAAAACTATCCCAAGCATTTGGTGCTTTAAAACGAGTTAAATCCAACAATCCTTCATCAACAACTGCAATCGTATACGTCATTTCTTTTCCTGATTGTTCACTTACTTTCAAAGCAAAAGATTGTTCAGGTTTCAAAACATCAGGCATTACTAATTTAGGTTCAAGAATTGTGTTTTTATCAATTACTTCAATAGGAACAATTCCATACATTCTAATTGGCAAATCGTTTTTTGTCGAAGCATGAGGTTGCAACAATGTGATATTAAAATAAACATTCGGTGCCATCGCCGAAGTAATTGGAATACTCACTTTGGTTTCTCCTTTTTGGGTCTTCGCCCAAAGGGTTTGCACTACTTTAGAACCATTTTCAATAGAAATAAAAGCTCTGCCTCCTTCACTTGATGGAAATGAAATCTGTGCTTTTTCGCCAACAGCGTATTTTTCTTTATCGGTAGAAAAAACCAACATATTTGCCGTTGAAGCGTTCGTGTTTTTAGTTTTTCCAGACCACATTGGCCAATCTATATTAGCCGTTAATGCAGTTGCATGACCTCCAACCTCATCCGAAACTCGAATTAAATAACGTCCCCATTCTTCATCAGTCAAAGCAAAACTTACATTTCCTTTTCCATTAGCATCGGTATTTACTCTAAAAGTTTTATACGAAGTCGTCGCATCATCCGAATTGTAATTGGATAAATTATCACTAGAAGCATCCCACCACCAGCGCCATTCTACTTTGAATACTTTTACCTCTAAGTTTTTGACTGCTCTTGGTCTTCCATTTTCATCGACAGTAACAATGTCAAATTGATTTACTTTTCGGGTTTCAAGCATGCCGTAACGATTCGGCTCTGGCGATTTTATACCTACATATGTATTATAAGGTGAATACGTCGTTGCCATAACATCGGTACTAAAATCTCCTCCTTCTTCATAGACTTTGGTAATAAACGAAGCTCGCAACATACCAGGAGCCTGACCTTGAATTTTTGGGTCTACAACTGTGTTTGCTTTTCCGTTAGCATCTAATTTACCTGAAAAAACAGTAATCTCTTCGGTACTGAATTTTCGAACTAAATCATCAAAAATATACTTCTCATAATTCTTGAAGGTTGTCGCTTGTTGCGAAAATTTGGCTTGCATTTCTACATTCAGATTTTTGGCAACTGCTCCGTGAAGCCAAGTCACTTCGAGCGTGCTAGTGTTTGGATAAGAAGAAGAAAGTACCGCTCGTTTGAAACTATTTTTAATTTTTAAACGGTTGGGTTTTATGGTTTCAATTTTGATACTCTTGTAAAACTTAGCTCCACCAACGCTTACCATGGCTTCCCAATTTCCAGTTGGCGCATCCATTTCGGTTGGAACTGTAAAAGCATAATGATTCCATTCATTCGTTTTTTGAACGGTTTGATACGTCACTTTCCCATTAGGGTCGGCCAATCTAAACTTTATCGGGTGTCCCAAAGGCAATTTATTCGAAGCATCATTCAAAATAAAAGATAAATACAAATTATCACCCGGACGCCAAACGCCACGTTCCCCATAAATAAATCCTTTGAGTCCTTTTTGCAAAGTCTCTCCAGCCACATTAAAATTACTTACCGATAATGAAGTTCCGTCATCAAGCTTTACGTAAGTCGATTGTGTGCCATAAGTTACAATCGCAAAATAAGCGAACGTATCTAATTGAAAACTAGCAATTCCTTCACTGCTTGTCGCACTTGTGGCTAATTTTTGTTGCTGAAAACTGTATAAATCAACTCGCGCATTCGAAATTGGTTCGGTTGTAATGATATTATTTACGGCAAATAAGTACGATTTATTTTCGCCTCTTTTGGCTATCACACCAACATCCGAAGCCAAAATATTAGTTCCTATTCTAGCGTTGTAATAATATGAATTTGTACAAGGATCTTGACTTTCTCTCCATTCATAATCGTCATAATAGTAATCATCATAAGAGTTTTCACTATAATTCACATCTTTTTCATCTACTTCTTCTGCCTCTTCATTTTCGCTTTCGTCTGCATTAGCGTTTTCACATTTATATAAAGAATAGGCTTTTTTATACGAGAACTCCACTCTGTAAATAGCTCCCGGTTCTGGTGTAATAATTTTAGATAAATCCAAAGCAAAAGTGTTCCATTTACCCAAATTCACCAAGCTGTTCTCTTTTAAATTAATAGTCGATTTGGCAATAGGCTGACCTACTCTTTTTAGATTTCGAGTACCATTCAATTCATTATCCTGAAGAAACTGAAGAATATTGTTTTTGTAAATTTTATACACTTTTACATCTACAGCACTTAAGTTTACCGCTTCAAAATTGAGTTTTAAATTATTCGAACTTGGCAAAATAGTTCCACTTTTTAGAAAACGAACATTGGGTTTTATTTCATCAAAAGAAATTTTCTCAGAATAATTCGCATTTAGTTTTTTGCCATATTCACTTTCGATTCCTTGAAAAACCTCTAACAACAAATCTCCTGCTAGTTTTTGAGAAAAAACTGCTGGTTCTGGTTCAACAACTTCAACAACTGATTCCTCTACTACAACAGATGCAGAATCAACTGCAACTGCAGAAGTATCAGCAACTATTACTTCGGGCGCTACTTCGGGTATTACTTCAACAGGCTTTTTTACCTCTTTTTCATTATTAAAATATACTTTTAAAACATTACCTTGAGTAGAAAACTTTAAATTATTAGTATTTTGAATCGCTACCAAACCTTTAAAATCCTGACCTTTCTCTAATGGTTCCGAAAAATTAATAGATAACGATTGATTGCCTTCTCCCTGCAATTCGGATTTTATAATTTTAAACTCATTTAAAGTCGTAATTGGAAAATCGATAGTTCCTTTTTGGTCCATATCATAATCCGTTCCGTCATAGGAAATCGCAAGATTGCTTGTAATATCTACCCGCTGAATACTGTCAATTCTAAATTTGAATTCTCTGGCAACAGCTGGAGATTTTTCAAAAATGACATGTAAATCTTTTCCGTTATGTTCGGCTTCAACCAATTTTTTAGCAGTTTCAAAATCCATATTGTCCGCTGTTTTCAACACACAATTCAGATATTGATATTCTTTGCTATACGATTGAACATCGAGTGTATTAAGAGTAAAATCCTGTTTGATGGTTTTTACAGTAAAATTAAATTGGGAAAGTTCTTTGTGCTTTTCAGCTACTTTAGGATTGATTTTATCCAAATGCAAAGTCACTTGGTATTCGGTTCCTGATTCCAGCTTTTTTTCGGGTATAAAAGCAATGGTATTGTTCGAAAGTGCCACCACTTTTCCATGTACATTTGGAGAAATATCCAACAAATCATCATCTAAAACCTGATTGACTTTCCAATTATTATCGAAAGCCAAAACCACCCGAATATCAGATTGCGCCGAGACTATTCCCCCAGTAAAACTGACTATGTACTCTTTAAATAATGAAAAATCGGAATTAAAATCGGCAGCAGATTTTTTACTACAACCTTGAAACAAAAAAAATACACAAAACACGAAAATCAATCCTTTTGTTTTCACTTTTATTTAGAGTTAATGGGTTACGAATTAAAATTTTATAAAATAACCATCACGTTTTACAGTTAAAATCATAACTGCAAAATCGCTCATTATATTGTAGTAAAAGTATGTTTTTATTTAATTATTTTAAGAAGAATTTTCGGGATTTAAAAAATATTTTTTAGGAGTGTTTTTAAAATGTTTATTTTCTCCTAGAAGCAAAGAATCGCTTCATCAAATCCGCAGCTTCATTAGCTATAACACCTGAAACTACAGTAGTTTTAGGATGCAATTTGGTTCCCATAGTCATAAACCCACGTTGCTCATCACGAGCTCCAAAAACAATTTTAGAAATCTGACTCCAATACAAAGCACCCGCACACATTTGACAAGGTTCAAGTGTTACATATAAGGTACAATCTTTTAAATATTTTCCGCCTAAAAAATTCGCAGCTGCTGTTATTGATTGCATTTCGGCATGAGCGGTAACATCATTAAGTAATTCGGTCAAGTTATGACTTCTTGCTATTACTTTATCTGCAACAACGATTATGGCTCCGACAGGAATTTCGCCTTTTTCAAAAGCCATTTCAGCTTCCTGCAAAGCTTTCTTCATAAAATATTCGTCGGTGAAAGGATTTATCATTTGTTTTAAATACTTAGAAGTAAAAACCAAAAATAAGTTTTTAAATCTATAATTTGAAATTTTGAGGATTTCGATACGTTGAAAAAATATCGAGAATATAGATTCTGTTTTGTTCTATTCGGTAAACTATTTTAAAATTCCATTTAGGAAAAAATCGAATTTCTTCTGAATTGAATAATGGTTCTATGGGGTTTTTATCAGGAAATAAATTTAATTTTTCACCTAAATCAAATAAGGTTTCTACAACCAAATCAGCATTTTGTGGACTTTGCAGATAAATATAATTATAACAGTTTTGAATAGATTCTATAGCATTTGGAGACCAGACAACTGGCTTCATTTTTTTATAATTTTATTCCTTGCTTCTTCAGTTGTGTAGCCAGCTTCTCCTGCATCCGATAGTTTCATAATTCCACTCAAATGATTTTTATATTCAGTAGCTGTTAATGGTTTCCCATCAGTGGAGTAAGTATAAATATCATTATTCAGTAAATCTTCTATTTGATTTAGCAGTTGTACATTTTCAGTATCCAAGATTCTGTGTACAATATTTCTACGTTGTGTTTCTACATTCATAGCATCTAGATTTACTTCAAAGTTATAAAATAAAAGTTTAAATCATTTCAACATTAAAATATCAATTTTTAAATTATAACTTTGAATTTCTTATTCGTTTTATCCCATTTCACTAGTTAAATTTATATCCTTAATTATATGTTTTTAAAAGATCATTTAAAAAACAGTATCATAATTTCTCTTTGCTCAATTGTATTGCTGGTTTCTCCTAATGTAACCGCACAGCATAAAAAAAAAGTTAAAGCTGTTGTCACAACAGACTTCGACGAAAGCAAAGTACCTATATTAATCGGGAAAATTGAAACCTATACTTTTACCATTGACAGAAGCAGGTTTTTACTTGAAAGAGGTTACGATGTTTCTTCTATTGAAAACGCTTTGCCTGAAATTGAAAGAAGGGTAAAAGGCTTCAAGAAACGATTTGAAAAGCGTGGACAAAAAGCAAACTTACGCAGCCTTAACAGTTCGGTTATTTTACTTGGTGAAATATCCGAGAATTTGACTTCATATAAAGTACTTCTTTCAGGTTATAGTGATCAGCTGACCAAAAAAAATAAGGAAGTAAAAAAAATACTAAATGACCAGGAATTAAATGTTCAGGTTGAGGATTCTTTATTGCAAACACAATTAAAAGATGTAGTGACTGAGGCTAAAGAACTAAATAAATCACAGAAAAAGGTATTGGCTAAACTAAACTTATTGACTAGCCGCATTTCGATCAATTTATTTCAAACTCAGGATTTGTCTTCTGATATGGTTTATTTATCCATTTCAAAAAAGATAAATATGTGGTCACAAGAGGAAGCTCCTCTTTTTCAAGCAAAACCAAGCGAATATGAAAGTTCCTTTTTCGATATTGTTATAAAAGCCTTGGAGCGTTCGAGAAAGATTTTGATAATTTATTTGAGTACCAAAATTGATGTTATTGTTTTAAGCCTTTTGATATTTACCTGCTTAACTGCTTGGATGATATCGAATAAACGCCGAATTAAAAAACTAGGTGATTCAGAATCCATTTTATCGCAAGTAAAGTTTTTGAAAAAGAGTATAATTGTTGGGTCGTTATTCGCCTTTTTTAGCTACGTCCCTTTTATTTTTGGCAATCCTACAATGTCACTTTTGCACACTTTAGAATTATTCCGCCTTAGTTTGCTCTGCTTTTTACTATTACCATTTTTAACCCAGCAAGCTAAGGTTATGTGGTTTTCTTTATTTGGAATTTGGTTTTTTTATGCAATAGATGATGTTTTACTTGACTCAGCATTTGGAGAACGTTGGGCTTTATTTTTCATAGGTATTTTGTTATTGTTTTTGTGTGTTAAAATTATTCGCAGCAAAGGCAATTTATTAATTGGTATAGAATCCTCTCCAGCAACTAAAGCTTTGGTTATTTTTACCATTGTTCAGATCATTTTATCATTATCTTTTAATTTAACAGGACGATTATCACTTGCCAAGATATTTGGTGTTAGTGCTGTGCAGTGTTTAATGTTAGGAGCTAGTCTAAAAGTATTTTGCAGCATCGTTGTAGAAGCCATTTATCTGCAAACCGAAGCCTATCAGTCCAGTCGATTTTCGGACTTTATTAATTTTGAAGCACTTCAGCATCGCCTTATAAAGTATTTATGGATATTAGCGGCAGTAGTATTTTTTATAGCTTTTGCCAGAAATATTACCTTATATGAATTGCTGATTAATTCTTGTGCTGGTTTTTTTAACGAAACAAGGAGTATTGGAAGTTTTAAATTTACTTTTTTAAGCATTGCAATATTTATTTTTATCCTTTGGCTATCGTCCGTTATTTCTAGTTTTATTAGTTTTTTCTTTAGAGAACAAACAAATGCCACGGGAAAAAGAAGTGGTTTAAATTCGATGATGTTATTAATTCGTTTGGCAATATGGACAGTTGGTTTTCTTATAGCTGTAGCTGCAGCGGGTATTCCGATTGATAAACTTTCGATTATGCTTGGTGCTTTGGGAGTAGGTATTGGTTTCGGTCTGCAAAATATTGTAAACAACTTGGTTTCAGGTGTAATTATAGCTTTTGAGCGTCCAATTCAAATTGGAGATCAAATTGAAATTGGTAATAAATCTGGCGTGGTTAAAGAAATCGGTGTACGATCCAGTAAAATATACAGTTCCGAAGGTTCAGACATTATAGTGCCAAATGGTGATTTATTGTCCCAACATTTAATCAACTGGACTATGGAAGACAGAAGCAAACGTGTAGAGTTTACTATCGGTTTGCCTTATCATGCGGATATAGAAATGGCTCGTAAACTAATGGGTGAAAAATTAGCGATGAATGAGAAGATATTGACATTGCCTAAACCTACTATTGTAATTCAAGATTTTGGCGAATACGCAATTACGCTAAAAACCCAACTATGGGTTGCGGATTTATCTCATGCAGGAGAAGTAAGGACACAAGCCATGAATGCTGTTAAAATAGCTTTGACTGAGGCAGGAATTAATCTTCAAATTAAGCCGTTGAATTAAAAAAATAAATTAATTTTATAGCACTTTATGGAAAATAAGCACAAAATCACTATTCCGAAACCTTGTCATGAAGATTGGAATAAAATGACTCCTGATGAAACAGGCCGTTTTTGTAATAGCTGTTCTAAAAGTGTAGTCGATTTTACAAAAATGCTTCCGAATGAAATTCAGGATTTCTTCATAAAAAATGAAGGTCAAAAAGTTTGTGGTCGTTTTCAAAACAAACAATTAGATTCTATAATTATTCAAATCCCAAATCAGGTTTTGTTCTCGCAAGTTCATTATCATAAAATGTTCTTATTAGCATTATTTATTGCTATGGGAACCACTTTATTTAGTTGTAAACAAGAGAATGGAGATAAACAAAGAATAGACAAGATTGAAGTTGTAAAAGATACTTCGGAAGTTGAAAGAATTCAGGTTGGAGATACTCAATATAATCCAAATGATTCAACTCACATACCTCCTCCACCCCCACCTCCAAAATCTGGTCGAGTTAAACATATAAAACCCTGTACAAAGACAGAGGAAATTTTAATTAATAATGTAACTGCTGGTGATGTCCAAATTGAGAAAATTACAAAAGTTGACACAACACAAATTGATAAAAGTAAAGTCGACACGACTATTCAAAAAGCAATTGATTCTATAAAAAACAAATTAAATTAAATTTAAAACCGTAAATTCGTTTTTTACAAAAAATGAAAAGCAACTTACTACAAAATATCTACAACCCAACCGATTTACGCCAACTCGATGAGGCTCAACTTCCGCAATTAGCACAAGAATTACGTGATTTTATTATTGGAATTGTGGCTGTAAAAGAAGGACACTTAGGCGCCAGTCTTGGTGTTGTAGAACTTACGATTGCCTTGCATTATGTATTTAATACTCCTGAAGATTTATTAATTTGGGATGTAGGTCACCAAGCTTACGGGCATAAAATCTTAACCGAAAGGAGAGAAATTTTCCATACTAATCGTCAACTAGGCGGGATTTCAGGTTTCCCGAAAAGAGCTGAAAGTATATATGATGCTTTTGGTGTAGGCCACTCCTCTACTTCTATTTCAGCAGCTTTAGGAATGGCGATTGCATCCAATTTAAAAGGCGATTTCGAAAAACAACATATTGCAGTTATTGGTGATGCTTCCATCGCCTCAGGAATGGCGTTTGAAGGATTAAATCACGCTGGCGTTACTGATGCTAATTTATTGGTGATTCTTAACGATAATGCTATCGGAATTGACCCAAGTGTTGGTGCTTTGAAAAACTATTTTACTGCCATAAAAGAAGGAAAAAATCCGAAGCAAAATAATATGATTCGGTCATTGAATTTTAAATGTTCAGGTCCAATTGATGGGAACGATATTTTTGCAGTAGTAAAAGAATTAAAGCGTTTACATAAAATAAAAGGCCCTAAATTTTTACATCTCATTACAACCAAAGGAAAAGGACTGCAACAAGCCGAAGAAGACCAAGTAAAATATCATGCTCCTGGTAAATTTGATGCTTTAACCGGAGAAATCATTCCGAAACAAGAAGCACATTTACCTCCAAAATACCAAGATGTTTTTGGATTAACCATTTTAGATTTAGCCAAAAAGAATGAAAAAATTGTTGGAATCACTCCTGCAATGCCATCAGGAAGTTCTCTAAAATTTATGATGGATGCATTTCCAAAACGTGCATTTGATGTTGGTATTGCCGAACAGCACGCAGTGACATTAGCTGCAGGAATGGCAACCCAAGGAATGGTTGTGTATTGCAATATTTACTCAACTTTTTTACAGAGAGCCTATGACCAAGTGATTCATGATGTGGCTTTGCAAAATTTGCCCGTTATTTTTTGCTTAGACAGAGCGGGTTTAGTTGGCGAAGACGGAGCAACACATCATGGTGTTTTCGATTTAGCTTACTTACGTTGTATTCCAAACATGATAATTCATGCGCCTCTGAATGAAATTGCCTTGCAAAACATCTTATATACTGCACAGTTGGGATTAGATCATCCTATTGCAATACGTTATCCACGTGGCAGAGGGGTGACCAAAGATTGGGAAAACTTATATTTAGAAAAATACGAAACAATTGAAATAGGAAAAGCAAAACTATTGAAAAACGGATCAAAAACAGCCATTTTATCAACTGGAACTATTGGCAACAATGTTAGTATGGCTCTTTCAGAAATAGAACATCCAGAAAATTTTGCACACTATGATTTTGCATTTATTAAACCACTTGACGAAAAAGAACTTCATCTTATATTTAATCAATTTGAAACTATTATTACAATTGAAGACGGAGTAGTAAAAGGAGGCTTTGGAAGTGCTATTCTAGAATTTGCATCAACTCATAACTATAATTCTAAAATACAATTTTTAGGAATTCCCGACGTTTTCATTGAACAAGGTTCTATCGATGATTTGCAACAATATTGCGGAATTTCAATCAATAGTTTGAAAATAGTTTTCTCAAGTTATTGAAATTAATTATTTTGCACTCTAAAATACCACTAAACTATTATGACCTCTTTAACCAAATTTTTTGTAATTTTATTTTTACTATTTTTTACCTATAGTTTCTCACAAGTTAAGATAGTTACAAGTATTGCAGATACAACTGCTACCGAAAAAAATAATGATCAATTAACAAACATTATTGTAACCGCTAAGCCAGATACAATTACCTATTGGAAGCACAAAAACATCGTTGGGGTTGATATTTCTGAGATTGCTTTTGTGAATTGGAGTGCTGGGGGAACAAGTGCCATAACTGGACTTGTTAGAGGAGATCTTAAATATGATTACAAAGACGATTATCAGGTTTGGTCAAACGAGCTTTTTTTTAGGTATGGCTTAAATAAACAAGAAGGTATCGAACTCCGAAAAACAGATGATGCCCTTAAAATCAACTCAACTTATGGATTCAGAACCAATCCTACGTCGAATTGGTATCATTCAGCAAAATTCAATTTCAATACTCAATTTACAAATGGATACAATTATCCAGATACTGAAAATCCAATTTCGAAACCATTTGCTCCTGCCTATACCTTTTTAGGTGTTGGATCTGAGTATATTTATAAACCAGTAAATTTTAATCTATATTTATCTCCATTAACATTAAAGAGTACCTTGGTACTTGATCAAACATTAGCCAATACTGGAGCATACGGTGTAAAAAAAGCAGTTTATGATGCTGATGGAAATCTAATTTCTGAAGGTAAAAAAGCAAAAACAGAACTTGGTATCTTGATTACTTCCTATATTGAAAAAGAAATATTCACCAATATTATACTAAAAAACCGTCTAACATTATACACCGACTATTTGCACAATTTAGGTAACATTGATGTTGATTGGCAGTGTTATTCTTTTTTAACAGTAAACCAATATGTAAAAGCAAATGTCGGATTCAATTTAGTTTACGATGAAGATATTGATGTAATTAAAGAAGAAAATGGAGAAAAAATTAATGAAGGTCCAAAAGTACAGTTAAAACAAGTATTAGGAATTGGAATAGAATATGCATTTTAAAACATAAAAGAGAATCAGTTTTGACTCTCTTTTATTTAAAATATTTTCGTAATAAAAAACTAATAAGCCTTAATTGTTCTATAAAACAACAAAGCATTTCCATCTGTCAGCATAGAAACAAAATGACAAATATGAAGTAATCGTTCGTATAAATTTTCTTTGGACAATTGATGCTTTTCTGGTAACATTTTCAATATTAATCCATCATAATTAGACATTTCTCCATCAAATTTATTATTGAATGCTGTTATGAATTTATCAAGCAGCGTTTGTATAATTTGATATCCAACAATTTCTTTTTCTACAACTTCCCGGCTTTGATAAATATTTTTGACGCTAATCTTAATAATATCATCCATCTGAGCTTTATATTTGCTTTTATCCGTTAAAGCAAAAGGAAATTCGCCTCTCATAATAGCTTCTTCATTTTCAACAAAAACTTTTACAGCATCGCTGATTAAACTCCCGATAGCCAAAGCACGCAAATAACTAATTCTGTCTTCTTTTGTTTCTAATGTCTTGTATTTCGAGGTATCAATACTGTCTTTTACTAATTTTATTAAATATTCTAAAGCAAAATCCTCGGATACTAATCCTAAATTTATTCCATCTTCAAAGTCAATAATGGTGTAACAAATATCATCAGCTGCTTCTACTAGATAAGCAAGTGGATGTCTTTCGAAACCTATATCATCTCCTTTTTTATTTGGAATCATTCCCATATCAGAAGCTACTTCTTGAAAGAAAGTTTTGTCTGTTTGAAAAAAACCATATTTTTTGTCAGCAATATTCTTCGTTGGTTTTTTAGGCAAACTTTCTTTTGGGTATTTCATAAAAGCGCCCAATGTCGCATACGAAAGTCGGATTCCACCATCAACACCAGGGCGGGAACTGTTTAAAACCGAAAATCCGTTCGCGTTTCCTTCAAAATCTATTAAATCCTGCCATTCTTTAGCAGACAACTTGTCTTTGTATTTCAATCCTTTTCCGATAGAAAAATATTCGCCAATCGCTTTTTCTCCAGAATGTCCAAAAGGCGGATTTCCGATATCGTGCGCCAAAGATGCTGCAGCCACAATGGCTCCAAAATCATTCATTTGATAGCCATGAACTTCTTTTAAATGTGGATATTTTTCGATGATTTTTTTTCCAACCAATCTACCCAATGAGCGTCCAACAACGGAAACCTCTAAACTGTGGGTTAAACGAGTATGTACAAAATCAGTTTTAGACAATGGAATTACTTGTGTTTTGTCCTGTAAACTTCTAAAAGCTGACGAGAATATAATTCGATCATAATCGACTTCAAAACCCAAACGAGTATCGTCTTGTTCAATTCGTAATCGTTTTCCTTTGTCGCCTTGACGTTTTAAAGATAAAAGTTGTTCCCAGTTCATTATGATTTCGGATTGAAGATTTTTAATTTAAAAAACCAAAAATACATTTTATTTTAAGATTTTTAGCTACTTGTGGAGA
The DNA here is from genome assembly GCF_002813295.1 of Flavobacterium sp. 5. Classification (NCBI taxonomy): domain Bacteria; kingdom Pseudomonadati; phylum Bacteroidota; class Flavobacteriia; order Flavobacteriales; family Flavobacteriaceae; genus Flavobacterium; species Flavobacterium sp. 5. Next base: position 1,642,494 of record NZ_PHUE01000001.1, read on the forward strand.
TTCCTCCTTCGTCGGAATGACAATATTGTGATGAATTCATTCGAAGAAAAAAACTATAACATTTTTTAAAAAATTTCTTCTTAATTATTAAAATTCTTAAAGTAAACACAAGAAATCCGTCATTTTTGTCATTCCGACGAAGGAGGAATCTTCGCAAGAAATTATGCAAAGTAATCACACACATATTTTTATATCAAAGAGGCAAAGTTGTACTGTGCTTGATTTCGCCCATTACAAAAATACTATTGGTGTTTCCGATATTCTCGATGGTAGATAATTTATGCATCACGAAATTCTGATAACTCGCCATGTCTTCAACCAAAATTTTGAGCATAAAATCGTAATCGCCTGCAATGTTATAACATTCTACAATTTCGGGTAAAGCCACAATATCTTTTACAAAATTGGCTCCGACGTTTTTGGCATGTTCTTTTAATCGGACGTTACAAAAAACAGTCATACCTTTTTTCAACTTTTGTTTGTCTAATAAAGCAACATATTTCGTGATATAACCGTCTCTCTCTAGTCGTTTAATCCGTTCGTAAACAGGAGTCGGAGTTAGATTTATTGTGCTTGCTAGCTCTTTTATGTTTATATTAGAGTTGTTTTGAAGCTGATTTAAAATCGCCAAATCGATTGTATCTATATTTTCCATAGGAATAATTACTGTTGAAAGTCGGTTTCTACATTTAATTTAGAATTAAAATCTAAATAATTACACAAAATTAGTTCATTTTAGTTAATAAAAGTCTTTAATTCAGAACAAAACACCATTATTATACATTTGTAAAGTAAAAAACACTAACACAAATGAAAACAAACAACCTTGGTTACCCGAGAATTGGAAGCAACAGAGAACTTAAAAAAGCTTCTGAACTGTATTGGGCAGGAAAAATTACTGTCGATGAACTTTTAAACGTTGGAAAAAATATACGTGCAACCAACTGGGAATTACAAAAAAACGCTGGAATTGATTTGATTCCTTCCAATGATTTTTCTTATTATGACCAAGTTTTAGATTTGACACTTACCGTTGGAGCGATTCCTGAACGCTATCAAGAAATTGCCAGAACAAGCAACTCATTGGACTTGTATTTTGCTATGGCAAGAGGTTCGCAAAAAGAAGGACAAGACGTTGTTGCCATGGAAATGACTAAATGGTTTGACACCAATTACCACTATATTGTTCCTGAGTTTACTAAGAATCAACAATTCAAATTGTTTTCTACTAAAATAGTTTCTGAATTTATTGAAGCAAAAAAACTAAATATTACGACCAAACCCGTTTTGATTGGTCCAATCACTTATTTATTATTAGGAAAAGAAAAAGAAGCTGGTTTTGAACGTATTGATTTAATTGAAAATTTACTACCTGTTTACTTCGAAATTTTAGAGAAATTAGAAGCTGAAGGCGCGACTTATATTCAACTAGACGAGCCGTTTTTAGCTTTAAACTTAACGGATAAAGAAAGAAATACGTATACAAAAGTCTATAACGAAATCAACAAAAGTTTTCCAAACTTAAAAGTGATTTTGGCTAATTATTTTGATTGTTTTGGCGAAAACTTAGAAACCGCTTTGGCTTTACCTGTTGATACTTTTCACCTGGATTTAGTACGTTGTCCGTTGCAATTGGATGATATTTTAGAATCTGGGAAATTGGCCAGCAACGTGAATCTTTCTTTGGGAGTTATTGATGGAAGAAATATTTGGAAAAATGATTTCAAAAAATCTCTAGCTATCATTGAAAAAGCGGTTGCTGCTTTAGGAGCAGATCGAATTTTAGTGGCTCCATCTTGTTCTTTAATTCACTCGCCTTGTGATTTGGATTTGGAAACGAATGACCAAACCTTAACTCCTGAAATCAAACAATGGCTGGCTTTTGCTAAACAGAAAATCAAAGAAGTTACTTTGTTGAAACAATTTGCAACGAATGAAACTGACAGAAATAATTCTATAAATTTTGCAGAAAATTCTCTAGCAAACCAAAACCGTAAGTCTTCGAAATTAATTCACAACGAATTAGTTAAAAATCGTGTAAAAGCCATCGCAAAAGGAGATGACCAAAGACAAAACACTTTTGCAACGCGAAGACAAAAACAAGCTGAGTCTTTGCAATTGCCATTATATCCAACAACAACTATTGGATCTTTCCCTCAAACTCCTGAAGTAAGAAGCTGGAGAGCAAAATTCAAAAAAGGTGAATTATCTCAAACGGAATATGATGCTTTATTAGAAAAAGAAACTAAAGAAACCATTCGTTTTCAGGAAGAATCAGGAATTGATGTTTTGGTTCACGGAGAATTTGAGCGTAATGATATGGTCGAATATTTTGGTGAGCAATTAGACGGATTTACATTTACTAAAAACGGTTGGGTTCAAAGTTACGGTAGCCGTTGTGTAAAACCACCTGTTATTTATGGTGATGTTTCTCGTCCAAATCCGATGACAGTTAAATGGTCGAAATTCGCACAATCATTGACTCCAAAATGGGTAAAAGGAATGTTGACAGGCCCTGTTACCATTCTGCAATGGTCGTTTGTTCGTGACGATCAAGCGCGTTCAGAAACGTGTACTCAAATTGCTTTGGCTATTCGTGACGAAGTAGTTGATTTAGAAAAAGCAGGAATCAAAATCATTCAAATTGATGAACCAGCCATTCGTGAAGGCTTGCCTTTAAGAAAAGAAGAATGGGCGAAGTATTTGGACTGGGCTGTTAAAGCTTTTAGAATCTCTGCTAGTGGTGTTGCTGATGATACCCAAATCCACACCCACATGTGTTACAGCGAATTCAATGACATCATTCAAAATATTGCCGATATGGATGCTGATGTAATTACTATCGAATGTTCTCGTTCGCAAATGGAATTGTTAGATGCTTTCGCTGATTTTAAATATCCAAACGAAATTGGTCCTGGAGTATATGACATTCATTCGCCACGTGTTCCTTCAAATGAAGAAATGGTACATTTGTTAGAAAAAGCAGCGGCTGTTATTCCAGCAAATCAATTATGGGTTAACCCTGATTGTGGTTTGAAAACACGTCATTGGGATGAAACCAAAAAAGCTTTAATTGAAATGGTAAATGCTGCTAAGAAAATGCGTGTTGCTGCCACTCAATTGGAAACAGTCTAGTAGAAATTAAACAAAGAGTTCATTAATTATTATTCATAAAAAAAGCTTCCGTTACGGAAGCTTTTTGTGTCTTAATTTTAGTTATCAGCAAATTTTTTATTTCAATACACTTTCTACTTTTTTCTGTGATACTTTGATTAAGTCGTTTTCTAAAGGAAAGCTGTACACAATCACAATTTTATCTTTTACAAGAATTTGCTCAGGATGTTCTTTTGTTGCTTTTTTACCGCCCCAAAACAATCCTTGCAAGAAGCCTTCCTGCTCGAACTTCTTTTCAAATTCAAAATACATTATGCTCCCACTATTTTTATTGTTCACAAAATTCTGTACCTCTTTTGATTTTACTTTGCCTATCAAAAAACCATACATTTCTGGACTATCATAAAATGTACAGGCCTGGATTGAGATGCATTGATCCTCATCTGTTAATTTATATCCTGCTGGAATTTCACTTTCAGTAAGCTTAATTTTATCGAAAGATTGAGCCGATGCACCAAAAGAGTACAGAATAATAAGAACGAATAGTAATTTTTTCATAATTTAATAAAGTATAAATATTTTTAAGAATTGTATTTGACCGCAAAAGAATTCAAATATAGCCATTAATTCTTACAATAAACAGATAAGAAAATAGTTCCCTAAAATTCTTCTGAAAACGAATGTCCTAGCCCTGATAGAAGTGGAAATCCTTTTTATTTTTTCTTTAAAAATAAAAAGATTGCAACGAATAGCAGGAAATAGCTCCAAATTCTAAAAACACAAAAAAGCCTGATAAATCTAAAATCTACCAGGCTTTTCATTGAATTAATACTTACTTATAAAGTCGCTGCTCCTCCATCCAATAACAACTCACCACCAATCATAAACTTAGAATCATCGGAAGCTAGATAAAGAAATCCTGCTGCCATTTCTTCTGGTGTTCCCAAACGTTTTGCTGGAATTCCTGAAGCATAATGGGTTTTAGTTCCGTTTGCTTCTTCTTCAGTAGCGCCGCCTCTTGAGAATATTGGTGTATCGATTGGCCCAGGAGATAATACATTGACACGGATGTTTCTGTCTAATAACTCAGCAGATAAGGTTCTAGCTAACGAACGAACCGCAGCTTTCGAAGCTGAATATGCCGCAGTTGAAGCAAATCCTTTGTGCGCAACCGTAGATGCTGTAATAATTACCGAAGCTCCGTCATTTAGATGTGGCAACGCTTTTTGAATAGTAAAGAAAACGCCTTTGAAATTGATATCACTAGTTTGATCAAACATTTCTTCCGTATAATCGGCAATTGGAGCAGCAATAAATATTCCTGCGTTAACTACTAATACATCAATTTTTCCGAAAGTATCTTTTATCGTTTTATACGTGCTATCGATTCTATTCAAATCCGAAACATCACTTACTAAACCAATTGAACCATTTGCAATTTCGTAAACTGCTTCGTCAATTGTTGTTTTATTTCTTCCTGTAATAGCCACTTTGGCGCCTTGTTCTGCAAATAATTTTGCTGTTGCTAATCCTATTCCGCTGTTACCTCCTGTAATTACGGCTACTTTATTGTCTAATTTTTTCATTTTTATTATAATTTGATTGTTTTAAGTATTTAAATATCTAAATATTTCGATGTTTTTAATTAAAAAAAAGCTAAAGCCCTAAATTCTTGATGTAGTCCGCATAAGCGCCACAAACTTCTTTATTTATGACGAATTTCAGATTACGGCCATCTTTGTCTGCGATTAATAAATCAGCATCAATTAATTGTTTAATGTGATGAGACATGGTAGATTGTGCTAAATTAAACTCGGCAGAAACATCACAGCATTGCGTACACGTTTCGCTTTTGCTGACAATTTTCATTATCTTTAAACGATACGGGTCGCCCAATGCTTTGGATATTTTTTCGACTTGCTTTATGTTTAATTCGGTAATCATGGGGCAAAGATAAAAATTTATTTTTAATACATCGAAATATTTCGATATTTATGTTTTAAATTTGCAAATGAAAATTCCAAAAGAATTCTTTTGAGTTCCATTTTTCTTCTAAAAATACGACATATGAAAATTTTATACGACTATATCAAAACCCACAAAACGCTTTTATATATCGCGTTATTTTTAGCCACAATTAATCAATGCTTTTCTTTATTCGATTCTATTATTATTGGTAAATTACTGAACGAATGTGGTGTTGGTGTTGCCAATTTCAATCACAATCACTTCACTTTTGTAAAAGCAGTTTTGGGTTGGTTAGGATTGTCACTTGGTGCAGCGATGGTTTCCAGAATTGCCAAGAACTTTCAGGATTATTACACGAATATTATCATTCAGAGAACTGGTGCGCAAATGTACACAGATGGTATTCAGAAAGCGTTGCAATTGCCTTTTCAGGATTTTGAAGACCAACGCTCTGGTGAAACATTAGGTAAACTTCAAAAGGTAAAAATTGATTGCGAAAAATTCATCACACTTTCGATTTCATTGATTTTTCAATCTATAGTAGGGATTGTTTTTGTCGTGGTTTATGCCGTAAGTATTCATTGGTTATTAGGTCCAATTTTCTTGGTAACCGTTCCTGTGATTGCTTTTATCAGTTCTTTTTTAGGTAAAAGAATTAAAAAAGTTTCAAAAGAAATTTTAGGAGAAACAACTGCTTTGGCTGGAGCTACAACCGAATCCCTAAGAAATATTGAATTGGTAAAAAGTTTAGGTTTAACCGAACAAGAAGTAAACCGGTTGAATGCCACAACAATTAAAATCTTGGGATTAGAACTCAAAAAAGTACGTTTCATTCGTTCGTTGAGTTTTATACAAGGAACGACGGTTCACTTTATGCGGACTAGTTTGGTTTTTGCACTTTATATGTTCATTTTTAATGGTATCATCAAACCTGGTGATATGATTACATTGATGTTCTTCTCCTTCTTTTTGTTTAATCCATTACAGGAATTGGGTAATGTGATTGCGACTTTCAACGAAACCAAAGCATCAATGGATAATTTTGGCGATTTAATGAACTCTGAAAGCGAAGAAACTCCTGAAAACCCTCAAACTATTGGAGCAATTAACCATTTGCGTTTTCAAAATATTTCATTTAAACACCAAACTGCTTCTAGTTATGCGGTAAAAAATATTTCTTTTGATGCCAAAGCAGGCGAAACAATAGCCTTTGTAGGTCCATCAGGAAGCGGAAAAACAACTTTGGTAAAAATGCTCGTTGGATTGTATAATCCTGCGGAGGGAGCTATTTTTTACAATGAAAAAAATGCAAAAGATATTGACCTTACCGAATTAAGACAACAACTTGGTTTTGTAACTCAAGATGCACAACTGTTTTCGGGAACAATAAAAGACAATTTACTATTTGTAAAACCTGACGCTACTGATGAAGAAATAAATGATGTACTGCAAAAATCGGCTTGCCAAAATCTCTTAGCTCGTGCCGAAAACGGTATTTACACAACAATTGGTGAAGGCGGAATAAAAGTTTCAGGCGGAGAAAAACAACGTTTGTCGATCGCCAGAGCATTGCTTAGAAATCCGCATTTATTACTTTTTGATGAAGCAACTTCGGCTTTAGATTCGATTACCGAAGAAGAAATCACCAAAACTATCCGCAGTATTTCGTCTAAGCAAGATCAGATTACAGTATTGATTGCGCATCGTTTATCGACCATTATGCATGCTGACAAAATATTTGTTTTGGAACAAGGACAAATCATCGAACAAGGGAAACATCAAGATTTACTGGATGAGAAAGGCTTGTATTATGCAATGTGGAGACAACAGATTGGGGAGAGAAAGTAATACCTCTCTCCTTTAAAATCAGGAAAAACTAAGCGACACGTTTAGGTTTAAGTACTAGTTGTTGCTTTTTCGTTTTTCGCTTTTTTCTTTATAATATTCTTCAAAAGATTTATCGTATCTAAGTAAAAAACTTAGTCCATCGGCGCGTTTTAAGGTTTGTTCTTTATTGGAATGCTCTGAGTTTATGATAATTTTATAGGTCTCTGAAAAATAAACGGGTCTTGATTCAATAGCGGTTATTTCGGTCTTGAATTCTTTGATTATTTTTTTTCGGGTGGTTACAAAAGTGGTATCCAGGGTCATTAGGATTACATCTGGATTTGTAGAATCGTCATTAGGTTTTTGAGTGTTATATTGAATTTCTATTTTTTTTCCGTCCTTTTTAAATTTTGCTTCCCAATTGAATTTACTTCCCATAGTGCCATAATTGGTACCTAACAATTGGATGGATTTAGTTTTTTTGTTTTCTAAAATACTAATTAGATAGGAGTAAAATTCATTGGCAGTAGTATTGGTTTGTGCCTTGGAAGAAATCGTAACACATAGAAATAAAAACAAAGTAGGAATCAGTTTTTTCATAGTAACCGGATGGTATAATTACATCAAATATACTTCTTTCTTGTATAAAATTTTAACCTGAAAATATACTTTTGGGACAAGGTCAAGACAAATTACTAAATCCATCTATCTATTAACTCCAAATAATAGTAGTATTCCTGATCGTTTCCATCGCCATCTTCGCCAACAAATTGTAATTGGATTTCTTGTAAAACTTCGATGATTTCATCTACTTCATTATCACTTAAATCAACAGTAAAATGACTGGTGGTAATGTCCTTTTTTTTATTCTGTTTTCCTCCTTTTGGGATTTCATTATGTTTAAGAATATCCAATAGTTTATCAATTAGTTTCACTTTCCCTGATTCAGAAAGCGCCTTAATAGTATGAGTAAGGTTTAAATAATCAATTGTCATTCTGTTGCAATTTTAAAGTTCTGTTTATACAGTAATAACTTAAACTGTTCTTAAATATTGTAACTATAAATAGTTGTAATTGCCTATTTGGTTCTCGGATGCTTGTCTGACAACTGGCTCATACTTATAATAAACTCCTTTCATTCTATAAATCATTAATCTGACAACGGTAATTTATAAGTTGGATAGGCGTAATTACAAACTGACCTGCCATAACTACAAATCGGATAGTAATAAATACAACTCGGATTGCCTTAACTACAAACTAGGACAGTATAACTATAAATCGGATAGCAATAAATACAACTCGGATTGCCTTAACTACAAACTGGGATAGCATAACTACAAATCGGATAGCAATAAATACAACTCGGATTGCCTTAACTACAAACTAGGATAGCATAACTACAAATCGGATAACAATAAATACAACTCAGATTAGCTTAACTACAAACTGGGACAGCATAACTACAAATCGGATAGCAATAAATACAACTCGGATTGCCTTAACTACAAACTAGGGCAGCATAACTACAAATCAGATAGCAATAAATACAACTCGGATTGCCTTAACTACAAACTGGGACAGCATAACTACAAATCGGATAGCAATAAATACAAACTGGGATGGCATAATTACAAATTTGGAAAACATAACTACAAGTTGACAGAAATAAATACAAGCGTATAAATATTCAAACTTATTTTAGAACTAGACATCGAGCTATTTGCGAAGATTCCTCCTTCGTCGGAATGACAATATTGTGGAAAATCTTTGAGGAGAAAAAGCCTAGATCGGTTTTATGTAACCTTTTTTAAACCCATTATTACGTAAAGAAAACACAAGCAACTCGCCAATATTGTCATTAAGTTTTTTAAAACACTAGTAATACGGAGCTACTTGCGGAGATTCCTCCTACGTCGGAATGACAATATTGTGGCAAATCTTTGAGCAGAAAAAGTCTAGATCGGTTTTATTTAACCTTTTTAAAACAAACTATTACGCAAAGAAAACACAAGCAACTCGCCAATATTGTCATTCCGACGTAGGAGGAACCTCCGTGAGTAGCTCGACAATTTTAGTGAATTATATATTTTTCTTAACTTAATCTTAGGACGTTTACCTTTACAGGCACAAGCGGGACGCTTGCTCTAGGCTAGGGGATAACGATTGGTAGCAACCGTTAATTTAATTCCGCTTAAGTCTTTCTTTAGATATTATTTCAAAAAAATTATTAAGCCATATTTCCGCAATAACAGCACTGGTTTTAAAGTTTTTTCCACTTTCTTTATCAGACCATCCCTTTTCATTTAATTTGCTTATGTCAAATTTCAATCTAGTACTACCAAGGCTTTTATTGCCTTCAAAATCATTTCTTTGGAATATATTAATAAATATATAATCTGGATTATGGTAATGTTGTATTGAGAGAAGTAGCCCGTAACTAACTATATCAATTCCGTTATTATTGTTTATATCTTGCCTTAAATTCCAATCAGGAAGTTTTTGGTTAATTTCTGTAATTTGATTTTTAAATTCAGAAATTAAGTTTTCAGATTCTAACCTTGCAAAATCAAATCCTTCTTGACCAGTTAAAATTCTTTCTCGTTGTTGAGCAAAAAGAATTTTATCCTCTGATTTTTTAACTTTGTCTGCTAAAGTTTCTATTGTAATATTACCTCCAAATTCTTGTATTCTTGATTCAATAACTGAAGCTGCACTTTCAATTCCCCATCTTTCTAATCCTATCCATAATCGATTTTTAGGTAACCACTTTGGCGGATTCACTGGTTTGTCTAAAGGTATAAAGGTTACAAAGTCATAACCAAATTCAAAACCTCGATTTCTTATTGCAGTTTCTTCAATCTTTGTCCACGGAGAATTACCCCAAGTATCTCTATATAATACAACAACAATTCTACTTTCTTTAAAAAAAACTCTATTAAAAAGTTCTTCTCCATCACGACCAGCTAGTTTTTTCTGTTGTTCTGAATATAGAAATGTTTTTACACTTTCTTTTAATAAATTATTAAGTTGGAATGCTAAATTTTCATCTTGCTGTAAAAATGAAATAGCTACATCAAATTCAAAATTTTCTGTTGACATATAGTTTTTTTTTATAATGGATGCTAACTCTTAAATAAAGACAATTCTTTAACATCGCGAAGTGTTTAAAATATTGATTATTGGTTTTTTATGTCTTAAATCACAATTACAGTCATTTGTACTTGCTTGATCACTTCGTTCCTCGCAATGACGAGAAGCTTATTATGAAACCAGATACCCTAGCCCTGATAGCAGTGGAAATCCTTTTTTGTTTTTCCTTTAAAAACAAAAAAGATTGCAACGGATAGCAGGATTAGCTCCTAAATAAAAAAGCCATTCTCCTCAATTATAAAGGAGAACGGCTGTTTCTTATTTTATGAAATGTTTCGTTCTAAGTTAATGCAACTTACGACCCACACATTTCGCATTCGTCTGGACCAGCATTTTTAGCTAATTCAATCATTGCTCTGTATTCTTCAGGAGTCATTTGATCTTCTACCTCAACCGCTGCAAGAACTTTAGGTTGTGGTTTAGAATCTGGAATAGCTTCCTCTTTTTTGTCGTTGTTTAATGTAAACTTAATTGCATCAACCGCTGCTTTAGTTCTCAAGTAATACATTCCAGTTTTCAAACCTGATTGCCAAGCGTAGAAGTGCATTGACGTTAGTTTTGAATAGTTGGCATCTTGCATGAACAAGTTTAAGGATTGCGATTGATCTACGAAATACCCTCTTTGACGAGACATATCGATGATGTCTTTCATAGACATTTCCCAAACGGTTTTGTATAATTCTTTTAAGTCTTGCGGGATGATATCAATGTTTTGAACCGATCCGTTTTGACGCATGATTTCTTGTTTCAAGTTCTCATTCCACAATCCTAGTCTAACTAAATCGTGCAATAAGTGTTTGTTTACCACGATGAATTCTCCAGACAATACACGTCTTGTGTAAATATTTGAAGTATATGGTTCGAATGCTTCGTTGTTTCCTAAGATTTGAGAAGTCGATGCTGTTGGCATTGGCGCAACCAATAAGGAGTTACGTACTCCGTTTTTAACTACTTCTTTTCTCAAGGAAGCCCAATCCCATCTTCCTGACAATTCTTCGTCTTTCATTCCCCAAAGGTTGTGTTGGAATTCTCCATTAGACATTGGAGATCCTTTGAAAGTAGAATAGGGTCCTTCTTCGATTGCCATTTCCATAGAAGCTGTACAAGCTGCGAAATAAAGGGTTTCGAATATCTCTTGGTTTAATGTTTTCGCTTCATCACTTGTAAATGGCATACGCAGCATGATAAAAGCATCTGCCAATCCTTGTACTCCAAGACCAATTGGTCTGTGACGCATGTTAGAGTTTTCTGCTTCTTTTACAGGGTAGTAATTTCTGTCGATTACTCTGTTCAAGTTACGAGTAACACGTTTGGTTACATCGTATAATAATTGGTGATTGAATGCCCCGTTCTCTACGAACATTGGCAACGAAATAGAAGCCAGGTTACAAACTGCTACCTCATCACTTGATGTAAACTCCATAATCTCAGTACATAAATTCGAAGAACGAATAGTACCTAGATTTTTTTGATTTGATTTTCTGTTTGCTGCATCTTTGTACAACATATATGGTGTTCCAGTCTCGATTTGAGATTCTAGAATTTTCTCCCATAACTCACGAGCTTTGATGGTTTTTCTACCTTTTCCTCTGAATTCGTAATCGGTGTACATTGCTTCGAATTCTTCTCCGTACACATCATACAAACCTGGACATTCGTTAGGACACATTAACGTCCATGTAGAATCTTCCTGTACACGTTTCATGAATAAATCTGATGTCCACATTGCGAAGAATAAATCTCTTGCACGCATTTCTTCTTTACCTGTATTCTTTTTCAAGTCTAAGAAATCGAAGATATCCGCATGCCAAGTTTCGATATAAATTGCAAAACTTCCTTTTCTTTTTCCTCCTCCTTGATCTACGTAACGAGCGGTATCGTTGAATACTCTCAACATTGGAACAATTCCGTTGGATGTTCCGTTTGTACCACGAATATAAGAACCCGTTGCACGAACGTTGTGAATAGAAAGTCCTACTCCACCTGCAGATTGCGAGATTTTTGCTGTTTGTTTTAATGTATCGTAAATACCATCGATACTATCATCTTGCATTGCCAAAAGGAAACAAGAAGACATTTGAGGTTTTGGTGTTCCTGCGTTGAACAACGTTGGAGTTGCGTGAGTAAAGAACTTTTTAGACATTAAGTCATACGTTTCTAAAACCGATTTTAAATCACCTAAGTGAATTCCAACCGAAACACGCATCAACATATGTTGTGGACGCTCTACGATTTTACCGTTTATTTTCAATAAATACGAACGCTCTAATGTTTTAAAACCAAAGTAATCGTAGTTAAAATCTCTATTGTAAATGATATGCGAATCCAAAAACTCTGCATTCTCCATAATCACTTTATGAACCTCTTCGGCTAATAATGGTGATTCTTGATTGGTTCTTGGATTGATATAGTGATACATCTCATTCATCGTTTCCGAGAATGATTTTGTGGTATTCGAATGTAAATTTGATATTGCAATACGAGCAGCCAATTGTGCATAATCTGGGTGAGCAATTGTCATAGATGCAGCTGTCTCTGCTGCAAGATTATCCAGTTCAGATGTAGAAACGCCATCGTATAAACCCTCAATAACTCGCATAGCAACTTTAACCGGGTCTACCAATTCGTTCAAGCCATAACATAACTTTTTAATTCTCTCTGTAATTTTGTCAAACATTACAGGCTCCTTGTGGCCATCTCTTTTTACTACAAACATACTTATCAAATTTTTTAATTAATGAATTGTGACTTACGAACAGTAGGAATTCATAATTCATTTTTTTTACTCGGTGTCAATCCATAACGTACTTCGATATTTTGTTTCATCGCATAAAATGAAATGAAACAAAACGTCGTTATATGTCCCAAAATAATTGGGCTGAATTAACTTAGTTTTTAGATTTGGGAATCTTGAAAAAAACTACTTAATTATAATTATTATTTTATTTATTTTTTAACTCCATCCAAATACTTATAACGCATTTGAATGCCAAAATCGTATTCTAAAAATCAGCGTCGAAGCTTATTTTTTGGGAATCTCCTTCAGAAACTTTAACTCCTGATTTTTGGTATTCGGCAACTTTTTTCTCGAAGAAATTAGTTTTCCCTTGAAGTGAAATCATATCCATAAAATCGAATGGATTTGAAACATTGTACTCTCTCTCACAACCCAATTCTACTAATAACCTATCGGCTACAAATTCCAGATATTGTGTCATCAAACCAGCATTCATACCAATCAAACTTACTGGAAGTGATTCGGTAATAAATTCTCTTTCTATATTCAAAGCATCAACGATGATACTTCTAATTCTTTCTGTTGGAACTTTACTAATCAAATGGTGATTGTGCAAGTGTACTGCAAAGTCACAGTGAACACCTTCGTCACGGGAAATCAACTCATTTGAAAATGTTAAACCTGGCATTAATCCACGTTTTTTCAACCAATAAATAGAACAAAACGCACCTGAAAAGAAAATCCCTTCTACAGCTGCAAAAGCGATCAGCCTTTCGGCAAAAGAATCTGATTCAATCCATTTTAAAGCCCAATCTGCTTTTTTTCTGATAGCAGGAAAAACATCTAAAGCATTAAATAAATCTGCTTTTTCGTTTTCATCCTTTACATAGGTATCAATCAAAAGAGAATACGTTTCACTATGAATGTTTTCCATCATGATTTGGAAACCATAGAAAAATTTAGCTTCAGCATATTGTACTTCATTCACGAAATTCTCAGCTAAGTTTTCATTTACAATTCCATCAGAAGCTGCAAAGAAAGCTAAGATGTGTTTTATGAAATAACGTTCATCATCATTTAGCTTATTATTCCAATCATTTAAGTCTTGCGACAGATCAATTTCTTCAGCTGTCCAAAAACTAGCTTCCATTGATTTATAAAACTCCCAAATATCTTGGTGTTTGATAGGGAAAATTACAAATCGATTCTTGTTTTCTTGTAAAATTGGTTCTATTTGAGACATTTGAGTTGAATGTTTATTTTGATATTTTTAATAAAAATGGATGCAAAAATTGAATTACAAAGATTGTGAAATAATGCGGTTATTAAAAGCCAAACTTATTCACAATACCCCCTAGTTTTTAACAAAAAATAAAAATAGGAATAATTTTCATACAAATTATAAATAATTGATTTTCAAAGTTTTGAAATAAATAAAGTAGCTTAAACTCCCATAAAATAACGAAATTTAAAAAGAAAAAGAGAAAATCTCAGAGATAACCTTATAAACCTTTTTTTAAGTCTTCGGCTACTTTTTCAAGTTCCAAATACCAATCATTACCAAAGCGACGGATAAGAGCTTCTTTGACAAATTTATACACAGGAACTTCGAGTTCTTGCCCTAAAGAACAGGCTGCATCGCAAATATCCCATTTGTCGTAATTAACGGCTGCAAACTCGGTAAAATCTTTTACACGTATTGGATATAAATGACAAGAAACCGGTTTTTTCCAATCAACTATTCCTTGATTGTAAGCTTGTTCAATTCCACAAAGTGCAGTTTTCCCGTCAAAAATGACGTAAGCACAATCTTTATTGTCAATTAGTGGTGTTTCCAGATCACCATCAGTTCCATTTACCCAAGTTCCTTGCGCTTCTATAGCTGCAATTCCCTCTTTTCTTAAAAATGGTTTTACTTTAGGATATATTTCTTCCAGAATTTTTGTTTCTTCCAAACTCAATGGCGCTCCAGCATCGCCATCGACACAACAAGCCCCTTTGCAAGCTGACAGATTACAAACAAATTCTTTTTCGAGTATATCCTCCGAGACGATGGTTTTTCCTAGTTGAAACATTCTGCAAAGGTAACCAAAGATTCAAGAAATAAAAAACTACTCTCCACTAACCACACTAAAACAAATCAAATTAACACATTGCAACAATTTTACTTACATAAATAACTTGTGTTTATTTTCATCTGCCGTAGCAACCCATTAATTCTGTGCGTATTATTCAAAAAAAGAAATTCTGTTGATTTAACAATAGAACTCTTAAAATGAAAAAAATATACGTATTTTTGATAATCAAAAGGATACCATTTTAATTATTCATTAAAAACTAAGACTATGATGGATTTCAACATAAAAGAGATAATAACTGTAGGAATGGTTCTTTTCGCTGTAATTGATATAGTGGGATCTATTCCTATCATTGTTGGATTGAGAGCCAAACATGGTCATATTGAATCAGAGAAAGCAGCCTTGGTGGCTGGACTGATTATGATACTATTTTTATTTATAGGAGAAGAATTCCTGGGACTGATAGGAATCGATGTTCACTCATTTGCTGTGGCTGGATCTTTTGTATTATTCTTTTTGGCTCTGGAAATGATTTTGGGAATTCGGATTTACCGTGATGAAGAAGCCAGTTCTGCTTCGATAGTTCCATTAGCTTTTCCACTCATTGCTGGTGCAGGTACAATGACTACATTACTCTCTTTGCGTTCACAATTTCATACCCTAAATATTATTATAGCCATTATACTCAATATTATACTCGTTTATATTGTTTTGAAGTCCTCTGGGAAAATTGAAAAAATGTTAGGAAAAAATGGACTTGGCGTGATTCGTAAGACCTTTGGTGTAGTCCTTTTGGCAATTGCTGTTAAATTATTTGCTGCTAATGTTAAAGGTTTGTTTCTCTAATAAAAAAAATTATAAATTTACCCCCTAATATATTTTCTCGGTAAAGATTACTTCGTGTTTAAACTTATTTGATGACAATTATGAATTAAAACTTTACCGGTAAAAAAACAAAAATTAAACCTATGAAAATTTTCACTAACATCTTAGTGCTTTTAGCCGTTTCGCTTCTAGTTTTCAATATTACTTTAATTGATTTTCACAATCCATTTAAAGGAGATAGTGTAATCGCACTTGTTGGTGTAGTCGCTTCGTTTTGTGCAGTATTAATTCTTCTTATTTTTAGAATGTCTAAAAAAATAGTTGAAAAAATGAACGACAACGCATAACTGTGTTTGATGTACTAATTATAGGCGGAGGTGTTTCAGGAATATCCTGTGCACTCGTATTGGGCTCTGCCAAAAACAAAGCTTTTGCTTCCAATAAGAAAATTGGGATTTTTACCCATCAAAAGACTTCTGCTCTACAAGAAGCGCTTTTTAACAATGCTTACGGAATTCCTCAAGGGAAATTAGGATCGGATTTATTAATCGAAAGTATCGAGAATTTATCCAATAGTTATCCTCACATCACTCAAATTCCTGAAGAAAAAGTAATAAAAATAAAAGGACAATATCCTGAATATACTGTTATTACTAACAAAAATTCATACCAAACCCATAATATAGTAATTGGAATAGGTTCTGCCAATACATTTGCTATTGAAGGCTTGATGCAATTTGTTGAACCTCACAAAAAAGCTTTACCAGAAAAACAAAGAATCCAGCTCAAGAACATCGACCACAAAGTAACCGATGGTATTTATGTAGTAGGAACTCTTGCGGGATGGAGAAGTCAACTGGCGATTGCCGCAGGAAGCGGAGCCGCTGTTGCTACCGATTTACTTACTTTATGGAATGAAGGAACACAAACTCATTCTCACGATAGTATTCGATAGATTATTTTTTTTACTTAATCGAAATAATTTCTTTTACTTTCATGTGCTTTTCAGTTTCAGTTTTCCAAATTTCTCCTTTTAACGAAACTTCCTCTCCTACTTTAAGTTGTTTGTAATTTTGAGGACCTCCAACATTTACGATACTTATTACAGCAAAATAAACTTCGTTTTTATCTGTATTGATTTTTGCAGTATAACCGTCTTTTCCAAACTCAACTGAAACTACTTTTCCAGAAATTGTATTTTTATCTTTCATACATGCACAAGAAATTGAAAAAATCAAAAGCATTGAAACTGCCAAAAATCGAATTATATTTTTCATATTTATTTTTTTAATCTATATCTAAATTACCGAAAACTTTCTAAAATTATTGTTTTCCATTCAAAACTGCTTTTATCATCGCATCCTCTTTCAAAACCATTTGATAATAATAACTATCGCCGTACAGTTGTCTGGCAAATTCAGCATTGACATATCTTTTTACCAAAACTTTATATTTATCCAATTCAATTACCAATCCATTTTGAGTAAGGTATTTTTGAAAAGCATTAAAATACAAATCAGTTGCATTGATTTTAGTTCGGAATTGATCAAAAGGCATTTTGGCAAAAGCGTTTCTATTTTTATCTAACTGTTCAAAAACAAAATGACCCACAATTCCAGATTGCAATAAATACGAAACATTTTCGGTTCCGTGTTCTGCTTCTAAAGGCACAAAAACATCAGGCACAATTCCGCCACCGCCGTAAACAATTTTACCTTTTTTAGTCTTGAACTTCAAAGAATCTACCACTTTGATACTATCTTTTTTATACAATTCTCCGTGTAAAAAACGAGACTCAGATTCTTTAAAATATTCCTCCTTTCCTTTCGAATAAGGTTTTTGAATAGATCTTCCTGTTGGTGTATAATATCTGGCAATCGTAAGTCGAACAGCCGAACCATCATTAAAATCCATTTCACGTTGTACTAATCCTTTCCCAAAAGAGCGTCTTCCTACAATCGTACCACGATCATTATCTTGTATTGCTCCTGCTAAAATTTCACTAGCCGAAGCACTGTTTTCATTAATTAAAACAAAAACATTACCTGTTTCAAAACTACCTTTTTCAGTAGCAAATGTTTTTTCTGTTGCTTCTTTTGCACTTTTTGTAAAAACAATCAATGTTTTGTCTTTCAAAAATTCATCTGCAATGGCGATTGCTTCCTCCATATAACCTCCACCATTATCCCGAACATCAATTACAAGAGATTTTATACCTTGCTTTTTTAAAGTAGCCAAAGCAGTTTGAAATTCAGCATAAGTAGTTTCGGCAAAACGATTAATCTTGATATACCCTATAGTCGAATTTAATCGCAAAGCTACATCAACACTTTTCAAAGGAATTACATCACGTTTGATGGTAACTTTTATTTTTTTGTGTTCAGATTTTCGGTAAATAGTCAAATCAATTTGAGAACCAACCTCTCCTTTTAAAGTTGCAAACAAACTGTCATTAGGCAATTTTCTACCAAACAATTTCGTTTTATTCGCAAATAAAATACGATCGCCAGCCAAAATACCGCCTTTAGCAGAAGGTCCGTTTTTTACAGGAGCTATAACAGCAACTGAATCTTTAAACATGTAAAAATTAATTCCTATACCAACAAAATCACCTTTCATAGTCTCAGCAATTTCAGCTTGCTCTTGTGGTGGAATATATACTGAATGGGGATCTAACTTTGCTAGAATATTATCAACCGTCAGACTTACTATTGAATCTGTATTAACATCATCAACATATTCATTGTCGATAAAATCAATCAGTTTATTAAGTTTCTCTTTGGTATTTTTTTTCGCAATAAAAGATTTGGAAGATGGAGATCCGGAAATACTGCCTATAAAAATTCCGAGAGCAAAAATGCCTCCAATAACTATCGGTAAATATTTATTATTAAATGTCATTTTATTCGTCTTCTAAAACAGGAATATGCTCTACTTCTATACCTGCCTTTATTAAAAATTGCAAACCAGAATCATCACGATACCCATTATGATACACCACTCTTTTTATTCCAGATTGATGAATTAGCTTACTACATTCTTTACAAGGCGAAAGTGTAATATACAAAGTAGCTCCTTCACAAGACTGAGTAGATCTTGCCACTTTTAATATGGCATTGGCTTCGGCGTGTAAAACATCCCAACGAGTTAGCCCCTCTTCGTCTTCACAACAATTTTCGAATCCTGAAGGTGTTCCATTGTATCCGTCAGATATAATCATTCGGTCTTTTACAATAATCGCTCCTACTTGTTTTCTTTTGCAATAGGATAATAATCCCCATTCTGTTGCTATTCTAAGATACGCTTTATCGTATTTATTCAATTTAATTTTCTCCATAAATCATTATCATTTCCAGATTTCGCTTCCCAAAATCATTGGTAAAACTACACCAATTATGAACGCCGACATCACCAAAGCCCAATCACGTTTTGAAAAACGAAAAACAGTTTGTACAATATACGACAAAATTAGCACTACAATAACAACTACTATTTGTGCAGCTTCTATTCCTAATGCAAATTCACTCATAGGTAGTAATTTGGAAGCATTGCTTCCTCCGAGTATTGTTTTAAAATAATTTGAAAACCCTAATCCGTGTATGATTCCAAAGAACAAAGTTATTATAAAAACCAAATTAACGCTATCATTTTTACCTGTTTTTCCAGCAGTAAATAAATTATAAAATGCCGTTATTAAAATAGTAATTGGTATCAGTAATTCTACCACATTTACTTTGACAGCAATAATTCCAAAAACCGAAAGAAACAGTGCTGTAGTATGCCCTAAAGTAAACACCGTTACTAAAAGCAAAATTCTTTTCCAGTCATTAAACGAAAACGGAACAGACAATGCAATTAAAAATAAAACATGATCATAGGCGTGAATATTCAATACATGTTTTAAACCTATCTGAAAGTAAATTAAAAAATCTGACATTGCTAAATGAATTAAATTGATAAGGGGACGTAAACTTACGATTAATTTTGAAAATGAAATATTAGAAACTAATCATATTAAAAACGAACAAAAACTAAAATTAGTACTAAAAAAATAACTAACTTTATATCAAACCTTAAATACCAACACTATGCCTTTTTCAGACTTATTCAACAGTGAAAACATCCAAAAGAATCGAGGTCACTTTTCTGCCCTAGTGCGTATAGCACATGCTGACGGCAATATTACAGAGAAAGAACAAAACTTTTTGGATAAATTAGCTGTAGCACTTCAAATTTCTAAAGAAGAATATGAAGAAATTTTAGAAAACCCATCCAAGCATGAAATCAATGCTCCATACTTATATGTTGACAGACTTGAAGCTTTATATAAGCTTGCCAAAATTGTACATCGGGATCATCAATTGGGAGACTTGCAAGAACACTTATTAGTTAAGTTTGCATTAGCCTTGGGTTTTACTCCCAGCAATGTACATTACATAGTAAACAAAGCATTAAAACTAGTAGATTTAGACGTTGACGAAGAAACCTTCTTATATGAAATGAAAAACATGTACAAATAGTAATTACGAATTACGCTAATGATCATTATTTTGTTAGCATAAATTTCATTCTTAAATAAAGAAAGCTCCTGATAGTAGGAGCTTTCTTTTTGGTTTGTATTTAACTTAAGTAATTAGGTATATTTAATAGTATACTTAACACTCATTATAAGCGTAATTATTAATTCGTAATTGATTTAATACTTACTCAATTTTGCTTTATGCATAAACTCTTCGGCTTTTTTGACCATGTTTAAGCTTCCGCAAAAGAAAGGTACTCTTTCATGCAGTTCTGTTGGTTGAATTTCCATTATTCTATCAAACCCATCAGAAGCTTTTCCTCCAGCTTGTTCTACAATAAAAGCCATCGGATTGCATTCATACAATAAACGCAATTTCCCTTTTGGAGCTTTAGAACTTGTTGGATAAATATAAATCCCTCCTTTAATCATATTTCTATGAATATCCGAAACTAAACTTCCAATATATCTCGAAGTATAAGGACGTTCCTCTTCTTCAAGCTGACAATATTTAATATAATCTTTTACTCCTTGCGGAAAATGAACATAGTTCCCTTCATTGATTGAGTAAATATTTCCATCTTCAGAAAATTTCATATTGGGATGCGAAAGATAAAAAGTACCAATTGCAGGATTCAAAGTAAATCCGTTTACGCCATGACCTGTAGTATACACAAGCATCGTTGAAGTTCCATAAATCACGTAACCTGCTGCAACCTGAGCAGTTCCAGGCTGTAAAAAATCTTCTAAAGTTACAGGAGTTCCTATTGGTGTAATTCTTCTATACACTGAAAAAATTGTTCCCACAGAAACATTTACATCAATATTTGAAGAACCATCCAAAGGATCCATCAAAATTACATATTTATTATTATGACTGCTGTCACTTCCTTCAACGGTAATAAAATCATCATTCTCTTCTGAAGCAATACCGCAAACAATTTCGCGATTAATTAAGGTTTGTATAAAAATTTCATTGGCATATACATCCAATTTTTGTTGGTCTTCCCCTTGAATATTTTGTTCTCCAGCTGCACCCACAATATCTACTAATCCTGCTTTATTCACTTTATAGTTGACTACTTTGGCGGCCAACCGAATTGAGTTAATAATTCTGGATAATTCACCCGATGAATACTGAAAAGCTTTTTGATTTTCAATGATAAATTCGCCTAATGTTTTGTTTCTTTCTTCCATTACGAAATCGATGTAGTTAATTTGAAGTCACAAATATCGTTTTTTTTGTGATAATGAAAAGAATAATACTTAGATAGTTTATCAGTATTGTATATTTGCTACATATTCCACAAAAACTAGTTCCTAATTGACTGTTTTTTAATAGAATTATAGTATAAAAACACGAAATCATGAAAATACGCAAAGGTCAAAAAGAAGACATGAGTGGTGTTTTGACACTAATTCAGGAACTAGCGACATTCGAAAAAGAGCCAGATGCAGTTTTAATTACTGTAGAGGATCTTGTTAATGATGGTTTTGGCGAAAAACCATTATTTGACGTTTTTGTAGCTGAAGTAGCGAACGAAATTGTAGGCATCGCTTTGTACTATTATAGGTATTCAACTTGGAAAGGAAAAACAATCCATCTTGAAGATTTAGTTATTAAGGAAAGTATGCGTGGAACAGGATTAGGTTATGCTTTATATTCTGAAATTATCAAACAAGGTCAAAAAGATAAAGTGCGACGAATTGAATGGAATGTATTGGACTGGAACACACCAGCCATTGAATTTTATGAAAAATCAGGAGCTAAAATATTAGACGAATGGCGTGTAGTCCAAATGGATGAAGCCGCTGTTAACTATTTTGTAGAAAATAAATTAAAATAAAAATGTGATTAATTTCAGACTAATAATCTGAAAAAATGAAATCTAAAATCTGAATTAAAATGAGGGTATTCAAATTTGGAGGTGCTTCTGTAAAAGATGCAGCCGGTATCAAAAACGTGTATGACGTTTTACAACAAGTGGGTTATGAAGATGTGTTGGTTATTGTTTCGGCTATGGGAAAAACGACTAATGCACTTGAAGATGTAATCAAAAATTATTTTGATAAATCTCCCGAATTAAATTCATCGGTACAAGAAGTAAAAAAATACCACAACCAAATACTATTGGATTTATTTGAAGATGAAAAGAATGACGTTTTTGCAGCTGTAAATACTCAATTTTCAGACTTAGAATATTTCTTAGCACACAATAAATCACCAAATTATAACTTTGTTTACGATCAGATCGTGAGCTTCGGGGAATTGATTTCGACTACAATTTTGAGCCATTTTATGGCTTTCAAAGGAATTCAAACGCAATGGCTGGACGTTAGAAACTTTGTAAAAACAGATTCTACTTACCGTGATGCAGAAGTTGATTGGGATTTAACACAAAAAAATATTGCCAATAATGTTAAACGCAAAATCCTAAACATTACCCAAGGGTTTTTAGGATCTGACGAAAATAATTTCACTACTACCTTAGGACGTGAAGGTTCGGATTATTCAGCTGCGATTTTCGCTTATTGTCTAAATGCAGAAAGTGTAACGATCTGGAAAGATGTACCAGGTGTAATGAATGCTGATCCAAGATATTTTGAAAATGCAAGTTTGCTTAATCAAATCTCTTACCGTGAAGCTATCGAGCTTGCCTTTTATGGTGCATCAGTAATTCACCCAAAAACATTACAGCCTTTACAGAAAAAAGAAATTCCATTATACGTAAAATCTTTTATCAATCCATTGTTAAAAGGAACAGCTGTTGCCAAAGGTGTAGATCTTGAGCCGTATTTACCTTGTTTTATTGTAAAAAGAAATCAACTATTAGTTTCCTTATCTTCAATAGATTTTTCTTTTATCATGGAAGAAAACATCAGCGAAATTTTTGGTTTATTCCACCAATTCAAACTGAAAGTAAATTTAATTCAAAATTCAGCGATTAGTTTCTCTGTATGTGTTGAAGATAAATTTGGAAATTTCAATGAATTAAATGCGATACTTTCTAAAAAATTCAAAGTAGATTTTACAGAAGATGTAACTTTATATACCATCAGACATTTTAACGAGCAAGCTGCTCAAACCGTAGAAGACAATAAAAAAGTGCTACTGAAACAAGTAAGTAGAGAAACTATGCAAATTGTCACTAAAGAAAATTAAACACAACCAAACTACAACTAACTATTAATGACCGTTTAAAAAGAGGCAACTCTTTTTAAATAAACAAAAAAATGGAAGCTGATTATTCGGCTTCCATTTTTTATTTTAAGATCTGAAAGATTAGGCTTTTACAGGAAGCAGTTACAATTACAACCGAACTCAAATTATAAAAAGAATAAACACTATTTTTGACGCTTTAGAGTTATACTATTTATGCTAAAAAAGGTATTATTTTGGATTGTCATTTTTTATTTTTCTGGACTTCACGCTCAGGAAATAGATTCTGCTTATAGCACCAAAAAAATAGCATTCTCTACGGATACTATTCATCTGGAATCTGTGAGTATCAACCCAAGTTATTTTAAAATTTTCGACACTAAAAACCAAATAATTGACAGTACTTCATACGAAGTAAACTTTCCCAAAGGCATTCTTTTATTTAAAAATCAAAACAATTCACCTACTGATTCTCTTACGGTTCATTATCTAAAATTACCCGATATTTTAACCAAAGAATATACCATTTACGACCGTAGTAAAATGATTGATAATGATGCTACCAATCAAAATTTATATCGAATCGAAAACCCAACGACGACCAAGAACATTCCGTTTGACGGGCTTGTTGCTGTAGGTAGTCTTTCTAGAGGTGTTACCGTTGGCAACAATCAAAACGCTGTGGTCAACTCTAATCTGGACTTTAAAATCACAGGAAAAATATCTGAGAAAGTCAGCATTCGAGCCTCAATTCAAGATACCAATATTCCGGTTCAGGAAGGCAGTTATTCCCAACGCCTGAACCAATATGATAATATATTCATGGAACTATTTACCGATAGTTGGAATATTCGTGCCGGAGATGTTTTTATTGGCAATGACTACACTCGTTTTCTAACTTTCAACAAGAAAATACAAGGATTATCAGCAACCGTTAACTTTGGAGACGAAGACAAGAAGACAACCGTTTTTGCATCAGGCGGGCTCGTGACAGGAAACTATGCCAGTAGTAATTTCAAAGGGCAGGAAGGAAATCAAGGTCCTTATAAATTAGTTGGGAAAAATGGTGAATTATATGTTTTAGTCATCATTGGTTCTGAGCGGGTATATGTTAATGGAATTTTAGTAAAAAGAGGACAAGACAATGACTATATAATTGATTATAATTCTGGGGAAATTGTTTTTACACCACAATTCCCTATTAATTCAGAAATGCGAATTGTTGTAGAATATCAATATTCGGAGAACAATTACTCTCGATTCATCACCTATGATGGAGGAACTTTTACAGACAAAAAATGGAATTTTGGTGCTATCGTATATTCTGAAAGTGATTTAAAAAACCAACCCGTTCAGCAAAATCTTTCTCCAGAACAAGCTTTGATTTTGAAAGAAGCTGGAGATGATACCAGTTTGATGGTTGCCCCGTCAGCAGTTGTTGCAGACTACGACGAAAAAAAAATACAGTATAAAAAAACCATACTAGGAACCAGTACTGTTTATGAATATTCTACAGACTCGACAAACGAATTGTATAATGTTTCGTTTACTTTGGTCGGTCAAGCCAAAGGAAATTACATTTTGACCAATCCAACCAGTGTCGACAAAATATTTGAATATGTAGCTCCCATAAACGGTATTCTACAAGGTAATTACGAACCTATAATTCAATTAATGGCGCCTATAAAATCTCAGGTAGCTACTTTCTTCGGGAAATACAATCCCTCAGAAAAAACAGCTGTAGCTTTTGAATTGGCTGTTAGCAACAGCGATCAAAATTTATTTTCATCTATAGACGATAGTAACAATAAAGGCGTATCAGGTCAAATCAATGCAAAACAACGACTATATTCCAAAAAATGGAACATAGATGCATTTGCTAATTTTCAAGCCGTTCAAACCAATTTTAAACCTGTAGAAAGAATTAACAGTATTGAGTTTTACCGCGATTGGAATGTCAACGCTACAACAACTACTGGAAATCAAAGCTTGTTAGGAACTGGTCTTAATTTTAATTTAATACCCAAAAAAGATTCTACAACTGTAGCCAACATTACGTATGCTTTCGAAAAACTAGCACTTTCCAATACGTATTCGGGAATAAAAAACAACCTCCACGCTAATTTTGAATTCACAGATTGGAGCATCAAAAACGATGGAAGCTATTTAAAAAGCGATGATATAGAAAACAATTCAACATTTTTGAGAAACCTTTCTCAGATACGTTATCATCACAAAAAAAATTGGATTGGGAGTACCATTCACTTTGAGAATAATCAGGAAAAAAATAAAATAACTCAACAATTCTCATTACTCAGCCAACGCTTTTCGGAATACGGAATATACGCAGGTCATGGTGACAGCACCAAAGTATATGTTCAGTTGGGGTATGCCAGAAGGATAAATGACAGTGTACAAAACGGATTGTTGCAAAGAGTAAACACATCAAATACTTATAATTTTCAATCTAAATTATTACAAACAGAAACTAGAGATATATCTTTATTTGTAAACTATAGAGAATTAGACTATACCGATCCAGCACTAAAAAACACACCTTCGCTTAACTCAAGAATCGTGTATAATGATCAATATTTTAATAAACTCATTCAAAGCAATACACGATACGAAACCAATTCCGGAACCATGCCCTTTCAGGATTATACGTATGTAGAAGTTCCAGCTGGTCAGGGAAAATACACTTGGAATGATTACAATGGCGATGGAATAAAGGATTTAGAAGAATTTGAAATTGCTCCTTTTTCTGATTTGGCAACCTATACCCGAATATTTTTGCCGAATCAAATTTATATCAAAACCAATCAAAACAGATTCTCACAATCGTTTATCGTCAATCCAATTATTTGGCAAAACGACAAATCATTCAAGAAAATACTATCTTATTTTTATATGCAGACATCGTTTATCATGGATCGAAAAGTCAAAAATGATGGAGAACATTTAGTCCTCAATCCATTTCAATCTTCAGATGAAGATATGTTGGGACTCATTAAAACATTTACCAATAGTCTGTCCTATAATCGAGGAAAAAGAGACCATTCGGTAACTTATACTTTTACAAAGAATGAAACTCAAAATTTGCTATCTATTGGTACCATCAAAAACTACAACAACTTTCATCAATTGGAATATCAACATTTATTACAAAAAAGTTGGCTATTTGACATCATTGGAAAAACCATTCATAACGCAACAGAGTCTGCAACATTTGCCGAAAAAAATTATACTATAGAAGGTTATTTATGGTTTCCAAAAATTAGCTATCTGTTCTCAAAGAATGTAAGTCTGGATGTTTTTTATGAGTACATCAACAAAGAAAATCAAATTGGAAGCTTAGATACTTTAACACAAAACCGATTTGGTACCGCCTTTAGTTACACAGGAACTTCCAAATTCAATATCAATAGTGAAATCTCTTTATATAAAAATGACTTTATAGGTAACGAATATTCTTCGGCGGGATATCAAATGTTGGAAGGATTGCAAAAAGGGCAAAATATTACCTGGAGGACTTTATTTCAAGTAAATCTGACTAAGTTTTTAGATTTGAATTTAATTTACCAAGGTCGAAAAAGCGAAACAAGCGATGCTATCCATACAGGAAGCGTTGAATTAAGAGCTTATTTTTAAACAATTTAGCATACACTTTAAAAAAAAATAGTAAATTTAAGTCTAATTTAAACCTAACACGCTATGAAAAAATTATTGTTATTAAGTTTCTTCTTCATTGTTTCAAATACTTTTTACGCGCAAACAACCAAAACTAAAGAGCAGACAACTGTAGAAAAAGCAACAAAAAGCACAAAAAAAACAGCAGCCAAAACAACTAAAGATTCTAAATCTACTGTTGACAAAACTGTAAAAGACACTAAAAAAACTGCTGATAAAACAACTAAAGATTCCAAATCTACTGTTGATAAAACTGTAAAAGACACTAAAAAAACTGCTGATAAAGTAACTAAAGATTCTAAATCTACTGCTGACAAAACTGTAAAAGATACTAAAAAAACTGCTGATAAAGTAACTAAAGATTCTAAATCTACTGTTGATAAAACTGTAAAAGACACTAAAAAAACTGCCGATAAAGTAACTAAAGATTCTAAATCTACTGTTGATAAAAAAACAAAAGAAGTTGCTAAATCTTCAGACAAATCAAAAACCGCTGTAAAAACTGCTGATAAAGCGACTGGAAAATACAATGGTAAAACGGTGTACACTGGCCCACAAGGAGGTACTTATTACATCAATTCAAACGGAAATAAAACCTATATCAAACAATAAATTTATTCTTAGAATAATTATTAAGGCTTCCCATTATTGGTAAGCCTTTTTTGTTTACTTAAGTTTTTTTAATTAAAAATCCTATCTGGTACATATTTCAAGTCTATTTCTGGGAACTCAAATCTTCATCATGATTTCTATTTTCTAAAATCTTGCAGAAACCCATCCGAAGGAGACAACAACTTCTCCGAAGACAGTAATTGGGAGTCCGAAGCTAGTTTGATGCGTTCCGAAGACCGTTTAAAGGAGTCCGAAGCATACAACAGGAAGTCCGAAGCTCGTATCAGGCTGTCCGAAGTATGCAACAGGGAGTCCGAAGCTCGTATCAGACCCACGGAAGATCGTTTGAAGGCGACGGAAGATCATATCAGACCGACGGAAGCTTACATCAGGGCATTATTTTTTCTTCGGATGCCCTATTTTACTGGATGGAATACACAAATCGTTACCAAGAACAAAACTCTCGCTTTATAAGTCTGCAACCATTGTTTTCTATATTTGAAAAAAGAATAAAACGAGACAAAACTTTCGCATAGAATTCGTAAGTATCTAACTCTTGCAATTAAATAAAATTTATCACTATACTGATTTTATTAAATAATCATTTAGTAATACCTTGCAAACATTAAAAGACAACCCTTCAAGTATCTTTAGACTTACAACTAAACCGTAAGACTTACACATGAATTTGAACTCTGAAAATAAGACCATTTTGATAGCTCCCTTAAATTGGGGCCTGGGTCATGCTACACGTTGCATTCCTATTATTAAAGCTTTGCAAGAAAATAATTTCACTCCCATAATTGCCTCAGATGGTATAGCCCTTGAATTACTTCGCAAAGAGTTTCCCTATTTAAAAACCCTTGAATTACCTTCTTATCAAATTGAATATGCTAAAAATGGTAAAAACTTTAAATGGAAATTGATAAAAAGCTTACCCAAGATGTTGGAAGCTATTAGTGAAGAAAAAAGTATTGTAAAAAAATGGATTAAAAAATATGAAATAGACGGAATCATATCTGATAATCGTCTGGGTGTTTTTTCGAAGAAAATACCTTCTGTTTTTATAACCCATCAATTGAATGTAATGACTGGAAATACAACTTGGATTACCAGCAAATTACACCAACAAATTATAAAAAAATATACTTCTTGCTGGGTTCCCGATGTAAATTCAAAATTAAATCTCACTGGAAAATTGGGACATTTAGAAAACAATTCTTTAAAGGTAAAATATCTGGGACCATTAAGTCGCATGCACAAAATGGCATTACCTATGCAGTACAACTTGATGATTATTTTATCGGGACCTGAACCACAACGCGGGATGCTGGAAGCGCATCTTACCGAAGAGGTAAAACGTTTTGATGGAAAAGTAGTTTTTATAAAAGGAATAATTGAAGCTGAACAAAAAAAAGAACAAATAGGCAATGTAACGTATTATAATTTCATGAAAACCCGTCAACTGGAGCATACTTTCAATGAAAGTGAAAAAGTACTTTGCAGGTCTGGTTATACTACCATTATGGATTTGGTAAAACTTAATAAAAAAGCCTTTTTTATCCCAACTCCTGGGCAGTATGAACAGGTTTATTTGGCAAAAAAACTACAAGAAGAAGGTCTTGTACCGTTTACTTGTCAAGAGTCCTTTAAAATTGAAGATATTGCAAAAATTGAAGAATATCAAGGACTACCACAATTAGATACTACCGTTAATTGGGAAGAATTATTTAAAGTCTTTTAAACAACAAAAAGTCGGAACGTCAAAAAACGGTTCCGACTTTTTTCTTATCTTACTATTTTATCTTAAATAAAAATTATTCTCCAGATACTATATCATCCATTTTATCATGTTTGATAATTTTTGCATTGACCATAAAATAAACATATTCGGCGATATTGGTACAATGTTCAGAAATACGCTCTAAGTGTTTTAAAACTATTACCAAATTAGTACCCGAAACAACCGCTTTGGAATTCACTTTCATTTCATTGATAATATCATGAACAGCCTCATCACATTTATTTTTAATTTCTTTGTTCAAAACAAATATCTCTCCAATTGTACTTCCTTCACGAGTTATAAAACAATTGTTTGTTTTAACAGTAATCACTTCAACTAATTTGGAAATATCCGCAATATTGAACTTTACGATCAAATCGTGTTTTTCTTTTATGTTTTTTGCCTTTTTTACAATGCTGATCGATAAATCACCAATTCGCTCAATCTCATTACTAATTTGCATTGCAGACATAATAAAACGCAAATCGGAAGCTACGGGTTGTTGCAAAGCAAAAATACTTTGACAAATTTCATCAATTTTGACATCTAATTTATCAATTTTATTTTCTGTCTTCTTAATAGTTTTTCCTTCAGCAGTTTCTGGCTCTTGCAAAAGTATTTTTACTGCTTCGCTCACTTGACCTTCAGCCAATTGCCCTATTTTTTCAATAATCCCTTTTAATTTGTCTAATTCTATTTCGAAATGTGTAGTCATATTTTAAAGTTTAAAGTTTAAGAGTTTAAAGTTTAAAAGTAAAAATCAATTAAAGTAATTCTACTATTAAACACCAATACAATTAAACAATTATCCAAATCTTCCCGTAATATAATCTTCTGTTTGTTTTTGTAGTGGTTTAGTAAAAATAGAATTTGTTTTCCCCATTTCTATCAAACTTCCCATATAAAAGAAAGCAGTATGATCACTAGTTCTTGCTGCTTGTTGCATATTGTGCGTTACAATGATAATCGTGTATTGCTCTTTTAATTGATGTATTAATTCTTCAATTTTTGAAGTAGAAATAGGATCTAATGCACTTGCGGGCTCATCCATCAAAATAATATCCGGGCTTACCGCCAATGTTCTTCCTATACACAACCTTTGCTGTTGTCCACCTGAAAGTCCTAGTGCAGAATCATCCAAACGATCTTTCAACTCATCCCAAATGGCAGCTTGACGTAATGATGTTTCCACAATTTCATCTAATTGTGTCCTATCATTTATTCCGTTAATACGGGGACCATAGGCAATATTTTCATAAATGGATTTTGGAAAAGGATTGGACTTTTGAAAAACCATTCCGATTTTTTTTCGAATATTAACAACATCAACATTTTTATTATAGATATCAATTCCTTCGACTAACATTTCTCCTGTAATAGAGACACTCGGAATTAAATCATTCATTCTATTAATGCATCTCAAAAAAGTTGACTTCCCACAACCCGAAGGCCCAATCAAAGCAGTCACTTTATTGGCTGGAATATCCATTGTGATTTCATTCAATGCCTTTTTTTCACCGTAGTATAATGATAAATCATTAACTTTTATTTTTATGTCTTTCATTGTTAAGTTGTAAGTATTAAATAATAAGTATAAAGTAAAGTGCAAAACTTAATACTTTTCCTTATGACTTCATTGTTATTTTGCTTTTCTTCTAATTCTTGCTCTAATAATTACTGCAACTACATTTAGTGATAATGTCAAAATTAATAATACTAATGTTGTAGCAAATTGTATGGGCATTGTTTTCTCTACATCAGAAGATTGAGTAGACATAATGTAAATATGATACCCCAAATTCATAAACTGATCACTCAAAGAACCAGGAAGAGTTGCCAAATAATAAGCTGCTCCTGTAAACAAAATTGGTGCTACTTCGCCAGCACCTCTACTTACGGCAAGAATAGTCCCGGTCATAATTCCTGATACTGATTCGGGTAGAATCACTTTGCGGATAGTTTGCCATTTGGTTGCACCAAGTGCCAAACTTGCTTCTCTTAATTCACGGGGAATTGTTTTCAGAGCTTCTTCGACAGAAACAATAATAACTGGTAATGTCAATAAAGACATCGTTAAACTTGCCCAAAGAATATTGGGTTGTCCCCAACGCAATTGACCATCATTAAGAACCGTATCAGCACCTGCGCCAATAAACTGTATAAAAAAACCAAGACCAAAAAGACCAAATATAATTGAAGGAACTACCGCCAAAGTACGCACAGAAAATCGAACCGCCGCTGCAAATTTGGAATTCTCATGAGCATATTCTGTTAAATAAAGAGCGGTAATAGTTCCAAAAGGAACTGCTGCAATTGACATAACAACGACTAGAATGAAAGTCCCTATTATGGCTGGTAAAATCCCTCCTTCGGTCATTCCATTGGTAGGAAAAGAAGAAATAAATTCCCAAGAAAATTTAGTTCGTCCTTGATAAATGATAATCCCCAAAATAATAAAAAGAATAGCAATAATAAGAATTACAGCCAATTGGGTCAGCCCAATAAAAAATTTTCCTTTTGTTTCCGAACCACTTTTTTTACTAGAAAAAAATTGATTTTCTGTTTGATTTAAAACTGTTTCCATACTTATTTACCTTGGAATTTTTTCAATAATTTACCTTTTACATAGAACTCAGCCACTGCATTTAATGCAAATGAGAAGATAAAAAGTAATGACCCTATAAAAAACAATACACTATAATGAGTTTCTCCAAAAACAGTTTCGGCCATTTCAGAACCAATTGTTGCAGCAAACGTACGCACACTTTCAAAAGGGTTCGCAGAAACTAATGCTGCATTTCCTGTTGCCATAAGAGCAATCATCGTTTCTCCAAAAACTCTTCCAATTCCTAATAATAGTGCTGCAAAAATACCCGGTGTTGCTGCTGGCAAGATCACAAAAAAAGCAGTTTGCCACTTACTTGCCCCAAGAGCCAAACTCGCTTCGGTATACGTTTTGGGAACTGCCGCTAATGCGTCTTCCGAAATAGTATAAATGATAGGAATTGCGGCCAAGGCCATTGCTACTCCACCAATAAAAGCGTTCAATCTGGAATCGTAACCAAAAACATCTTGAAAGAAACTAGCCAAAACCATCAAAGCAAAAAATCCAATAACCACTGATGGGAAAGCAGCTAACATTTCGATAATAGGCTTGATTATTTCTTTAACTCTTTTTGATGCGAAACAGGCAGTGTATAAAGCTGCCAATACAGCCAAAGGACCAGCAATTAACATCGCAATAATAGTTACTTTCAAAGTTCCGATCAATAATCCAATCAATCCAAATCTGGGATTATCAGATACTGGAACCCACTCTGTAGTAAAAAATGTACTCCAGGTTTTATCTGCTCCTTCTTCATTTTGAGAAACAGCATCCATTGGTTCATCAGTTGATGGAACCGTTAAATCTTCTTTTGGAGTATCCCCATACGATTCAGGTTTCAAATCATCATTCGAAACTGCTTCTGAGCCATACGTCTCTGGTTTTAAATCTTCAGTAGTTTCAGCACCATATGTTTCGGGCTTCAACTCTTCAGTAGTCTCAGCACCATACGACTCTGGTTTCAACTCCTCGGTAGTCGCTCCGTAAGTTTCTGGTTTATTTGCTTTGTTAGCTTCGACTTCTGTTAACGCTTTTGAATCTTTTGCTGAACTAAATAATGGCAATGACTCTTTAAAGACAAAAATGAAGATTAAAAAAATAACTGCTATGGATAAAAATGCAACTGATGAAATAATCTTTTCGGCAAGAAACTCAGAAATTCTAAATTGTTTCTTTAGGCTTTCTTCCGTAAAAGTATTTGATTTTTGGGGAATTTGAGAATCCATTTTTTTTATTTAGGAAGTTCGTTTAGTACAAACACAACTATCCCTCACTTCACTATAAAATGAGGGATATGTTACTTAATTATTATTTTAAAGGATAATATCCAACTTCAGCAATAAGAGCCTGACCTTCGGAGCTTAAAATCCAATCAATAAAAGCTTTAGCTTCTCCTGTTGGTTTTGATTTCAAATACATATACAAGTATCTTGAAATTGGATACGTATGATTTTTAATTGTAGCTGCCGTTGGTAAAATACCTGGGCTTTTATCATCTTTCTTAACAGCACAATCTTTTACACCTTCAGCATAAGCTGCTCCACCATAACCAATAGAAAATTTGTCTTTTTTAACTGCATTTACAATTGCTGCTGTACCTGGTAAAGTTTGACAAGATGGAGAAAAGTCAGTTTTAACTACATTATCTTTAAAGAAACCAAAAGTTCCTGAACTACTTTCTCTACCATATAATTTGATATTTGCATCAGGACCTCCTACTTCATTCCAATTCGTAATTTTACCAGCGAAAATTTGACCAATTTGTTTCAATGTAAGTGTTGTAACTGGATTCGCTTTATTCAAATAAACTGACAAACCATCTTTGGCACAAGGAATTTCAACTCCCATTGAATTGTATCTCGCTTTTAATTTTTCAATTTCAGATGCTTTAATAGGACGACTAGAATTAGCAATATCAGTTGACCCATTAATTAAAGCTGCCAAACCTACTCCTGATCCTCCACCAGTTACCTGAATAGAAGCTCCGGGGTTTTTCTTCATGTACACCTCTGCCCATTTTTGAGACAAAATAACCATAGTATCAGAACCTTTTACAGTTACTTTATTGATTGTAGTGAATGAAAATCCAATAGTCATTACCACTACTAAAAGGGCTGCTATTTTAAATTTAGTTGTATTCATTTTTTAAGTGTCTTTTAATTTTTCAACAAAAGTAGAACTGCTACGTTAAGCCTATGTTAAGTAAGCATTATTCAATCTTTACCATTTAGCTATTTTTACAATAATTTTACAATAACTAAAAAGTATCATAACCGAGGAAAGACTATTCCTACTGAATATCAACAACATAAACAAACAAAACAGTTCCAAACAAAAAAAGAGGCTATTTCACAACTTGTAAAATAGCCTCTTTTTATATAAAAATCTCTGTGAATTTTAAAACAAAATTATTTTAGAAATTAACTTGAAATCTTAATGTTGCTGTATTATTTCGAATATCATTATTATATATTCCTCCAATTGTTGAACTTGTTTCGTTGATTGGCATTGTATAACCTAAACCAATTTTTGTATTGGTTGTAAAGAAATAATGAAACGCAAATCCCCAGGTATGAACTTCTAAATCATTGGCAACAGCCACCCCATTACCAGACAATTTAACATTGGGATCAAATGAATCGTAACGAATACCTCCTTGAAATTTGGTTCCAAAGTTTTTCTCTAGAGCAACATAATATCCTAAAAACTCTCTTTCCCCACTAAAGTTAAACGATGGATTATTATTAATGATAGCACTTCCAGCAGTACCAGAAATAATTCCTCTATGAAACTCTGATTTTAAGGCAATACCTCCTAGAATATCGTAGTACACTTGAAGTTCGGCTCCATACCACTGCTTTTTTAATTTATCTCCAATTTTGGCGTCAAATGGTTGGCTATTAACATCACTGTAAGTACCATCTGCAAAAACAGTGTTTTTTCCATAATACCCATTTCCACCAAAATCGATACCTAAACCAGCTTTAGGAAATTGTAAAGAATAAGTTGCTCTTACAACAATGTCTTTTTCACTGTCTACATCTGCAATTTGATTCGATATAGGTCCTTCTCCAAAGTTTCCATTAAATGCAGCAACATCAATTTTCAAAGGAATTTCATATTGTGTCATGAAATCAGCAACAACTTTTGCTCCCAAATCTCTTTCTTGAGGATACAAAATAATTGACATCCTGCTTCTTTCCATAAAAATCCTCTCTCTTGAAGAAAACTCTACTTCGTAATCTGGTCTGTTAAATTGTCCAACCCATAATTGATAGGTATTTGTCCATCTATCATTCAATTGAACATAGGCATCTTTAAGAGTAACTGCACTGAAAGTAAAATTAGGCTGCAATACAAATGTCACTCCTTCAATAGGTTGGTACGTAAATTTTATCCTAGCTCTTCTAATAAGAAAAGAATTATTTACATCGACTGGGTTCGTAGTTAGGGGTACATTGGTTTCAGAAGTACCTGGTCTCAATTGCAAAGGCCCCGAAGAAGTGGGTACATCTTGATAATTAAACATATCAAATTGAACTTGCATATATCCGGATATTCTCAATTTAGACATTTTATCAACTTGCTCTTGTAATGGAGACAACTGCTCATTTAGAGCATCAAACTTCAATTGATGTTCATTAATTGATTGTTGTAATGAGTCAATACTAATGGCAATTGGTTTAATAGAATCATTTTCTACTTCTTGAGCATTAACTATACCAAAAATTGACAACATTAATGCAACTATAACTTTTTTCATTTTCTTTTAATAAGAATGTTAATTTGCGGCAAAGGTGATGCCGCAATGTTAATTTAAAGTTAACACAATGTTATTTAGATGATAATTTAATGTTAATCGGTTTTTTCTTAGATAATTAAAAAACACTTTTTTTTCGCCAACCTCTTAATTTACTGATATATCTGCTAATTATTTTACTTTTTTTAAGTTGATTTTCAAGTTACTAAATGTTTAATTTAACCTCTTTTTTAAGTTAAGCTTATCATTTAAAAGCCTTTTATCAATTGCAAAAGAGAACTTAGATCCAATTCTAAATTCTCTTTCGATGCACTTTTTCGCTTTTTGACTGAAATATTTTTTACAATGACGAAGTTAATTCAGATTCCTTTTTGAAAAAAAATTGCTTTTGTTTAAATAATAGAAACGTTAAAAAAAGCTTGCCTGATTTTACTCCAACATTATTCTTTTACCAACTTACTTAACGCAAATTAAAAATTGAACTGCGCTTGTAATCTTAATAAATTGCCTTGTTGTCTATTATTTGGAAGTATACTGTCTTCAAAAGTTCTATCAGCAATAACCCATTCTGCTGTCAATTCGAATACTTTAAACGGCTGCCACTCTAGACCCAATTCATAATCTCTTACAACATAACTTCTCGCATCTTTTTCATATTTTTTACCTCCGTCATAATATTGAAATTTAGCAAAAGGATATAAAAAATGGTGTTTTTCTAGTGATATGTCTAATTTATAATTTAAAGTTATATAACCACCATTCAAGTCAACAACCTCAACAGTATTAGTAAGCTTATCATAACGTGGTCCTCTCCCAAAATTATATTCTGTTTGAATACCAAATGGCCTTGGATACAATACAAAAGTTGCTCCAACTCTTTGATCGATCGTATATTTTTTATTTGGAGTTGTTACACCATCGGATAATTCACTAGTAAAAGCCCATTTCCCAGTATAAGCTTGTATACCAGGCTCAATTATCTGACTTCCAATCACAAAAGGATACGTTAATCTTGTTACGATATGCAAATCTCTATTAGCTTCAGATTTGTTTAATGTTTGACCATTATAAGCACCGAATGCAAATACTCCATAATCTCCAGAACCTTTATACCCATCATTTACCAGCATAGCAAAACGCTTTCTTATTTCGCTTGGGGCCCAATAAAAAAACATACCTAAATCTCTTTCATTAGCAACAGCACTATTCAAAGCATCATTACGATCTAAGGTTAAACGATTTTGACTGGATTGTAAATTCTCAAAACCAAATGGAACTTTACTTTGTCCGACTCTTACTCTGTATTCTCTTTTTTTATCAAAAGATAAATCAAAATAAGCATCTCTAAGTTGAACAAAATTATTCACGCCACTTGATGGTGAACTAGCAAAATCAGGTTGGAAATAAAAATACAAATTAGGAAAGATTTGTCCCGAAAAAACAAGCCGGGCACGTCTTATAAAAAATCCGTTATTGGATTTGGCATCAGGTTCGGTTGAAGTCGTTCCCCAAGATTTATCACATTGATCGCAAGAGACTTTATCATTAGTAGAAAACAATCCGTTGTATCTTATCTGAGCATACCCTCTAAAGGAAATTTTGTGATACCACAATTCTTTGTCTTTTTCAGATTTTTCAATTTCAGCTTGCTTTACTTTTTCTTTATTAGCTGAATTAATTGAGTCTAAAACACGAATTACTTCTTTTTTGATTTCGTCTTTCCTTGTATCTTGAGCATTTACTACAAATGAAACCACTAATAAAATTGCAAATAAAATTTTCCTCATCTTTGGATTATGATTAATTTTTGCAAAGTTGAAACTGATGTGTTAATTTAGTTTTCACACAACATAATTTACATAATAGCATATTATTATGTACTGAGTGCTATATACAAACAAATTATTATTTTACTTGAAAAACACTTAATTCACTTAGCATTCAAACAAATATAATAATTTATTGAATTTATTTGAATATTACTAAATGCTTAATTTTTCTTTAGACCATATTGATCGGTAATAAATGTCTTTTCGAGTGTAAAAGAAAACTCAGACCCAATTCCAAACTCACTTTCGACATAAATTTTTTCTTTGTGAGCTTCAATAATATGTTTTACAATGGAAAGTCCTAAACCTGAACCGCCTTCGGTTCGAGCACCGCTTTTATCTACTCTGTAAAAACGCTCAAAAACACGTGATATATTATGTAATTCGATACCTTCTCCGTTATCGGAAATACGAACTAATACTTTTTTATTGGTTAAATTGACAATAGAAACTTCAGTCAAACCACCTTCTTTTCCATATTTTATGGAGTTTACAATCAAATTTTCGACTACTTGCTGAATTTTATCTTTATCTCCATTTACAAAAATAGGCTTCATCTTATCATTTTCAAATGCCAAAGTAATATCCTTTTTATCAGCTTTCATTTCTAACAAATCGAAAACATTTTGAATCAACTTAACAATATCAAACTTTGTAAAATCAAGATTTAAATCACCAGATTCCAATTTGGTAATCATATCCAAATCTTCAACAATATAAATCAATCGTTCTACACCTTTTTCAGCACGTTTCAAATATTTTTTTCTAATGGTTTTATCTTCCATTGCTCCATCAATAAGTGTTGACAAATATCCCTGAACGGTAAATAATGGTGTTTTGAGCTCATGAGAAACATTTCCTAAAAACTCTCTTCGATATTCCTCTCGTATTTGTAGCATTTCTATTTCCAACTTTTTATCGGTAGCAAACTTCTTTACCTCTCGGGTTAAAGTTTCCATATCTGTATTTATTGGCTTATTGATAAATGTGCTGGATTCTAATAAAGAAACATCGTCGTATATTTTTTTTACTCTTCTATAAATAAAGCGTTCAACACGATATTGTAAAACAAAAAACGAAAATACATAAACAAAAAAGAGACTAATAAATCCCGACAACAGCATATTACTGAATGAAGATTTATATAGTATTGAAGAAAGAATCATACTAAATCCCGACACAAATAAACTAATATACAATGACGATTTTATAGCAAACTTGTAACTCTTTTTGAAATTAATTTTCATAATTGAATAGTAAGTCTCTAAGTTGCTGAGTCACTAAGTTACTGAGTTTCTTAGAAGTTTTAGAAAATACAGATTGTACAATTTTTACAAATCTGGATGGATTATTTTTAAGTTGCTAAGTTAATGAGTTTCTTAGGAACTTAGAATTTTAGAAAAAAAAATAGTTGCTAAGTTTCTTAGGAACTCAGCAACTTAGATGCTTAGAAGCTAAAAAAGTTAAACTTCAAACTTATACCCTACTCCTTTTATGGTTTTGAAAAGATCATCACCAATTTTTTCACGAAGTTTTCTAATGTGAACATCAATGGTTCTGCCACCAACTACAACATCATTTCCCCAGACTTTATCTAAAATTTCTTCTCTTTTAAATACTTTTCCAGGCTTAGAAGCTAACAAATAGAACAATTCAAATTCTTTTCTCGGTAAAGCAATTTCAGAATTATCCTTAACGATTTTATATTCTTCACGATTAATTTCTATTCCGCCTACATTAAGCGTTTCACTGTTTTGATCTTGTTCTTTTAATCTACGCAATAAAGCTTTCACTTTACTAACCAATAATTTTGGTTTTATTGGTTTGGTAATATAATCATCTGCACCAGCATCAAATCCAGCTACTTGAGAATAATCTTCATTTCTCGCCGTCAAAAAAGTAATAATAACATTATTCAACTCAGGAATTCTTCTAATATTTTCACAAGCCTCCATACCATCCATTTCTGGCATCATAACATCCATTATAATAAGGCTAGGTAATTCTTTTTTAGCTTTTTCAATAGCATCTTTACCATTGACAGCAGTAACTATTTGATACCCTTCTTGAGCTAAATTATAGCCTACAATTTCTAAAATATCTGGTTCATCATCAACCAGAAGAATCTTGGTGTTTCTTTTCTTCATATTTATAGCAAATATTAAGCTTTTCTATTGTATCTATCTAGTAATAGCATACAATAACTTTTTATTGCAATGTAAAAGTAATAATAAACAACAAGTAACAATACAAAAAAGAGCGACTTAACCTTAATTTAATATGGTAACAATTTCATAATAATTATGACATTGATTCATAACTAGGACTTAACACAAAGACTAGAATCCTGCCATTTATTTGCAGAAAATTAAATACTACATAAAATGAAATTAAAATTTCTATTCTTTACACTATTTATTTGTGTTATTGGTTTCTCTCAAAACAATGGAACTATAACAGGTGTTTTATTAGACAAAGATTCCAACAATCAACCATTACCATTTGCTAATGTTATGATAAAAGGAACAAAAATAGGTGTTAATACTGATATTGATGGAAAATATACCATTACAACTACTCCTGGAAATCACACTATTCAATTTAGCTTTTTGGGTTATGAATCAGTAGAAGTTCCAGTAACTGTTACAGCTAACCAAACTGTTGTATTGAATAACTCTTTAGGGTCTGGAAGCTACAAATTAAAAGATGTAGTAATCAAATCTAGTGCAGGTGGAAGAGAGAAAGAAACTGCTTTATTATTAGAACAAAAACAAGCCGTAGTTATCAAACAAAGTATTGGTGCTCAGGAAATGTCCCGTAAAGGAGTTAGTGATGTAGAAGAAGGATTAACTAAAATTACTGGAATTACAAAAGTAGGTTCTCGCGGATTATTTGTTCGTGGACTAGAAGATCGTTACAATAATTTATTAATTAATGATTTGGCCGCGCCAACTAATAATCCATTTTCAAAAATTGTCCCTTTGGATTTGTTTCCAACTAATATTGTTGGAGTAATTGATGTTTACAAAACTTTCAACCCAAATATCTATGGGGATTTTGCTGGAGGAACGTTTAATATTCAAACTTCAAAAGCATCTAAAAGCATCACCAAATTAAATCTTGGTTTCGGTTACACAACTGGAAACAGTCTTAAGGATTTTTTACTTTCTCAAGATGCTGACACCGCAAAAGGATTTTGGGGTTTTAACGGAAGCGAAAGAGAACTACCAAGCTTTTTAGGAGAAACGGCAACAAGAAAAACATTTACAACCAATCAAGCTTTAGCCTCAGTAAGTAATAACAAAGGTTTTAGTGTAAGCGAAGGCAAAAGCCCTCTAAACACAAGTATCAATCTTCTTCATGCTGAAAAATTCAACTTGAATAAAAATAGAATTTTCTCGTATTTACTTTCTATAAATTACGATAATAATTTCGCAGTAAGAGAAGGTGTAGACAGAACTATTGATATATCGTCAACGGGTTCTGTATATGATAATAATTTTGTAACCACAGATTACCGTTTCAAAACTACAAATTCCTCATTGATAGGATTGAACTACAGTACAGATAGACTGAAATTGTCATTCAACACAATGTACATTAGAACGACATTAAACTCTATAAAAGATCAATACGGACAAAATGGAGTTAATAACCCTCAAAATAGACTTATCCGCACCAATCAATTGGACAAAAGCGATTATCTAAATGCTCAGTTATTAGGAGAATATGCTTTAAATGAAGACAAAAGCCAAACTATTAAAGCTGGTGCTTCTTATGCAAATACAAAATACGAGCAACCGGATCGTAAATTTTTCTCAGGGTTTGTAACTGGTGATGATGTGATTAGCACTACTTATGGAGCAAATAATTTCATACGTCAGTATTTAACTGTTGATGGAAATTCATTTTACTCTGCTTTAGTTGAGTATAATTTAAAATTTGGGAAAAATGACAAACAAAACAAATTAACAGTTGGTTATAATGGTAATGGATCTAAAATGGAATCCTCATACCGTTTTGTTGCCAGTTCTGGTACTAATTTTTCTTCAACAATAAACGATATAGATACTCACATAATCAACGACATTTTAGCTCATAAAGCATTTTTTAACGAAAGTTCTAATGCTACTTATAAAGTTAAACTTAACGAAATGGCAAATGCAGGGTATGCTAATTTGTTTTGGAAATTTGGTGAAAAACTGGAAGCAAATGCAGGAATTCGATTTGAAAGCACAATCAAAGAGACAAACTACAGAACATTAGGTACTTTTGATCAACCTTTCCAGACATTAAAGTATGACAACACTTATTTTTTACCCTCGATAAACCTAAAATATTTAGCTACTGAAAAAGCGAACATCCGCTTTGCAGCAAGTAAAACATATACTAAACCAGTCATAATGGAATCATTCCCATTATCATACCTTAATGCCGATGGAACTTCTACTCAAGGAAACTCAATTTTAAAAAACAGTGATAATTACAATGCTGATTTAAAATATGAAGTATTCCCAACAGCAAAAGAAATGTTTGCCTTCGGATTATTTGGAAAACATATTATAAACCCAATCGAAAAAACATTTATTTCGAACGCTACAAGTGGAACTGTTACTACCTTTTTGAACTCAGACAGTGCTAACTTATTTGGGGCAGAAGCTGAATTTATATTAGACTTAGGAAGAATTACTGATGATTTATCCGCTTTTTCATGGGGATTTAATGCTACATTAATGTCATCAAAAGTTACTGTAAGTCCAGATTTTGTATCTGTAGATGAAGATCAAAAACCTTCTGTAAAACCTTCTATCGAAACACATCAATCAAGATCATTGCAAGGGGCATCTGATTGGTTAGTGAATTCGGATTTGAAATACGAATTTAGTTTTAGCAAAGATTGGACAAATACCATGTCGTTAGTTTATGGCGTTTTTGGAAAAAGAATATATGCCGTAGGAACAAATGGACAAGATCATACTTATGAATTGCCAGTACAACAATTAGACTTTGTTTGGGGAAGTAAAATATCAGAACATTTTGATGTAAAATTCACCGCAGACAACTTATTAAATCCAGAAAGAAAATTAGAATTTGGAAATGATGGTACACTAAAAATAGCTGAAGAATCATTATTAGCTAATAGTTATAAAAAAGGAGTAGGATTCTCAGTAAAATTAGGATATACTTTTTAGAAGTCAAAAAAATAAAGAAAATTAAAGCTCCGTATATCGGGGCTTTTTTTATGACTATCCAGGACTACTACCTTTCTTTATGATTAATTAATTACAGACTGGTATATTACTATAAAAACATAATGTTATTGATACTTTGTATAAGTAAATCTAATACTTCGTATTACATACAGTAGTATTTAGTGCTATATTTTAAATGATTATCTGTTACTAATACCATTCTCTATAATGGATCACTACTGAACGTTTTTTAGAAACTTGATCTTTTTCTGTTCTTTATATCTCCGTGTCTTTGCAGACTCAATTTCACCTAAAAACTCAAAGCATACTTCTACCCTATTAAACTCTTGGGGTGAATTACGAAAAGTGATATTTTTTATCAAAAATATAAATCAATTTACTGTAAATCAGATATTTGAAACAACATGAAATCACATAACATTTTCTTGACATTAACCTCGTTTTTTGATAACCGTAAAGTAATATTCTAATAACTCCGAAAGAAA
Source organism: Flavobacterium sp. 5 (assembly GCF_002813295.1). Taxonomy (NCBI): domain Bacteria; kingdom Pseudomonadati; phylum Bacteroidota; class Flavobacteriia; order Flavobacteriales; family Flavobacteriaceae; genus Flavobacterium; species Flavobacterium sp. 5. Next base: position 1,685,852 of record NZ_PHUE01000001.1, read on the forward strand.
ATTTAGCCTATACATTTGCTTAAAATAAAAAACAAAAAATACAACAAACTATGAAAACAAAATTTTTAGCTTTAGCATTATCTCTAGGCTTACTAATTTCATCATGTAGTAATAATGATGATCCAATAACAGTACCTGAAACAGCTCCTTTAACTGGTACAGAAAGTGTTGTAGTTGGCGGAACTACTACTTTTTCAAGTACAACTCCAGGCGGAACTTATTCAAGTGGAACTCCTTCAGTAGCAACAGTTGGAGCAACAACAGGTGTAATAACAGCAGTTTCAGTTGGAACATCTATTATAACTTATAATGTACCAGGATCTGAAATCGTAACAAGAACAGTAACTGTAACTGCAACTCCGGCAGCAACAGGAGAAATTACTGGTCCAATTGAGGCAGATAAAACTTATGCTTATGGTAATTATACTCTAAAAGGAATTGTAAAAATCAAAGCAGGTGTTACAGTAACATTTGAAGCAGGATCTACAATTACTATCGACAAACAAAACGGAGACAATGCATTAGTTGTTCTAAAAGGTGCAAAATTAATCACAAAAGGTACTGCTGACAAACCAGTAGTATTTACAGAAAAATCAAAACTTCCAGGATCTTGGGGTGGAATCATTATATATGGTGATGCTCCCGTAAAAGTAGCTGGTGGTGGAGCGTCTTCTACATCAGAAGATGGGAACAATATCTCTTACGGAGGAACAAACGCAACTGACAACAGTGGTTCACTAGTGTACACAAGAGTAGAATATGCTGGTTCAAAATTAGCTGATGGAAACAAAGAAAACAATGGTTTTACTTTCTATTCTGTAGGTTCAGGAACAGTTTTAGATCACTTAGTATCATACAAAGGTGCTGATGATGGATACGAATTCTTCGGAGGAACTGTAAGTATGACAAATGCTATTTCTTATGGTAATACGGATGACGCTTTTGACTGGCAAGATGGATGGCAAGGTCAAGCAAATACTAACTGGTTTGCTTACCAAACAGAAAAAGGAAACTACGGTATGGAAATCGAAGCTTCTGCAAATGACAATTCATATGGACCAAAAGTTACAAACATTACTCTAAAAAGAGACGCTAATAACATTCCTGAACAAAGTGATAATCAAGTAGATGCTTTCCAATTTAAAAGAGAAGGAAACGGAGAATACAGTAATATCATTATAGATGGTTACGGAAACTTCACTGATCCAGCTAATACAACTTTTAAAGGTAGTGCTGTAAGAATTCAAGATGACGCAACAAATACTCATCAAGTAAATACAGGAAAAATTAAACTTCTTAATGTAAAAATCACTAACACTACTAATGTTCTACCAATTGGCGCTACTGATTTAATCGTGGTTGCTTTCCCAGCAGGAAACTTTACTCAAAGTACTACTGCAACTGGAGCTTCATTAACAACTGGTGCATGGTGTACAGTAGACGGAGTTGATTTATTATCTAAAAAATAAACTCTAGCAAAAAAAATATTAAAAACATCCTAATTTTTTAGGATGTTTTTTTTGTATGAAACTTTTTTTCTATCTTTACTATTCAAAACCAAAGCTAATGGCAAAAAACTACTTTTATATTACTCTCTTAGCGGCTCTTTTTTTTACTACTGGTGCACTAGCACAAGATAATAAGCAGCCGAAAACTCAAGAAGATGCTTCAATTGAAGGGTTAAGTTTGTATCCAAATCCTGTGGCCACTGGTAAAGTTTACATCACTTCAAAGAAAGATTCAGAAAAAGAGATTATTATTTTTGATGTGTTAGGAAAAAAGGTCTTACAAACCGTAATTAGCACCAAAGAATTAAATATCTCTAATCTATCCCCAGGGATTTATATCATTAAAATAACCGAAGAAGGCGCCACTAGTAGCAGAAAACTAATAGTCCAATAATTCTTCATAACAAAATCACAAAAGTTCCATTACTCATTGGAACTTTTTTTATGCCTTTTTTTTAAAACCATAAACATCAAAAAATAAAAAAAGGCTTAAAAATATAATATCTTTGTCCTCAAAAAAAATCTTGATTACAGCCAGCGACATATTTACCATTTCGAGTCAGAAGCAATTTGAAAAAATAGCTTTAAAAGTATTCCGTTTTCAATATGAAAACAATTTGGTTTACCAGGAATTCTGCGATTTATTAAAAACAAATCCGCAGAAAGTAAAGTCGCTGCATCAAATTCCTTTTTTGCCTATTCAGTTTTTCAAGAGTCATAGTGTAGTTTCAAACAATAATCCTATAGAAACCACTTTTACTAGTAGCGGAACAACTGGTGCTATTACCAGCAGACATTTGGTTACAGATGTTTCGATTTATGAAGAAAGCTATCGCAAAGCCTTTTCACAATTTTACGGCAACATCGAAGATTATGTGGTCTTGGCATTACTTCCATCCTATCTTGAAAGAGAAGGCTCTTCATTAATCCATATGGTAGAAGATTTAATACAGCTTACCAACAACGATAATAGTGGTTTTTACCTCAACAATCACGAAGAGTTAATTCAAAAGTTAATAGAATTAGACGAAGCAGGTCAAAATGTAATTCTAATTGGAGTTACATATGCCTTATTGGATTTAATCGAAAAAAGAACATTCCAACTCCAACATACCATTATCATGGAAACGGGTGGAATGAAAGGGAAACGCAAAGAAATGATTCGTGAAGAATTGCACGAGCAACTTTGTGACGGTTTTGGCGTTACTGCCATCCATTCTGAATACGGCATGACCGAACTACTTTCTCAGGCTTATTCTTTAGGAAATGGCGTATTTGAATGCCCTTCCTGGATGCAAATTCACATTCGCGATACCGAAGATGCACTAACATATATAAACGACGGTAAAACTGGCGGAATTAACGTTATCGACCTAGCCAATATCAATTCTTGTTCGTTTATTGCTACGCAGGATTTGGGCAAAAAATATCCCAATACCACTTTCGAAGTATTGGGACGTTTTGATAATTCTGATATTCGTGGTTGTAACCTAATGGTTATTTAAATTACACAACTCTAACTATAAAATAGTTCTTCTTACCGCTTTGCAACAACACAAATTCATTATTGATTAAATCGTTCGTTGACAAAACGAAATCTTCTTTGATTTTTTCTCTATTTACAGAAATTGAATTCGCTGTTAAAGCTCTTCTGGCTTCACCATTCGATTTAAAAAATCCTGTTTTTTCATTTAAAACTAAAACAATATCCAAACCGGATTCAATATCCGATTTAGTAATTTCTGCTTGAGGAACACCATCAAAAACTTCTAAAAAAGTAGCAGAATCTAATTGTTTCAAATCTTCAGCATTTGAGTTTCCGAATAAAATATTTGATGCTTGAATTGCTTTTTCTAATTCTGCTGCAGAATGAACAAAAACAGTTAATTCTTCAGCTAATTTTCTTTGCAAAACTCTTAAGTGAGGTGCAACTTTATGCTCTTCAATTAAAGCATCAATAGTATCTTTATCCAAAAAGGTAAAGATTTTGATATACTTTTCAGCATCAACATCAGTTGTATTTAACCAAAATTGGTAAAATTTATAAACAGAAGTTTTATCAGCAGTCAACCACACATTTCCACCTTCAGACTTTCCAAATTTAGAACCGTCTGCTTTGGTGATTAATGGACAAGTCATTGCATACGCTTTGGCTTCTTCTCCAACATTCATTCTTCTTACTAATTCGGTTCCTGTTGTGATATTTCCCCATTGGTCAGAACCTCCCATTTGCAACAAACAGTTGTATTCTTTGTGTAAATGATAAAAATCGTATCCTTGGATTAATTGGTATGTAAACTCAGTAAATGACATTCCTTCACCTTCTCCAGCTAATCTTTTCTTTACAGAATCTTTAGCCATCATATAATTTACCGTGATACGTTTACCCACATCACGAGCAAAATTGATAAAAGACAAACCTTTCATCCAATCATAATTATTGACTAAAACTGGTGCATTTACGGTATTATCATTAAAATCTAAAAAACGAGACAACACTCCTTTTATTCCTTCTACATTATGATTTAAAGTAGCCTCATCTAATAAATTTCTCTCATCAGATTTCCCAGAAGGATCTCCAATCATTCCTGTCGCACCACCTACTAAAGCAATAGGTTTGTGTCCAAAATTCTTAAGGTGAACCAATAAAATAATCGGCACCAAACTACCAATATGCAAAGAATCTGATGTAGGATCAAATCCAATGTAAGTAGTTGTCATTTCTTTTAAAAGTTGTTCTTCGGTTCCTGGCATGATATCGTGAACTAAACCACGCCATTGTAATTCGGAAATAATATTTTTCATTTATAATAATCGATTTTGAGCAAAGATAGTAATTCAATTATGAATTATAAATTATGAATTATGAATTGAGGCAGTAAAAGCCTTATTTCAGAAACTTTAAACTAAAAAAACTTAGAAACTTAGAAACTTAGAAACTTTAAACTTATTACATTTGTAAATATGATATTAGTAACTGGAGGAACAGGTTTAGTAGGCGCCCATCTCTTAATCCATTTAGCGGATAAAAGAGAAGAAATTCGGGCTATTTATAGAAATCTTGAAAATATCCAAAAGACAAAATCACTGTTTTCATTATATAAAAAGGACGCTCTTTTTGAATTAATCCAATGGATTGAAGCTGATGTTCTTGATATCCCATCTTTAGAACATGCTTTTCAAGGAATTAATAAAGTGTATCACTGTGCCGCCATGATTTCTTTTGATCCAAAAGATGAAAATCTTGTTAGAAAAACAAATATTGAAGGCACTGCTAACATTGTAAATTTCTGTTTGACATATAATATCCAAAAACTTTGTCATGTAAGTTCTATAGCTGCTCTTGGCGACTTAGCAGCACACGAATCAATCATTACTGAAGGAACTGAATGGAATCCTGAAAAACTTCATAGTGATTATGCGATCTCAAAATATGGATCGGAAATGGAAATTTGGCGTGGCCAACAAGAAGGACTTAAAGTTATAATGGTAAATCCTGGCGTAATTATTGGTCCTGGGTTTTGGAATCAAGGAAGCGGAGAGCTTTTTACCAAAGTAAAGAACGGATTACCTTTCTACACCAAAGGATCTACTGGTTTTATAGCGGTTACCGATGTTATTACCATCATGCACCAATTAATGGAAAGTGATATTTATGGAGAACGATACACCCTTATTGGTCAAAATATCATTTTTAAAGATTTTTTATTCTCGATTGCTGATGCCTTAAAAGTTAAAAGACCAAAGCATCATGCCACACCTTTTATGATAAACACTTTATCCAAATTGGATTGGATCGCTTCAATATTTTTTGGTAAAAAAAGACAACTCAGCAAAGCCTCTGCTAAGTCTTCCTATTCAACTGATTTATATTCTAATGAAAAAATAAAAAACGCCTTGAACATAACATTCATAGACGTTTTTGATTATATACAGAAAATTACAATCTTGTAAATTTAGACTATTTTTTAGCCTTTATACTCTTTCCTTTTTTGACCTTACTAATAGAATCTTTTTCTTTTTTAGTTAGTAAACTCTTTTCTTTTTTGACTTTATCTACAGAATCTTTCTCTTTTTTAATTTTTAATTCTCTTTGCTTCTGAACCTTTTTTATAGAATCTCGGATTTTCTTTACTTTTACCTTATTTAATGCAATTTTCTTTTTTTCAGCATTTTTATTGATCAAATCTACAGCATTTTTCTCCTTCTCTAATCGCTTGTTTACGTTATCAAATAACACTCTATACTCTCTATAATCAGCTGCGTAATAGGCATTACTTTTTACAAATTGAAGACTGTCAATTTTATATTTCTCAAAGATATAGGTCTTTGGATTGATTCCATTTTTTGACATAGAATTTGGCTCTTGATATTTTAGAGCATCTAAGATTGCCATATCATAAAAAATATTTTCCATCATTTTTTTATCAATAAGATTATCAGGTTTTGCAACCAAATCCTTATTGCAGCTAAAAAAAAAGGCCACTAAAATAAAAAGAGAAATTATTTTCTTCATCTACAATTATTTTTATCGATCAAACAACATTCTTTCTCCTGCACGAATGTCTTTTACTTTAAAGCCAGAATAAACCAACTTACCATTAACGAAAGTATGTGTAATTCTAGATTTAAAAGTGAACTTTTCAAAAGGAGACCATCCACATTTTGAAAGTATATTTTCTTTCTTTACACTCCAAGGCAAACCTGGATTGATAATTACTAAATCGGCATAATAGCCCTCTTTAATAAAACCTCTCTTTTCTATTTTGAAAATTTTTGCTGGATTATGACACATCTTTTCAACGATTTTCTCTACACTTATCTTTCCTTGATGATGTGCTTCAAACATTGCCACAAGGGCGTGTTGAACAAGCGGCCCTCCGGAAGGAGCTTGTAAATATTTTTGATTTTTCTCTTCTAATGTATGCGGAGCGTGATCGGTAGCAATTACATCAATACGCCCATCATTAAGCGCTTCCCACAACACTTTTCTGTCATTGGCAGTCTTAACAGCTGGATTCCACTTAATAAAATTACCTTTTGTTTCATAATCATCATTGGTAAACCATAAATGATGCACACAAACTTCGGCAGTAATCTTTTTTTCTTCAAGCGGAATTTTATTAGTAAACAATTCCATTTCTTTGGCAGTCGAAAGATGAAAAACATGCAATCTTGCTCCTGTTTTTTTAGCCAAAGCAATAGCTTTTGAAGAAGATAAATAACAAGCCTCTTCACTACGAATGAGATGATGAGCAGTTACTGGGACATCTTCACCATATTCTTCTTTATATTTTTCTAAATTATTCTTGATAGTCTGCTCGTCTTCACAATGAACTGCAATCAACATAGAAGTACACGAAAATATTTTTTCCAGAACCGCTTCATTATCCACCAACATATTACCTGTAGAAGAACCTAGAAATATTTTAATTCCAGCAACATTTTTTGGATTTGTTTTCAACACTTCTTCCAAATTATCATTGGTAGCCCCCATCATAAATGAATAATTGGCATACGATTTCTCGGAAGCAATTTGGTATTTCTCCTCTAGAATTTCTTGAGTAACTGCATTCGGAACTGTGTTAGGTTGTTCAATATACGAAGTTATCCCGCCTGCAACTGCAGCTCTGGACTCAGATTCAATATCTCCTTTATGAGTAAGACCCGGTTCTCTAAAATGTACCTGATCATCAATAACTCCAGGCATAAGATAACTTCCCTCGGCATCAATAATCATACAATCAGACGATTTCAAACTAATACTGTCCGAAACCTCAACAATAAGATTATTTTCTACAAGAACATCACCTTCAAAAATAACTCCTTCATTTACTATTTTAGCATTTTTAATTAAATATCTATTCATAGCATTCTCTTTTACAAACTGTTAAATATTTTTTTTAAGCGCAACAAAATAACACCCAATACAGCCTCAACTATTATAGAATTACTCATTTTAGATTGTCCTTTGGTTCTATCTGTAAAGATAATTGGTACTTCCGAAATGGCTAATTTTTTACAATAGGTACGGTATTTCATTTCAATCTGAAAAGCATAACCAACAAATCTAATCTTATCAAGATTAATCGATTCGAGTACTATTCTTTTATAACAAACAAAACCTGCCGTAGCATCGTGTATTTTCATTCCAGTAATCATACGAACATAAACTGACGCAAAATAAGACATTAAAACACGACTTAAAGGCCAATTAACAACATTTACTCCTGTTACATAACGAGAACCAATAGCTAAATCAGCATCTCCAAAATGACAAGCATCATATAATTTTTCTAAATCTTTGGGATTATGAGAGAAATCAGCATCCATTTCAAAAACAAAATCATAATTATTTTTCAAAGCCCATTTAAAACCATGCACATAAGCAGTACCTAGCCCAGACTTTTTAGCTCTTTTCTCCAAAAACAACCTGCCATTAAACTCTTCTTGAAGCATAACTACCTTATCCGCAGTATGATCAGGAGAGTTATCATCAATAATTAAGACATGGAAAGGTTTGTGTTGAGAGAGCACTGCTCTAATAATGCTTTCGATGTTTTCAATTTCGTTATAGGTAGGAATTATAACAATGCAATTGTTCATATTTCGCGTAATTTCGATGCAAAAGTAACCTTTTTATGCCATTTGATTATTATAAAATTATAATAAATAATGTTATAAAAATTACTAATTTTGCTTTAATTATGACTGAACATATACTTCATCCTAGAATAACCGATACGAGCGATTGGGTAACCATCCTTTTTATTATGGCTTTTGGCATTATTGCTTTGACCAAATCCATCTATGAAAATCGCTTTGAAGATTTTACTAAATTAATTTTCTCCGATAAATACACCCGAATATACAGAGATAGCAGTCACTTGATGGGTATGTTTTCTATTTCGTTATTCTTTGTCCAAATTATTTCATTTTCATTTTTTATTCAAATTTTATTAAATAGTTTTGGTCACGGAGCTAAAACAGATTGGATATTATTCATTCAAATTTTCACTTTTCTTATCTACTTCATTTTATCGAAATTTCTAATCGAAAAAATCATTGGAACGACATTCAAAATCGAAGAACTAGTCGAACAGTTTAATTTACAAAAGGTTACATACCGAACATATGTCGGCTTATTATTACTCCCAATCGATATTATTTTATACTATTACGATTCAATTTTAAAAAATATTCCTCTGCTAGTCCTATATAGCATAGTAGCTCTGAACGTTTTACTTTATATGTTTTCGATAAAAAATTACAGAAAAGAAATTTTCAGTAAGTTGTTTTATTTTATTTTATATCTTTGCACTCTTGAAATAGCACCCTATTATTTTATGTATTATTGGTTTACAAAAAATAGCGTTTAGAAATAATTAAATTATGAAAGTGAAAACAATTTTGGTGTCCCAACCAGAACCTAAAGTGGAAAATTCTCCATACTTTGAGCTGCAACAAAAGCATAAAGTGAAAATTGATTTCAGACCTTTTATTCATGTTGAAGGAGTAAGCGCAAAAGAAATTAGACTTCAAAAAATTGATCTTAACAACTACACTGCTATCATATTAACTAGCAAAAATGGTGTAGATCACTTTTTTAGAGTAGCAGATGAAATGCGATATAAGGTACCAGAAGGATTAAAATACTTTTGTCAATCTGAAGCAATTGCGTTTTATCTACAAAAATATGTAGTGTACAGAAAACGTAAAATCTATGTTGGACCAAAAGATTTTGCAGATTTATCGCCTTTAATTAAGAAATACAAAGACGAAAAATTCTTATTACCAGCATCTGACCAATTAAACGCAGACATTCCAATTACATTAAACGCTTTAAAAGTCGATTGGACTCCAGCTACTTTTTACAAAACAGTTATGAGTGATTTATCTGATTTGGCTGATGTTTATTATGATGTTCTAGCTTTCTTTAGCCCAACTGGAATTAAATCTTTATATAAAAATTTCCCTGATTTTGAACAAAACAATACTCGAATAGCCGTTTTTGGCAGTACTACTCAAAAAGAAGCTCTTGATCACGGATTACGTGTAGACATTATGGCTCCAACACCTGGAACTCCATCAATGACAATGGCTTTAGAAAAATATATTATCGAAGTTAATAAAGCAAAATAGTTATTTCTAAAAACTACTTACTTTAAAATCCAAATTTCAATTACTACATTAATTGAGATTTGGATTTTTACTTTTAAACCATTTCTATTATTTTTAATTGCGGATTAAACCAAAGCTGTTATTTTAAATCAAATAAGCAGTCATTAGGTTTTTATTATACAATAACTTTTATTATAATTTACCCATACTCAACTCTGAATTTGTAAACATTTAAAGAACACCAACTATAACTAACCTACTAAAAAAGAGAACTATGAAAAAAATTCGTCTACTTACTCTTATTATCCCTTTATCTCTGCTAATAGTAAATTGCAGCACATCAAAAAAAAGAAAATCGGATTACGTTGAAGTTAAAAAAATCAGCTATAAAACAGATGTTGAACCAATCATTGCAAATAGCTGTACTCCTTGTCATATTCCTCCACAAGGAAAAAAAGAACCATTAGAAAACTATGATCATGTAAAAGCAAACATTGGCGCTATACTGGAACGCGTCCAACTTCCACAAGACAGTCGTAAATTTATGCCTCCGGTAAACAAAAAACCTGCTTTAACTGCTGATCAAATTTCAGTTTTAGTAAAATGGCAACAACAAAATATGACTGAATAAAAAACTCTTATAAAAACAAAAGTGGCTGTCTCTATTCGAAATAGCCACTTTTTATTTATAATTTAAATACTTAAAACAACTTACCTCCTATTCATATAAATAGAAACGTAATATAACAAAGTTGCTATCGAACCTAATGCGGCAACGACATACGTTCTGGCAGCCCATTTTAAAGCATCTTTTGCACCCGCTTGTTCTTGTTGTGTCAGCATTCTTTTGTTTTCTAACCAAGCCAAAGCTCTATTGCTAGCATCATATTCTACTGGTAAAGTCACAATAGAAAATAAAGTCGTTGCAGCAAAAATCACAATTCCGATTAATAAAAGAGATGGAAAAGTACGAATCATCAAGATTCCTGCCAACAAAATCCATTGCATATAAGATGAGGCCACATTCACGATTGGCACTAATTGAGAACGCAGCATTAACCATTGATACCCCACAGCATGCTGCACTGCGTGACCACACTCATGTGCTGCAACAGCTGCTGCAGCTGCATTTCTTTGGTTATAAACGGCTTCACTCAAATTAACTGTTTTATCAGCTGGATTGTAATGATCCGTCAATTGACCTGGAGTCGAAATGACACGGACATCGTAAATTCCGTTATCGGCAAGCATTTTCTCAGCAATTTCAGCACCTGACATTCCGTTTTGCAAATGCAATTTCGAATAAAATTCAAACTTATTTTTTAGTGTAGAACTCACTAACCAACTTGCCAGCATAATACCACCTGCAAGTATTAAATAACTCATTCCCATATTTTTTGTTTTTATGTTTAGTTTTAAAATAAACATCAAATTATGAACCAAATTAAGAAAATGCCAATTTGACATCCGTTAAATAAATGCCAATAAAAAATCCAAACCTCAACAATTATTGAAATTTGGATTTTAATATATAATCGTCTAAATGTAGAGACGTTGCAATGCAACGTCTCTACCGACATGAAATATTACCCTACCAAGTTGATAATTTTCCCAGGAACAATAATCACTTTGTTTGGTGTTTTACCGTCTAATTGTTTTTGAGTTCTTTCGTCTTTCATTACTATTTCTTCAATTTGTTCTTTTGTTAAATCCAAAGGCAATGTGATTGTAAAACGCATTTTCCCGTTGAAAGAAACTGGATATTCTTTCTCTGATTCTACTAAATGTTTCCCGTCAAAAACTGGAAAAGAAACAGTAGCAATCGAACCTTCATTTCCTAACAACGACCATAATTCCTCAGCAATATGTGGAGCATAAGGCGAAATTACAATAGCCAATGGTTCTAAAATAGCACGCGAATGACAGTTTTGAGTAGACAGTTCATTCACACAAATCATAAACTGTGAAACCGAAGTATTAAAAGAGAAACTCTCGATATCTTCTGTCGCTTTTTTGATAGTTTTATGTAAGGTTTTTAAGTTGTCTTTTGTCGGTGCATCATTGGTAACAATCATTATGTGTTCATCAAAATACAAACGACATAGTTTTTTCAAGAAACCAAAAACTCCTGAAATTCCTGCGGTATTCCAAGGTTTCGCTTGTTCTAATGGTCCTAAAAACATTTCATACAAACGCAACGTATCCGCTCCATATTCAGCACAAATATCATCTGGCGTTACCACATTATAGTATGATTTCGACATTTTTTCGACTTCACGGCCTACAATGTATTTTCCGTTTTCATCTAAAATAAATTCTGCATCAGCATAATCTTCACGCCAAGCTTTGAATTTTTCAATATTTAATTCATCCGAAGAATTTACCATTGAAACATTAGCATGAATTTTATTTCCTAAAAGAAATAGCTCATTTACGTCAACCTCATTTTCATCTATACTATTCAAAAAAGATTTTGTTCCAGACAAATTAAATTTCTCCACCACATCTTTTAACCTTAATTCTTGGGTAAAACTCATTTGGTAAAATTCTTTAGAACAAAATAAAGAAGGAAATTTACCGCACAATACATTCTGAATATAATTTCCGCTAACTTTATCAACTGAGGTATGCCAAGTTAAATCTAATCTATATGCATAAGCACTAGTCCCCAAAATCATTCCCTGATTAATCAGTTTTTTGAATGGTTCTTCGGTTGGCGCAAAACCTTTGTCTTTTAAGAATTTATTCCAAAAACGAGAATATAATAAGTGACCTGTAGCGTGCTCGCTTCCACCAATATATAAATCGACACTTTCCCAATAGGCCAAAGCTTCTTTACTTGCGAATTCATTTTCATTGTTTGCATCCATATAACGCATCCAATACCATGAACTTCCAGCCCAACCTGGCATCGTATTTAATTCTAAAGGAAAAATCGTTGTGTTATTTACTAAATCTGTATTTACAACTTCATTTTTAGTAGTGTCCCAAGCCCAAACACCTGCATTTCCTAATGGAGGCAAACCATCTTCGGTTGGTAAATATTTCTCTACTTCTGGCAAAATGATAGGCAAATGTTGCGCATCAATCATTTTTGGTAAACCATTCACATAATATACAGGAAACGGCTCACCCCAATATCTTTGGCGAGAGAAAACCGCATCACGCAAACGGTAATTCGTTTTTCCTTTTCCTTGTGCTATTTTTTCTAACTCTTCAATTACTTTTAGAGTTCCTTTTTTGTAATTCAATCCGTTTAAGAAATCCGAATCTACTAATTCAAAACCTTCTTTTGCTCCAAAAGCGGCTTCAGAAATATCTTTATCAAAAATATTTTTGATAGCTGGCATTCCGTTTTGACCTTTAAAGAAATTGGCAAAAGCATAATCACGCTCGTCGCCACAAGGAACCGCCATAACAGCACCAGTTCCGTAACCTGCCAAAACGTAATCCCCAATCCAAACTGGAATCGCTTCTTTTGTAAACGGATGTTCCGCATAAGCACCTGTAAATACACCCGAGATGGTTTTTACATCTGCCATACGCTCACGCTCCGAACGTTTTGCTGTTTTTTCTATATACGCTTCAACCGCAGATTTTTGTTCTGGAGTTGTAATTTGAGCAACCAATTCGTGTTCTGGCGCCAAAGTCATAAAGGTTACTCCGAAGATGGTATCGGGTCTTGTCGTAAATACAGATATAGTTGCTGGTTGTTGGTTGTTGGTTGTTGGCACATTGAAAGTTACCATTGCCCCAACACTTTTTCCAATCCAGTTTCTTTGGCTTTCTTTGATGCTTTCACTCCAATCGATATCATTCAAACCTTGCAATAAACGCTCCGCATAAGCCGAAATACGCATACTCCATTGTGTCATTTTTTTACGAATCACAGGATAACCACCACGTTCAGAAACTCCGTTTACGATTTCGTCATTCGCCAAAACCGTTCCCAATCCAGGACACCAGTTTACTTCGGTTTCTGCCAAATACGTTAATCTATATTGCAAAAGGATTCTTTCTTGTTCGTCTTTAGAAAAAGCATTCCATTCGCTAGCTGAAAAAACTGCAATGTTATCATCGCAAACTGCATTTACATTTGCATTTCCTTCCGTAGAAAAAACAGCTGTTAATGTCGAAATATCTTCTGCTTTGTCTGAATCTTTATTGTACCAAGAATTGAATAACTGAATAAAAATCCACTGTGTATGTTTGTAATAATCAGGATTTGAAGTACGAACTTCTCTATCCCAATCAAATGAAAATCCAATATTATCCAATTGCTTTCTGTAACCCGCAATTTGATTTCCTTCTTTGTCAACTCCTCCATCAATATTTACACGAGTCGTATCTTCCGGACGCTGCCCAGTTTGAATTGCATATTGTTCTGCAGGCAATCCGAAACTGTCGTAACCCATTGGGTGCAAAACATTGAAACCTTGATGTCTTTTGAATCTAGAATACACATCCGAAGCAATATAACCCAGCGGATGTCCAACGTGCAATCCTGCTCCCGATGGATAGGGAAACATATCCAAAACATAATGTTTTGGTTTATCTGAATTGTTTTCGGCTGCAAAAGTTTTATTGTCTGCCCAGTATTTTTGCCATTTGGCTTCTATTTCGTTCGGATTGTACTTCATTTTTCGAGTTGCTTAGTTACTTAGTAACTGAGTTGCTTAGATTTAATACTTTGAATTATAAGTTTGCAAATTTACATTTATTGTACGGGCTATGAAAATAATTTATTTATCAGTTTAGCAATAATTATTTGGGCGTGACCCTCCGTAAAAACTACGGGTCGGGCTGTACGTTCCCGCTTTTTTTATCCCGTAAAAAAACGGGATAAAAAAGAGCTCCACTGCCATCCCTCACGCAGCCTCATGGATTTCAACAAATAATCTGCTAAAATCTGCACAATCTACGTGAGAAATAAAAAAATCAAAAACATAAGTATTTTTAATAAGTAAAAATACTTATGTTTGCACTGTGTTTAAAAAAAACATAGTCATATGCCAGAAAACAAAAAATACAAAATCGAAGTGCGTCTTTGGGTTGAATCAACCGAAGGACCGTTTTTAGGTATTGGAAAAGTTTGGCTTTTAGAAAATATTAAAAAGACTGGTTCTATTACTAATGCCGCCAAAGAAATGAAAATGGCATACCGACAAGCTTGGCAATTAGTTCAAGAAATGAACCAACGTGCAGAAAGTCCTTTAGTCGAAAAACTTCTTGGCGGAAAAGGAGGCGGAGGAGCAAGATTAACCGATGCTGGCGAAAAAGCCATTATAACTTTTTATGAAATTGAAAAACGAATAAAAGATTTTGCTCAGAAAGAAGCAGAAAATCTTCGCTTCTAAAATTTTTTACCTACCAGTATTCATTTAAAAACATAGTGAGAAATAACCAAATAACTATAATCAATTTTACAACCATCAGTATTCATTTCAAAACATACTGAAAAACCAGTCTTTAATTATGAAAATAAAAATTACATTCCTTTTTGCATTACTAACCGCAAGTATCTATGCACAAGAAAAAACTACCGATACCATATCTCAAAAAGGAATTTTCAATTTGGGCGAAGTTTTAATTACAACAAAAAATACTGCAGATACTCTCAATCGAATTAATAAAAAGACAATGGAATCCCAAAATAAAATGGATGTTTCCAGAGCTTTAAATTTATTACCAGGAATAACATTGACAGTTTCTGGGCCAAGAAATGAATCAATGGTTTCGGTTCGTGGTTTTGATTTAAGACAAGTTCCTGTTTATATGGACGGAATTCCAGTTTATGTTCCTTATGATGGTTATGTGGATTTGGCTCGATTCACCACTTTCGATTTGTCCGCAATAGATGTTTCCAAAGGATTTTCATCTATTATTTACGGCCCCAATTCATTAGGAGGAGCCATCAACTTAGTCTCTAGAAAACCTACCAAAAAGTTTGAATTTGATGGTTCTTTGGGATTAATCGACACAGATGGACAAAAAAGCAATCTTAATATTGGTTCTAATTTAGGGAAGTTTTATGTGCAAGGTGGCTTTTCTTATTTAAATAGAAAATCATATCAAATGTCTGAAGATTTTGTTCCGATGAAAAACGAAGATGGCGGAAAAAGAGACAATTCATACAGAACTGACCAAAAAATAAGTGTAAAAGTAGGCTGGACTCCATCTAAAAATAGTGAATATGCTTTAGGCTATATCAATCAACAAGGAGAAAAAGGAAATCCAGTATATGCAGGAAGCGATACGCAAAATTCATTATTGGCAAAACCTCGCTATTGGCAATGGCCAACTTGGGATAAAGAAAGTGTTTACTTTATTTCGAATACCCATTTGAACGAAAAAAACAGTTTCAAAACAAGATTGTATTATGATAAATTCAAAAATTTATTGATTAGTTACGATGATGCCAATTATACTACTATTACAAAACCGTATGCATTTCAGAGCTTTTATGATGATTACACTTTATGGTGGAAATCTAGAATATGAAACGCATTTTATCCCTAAGAACAATCTGAAATTTGCTGTTCAATTAAAAGAAGATGTGCACCGTGAAAATAATTTAGGAGAACCTGTTCGTGAATTTGATGACCAAACCATAACAATAGGTGTTGAAGATATTTATAAAGTAACTGAAAAATTTACCGTAATTCCTGGAGTGAGTTATAATTCTAGAGAAAATAAAAAAGCACAAGATTACAACTCGACTTCAAAAGTGATTTCAGATTATCCGGACGCTGGAAAAAGTGATGCTATTAATGCGCAAATTGGTTTGTTCTATCAATTAGCAGAAGCACAAAAATTAGGAGCAACAGTTTCTCAAAAAACCAGATTTGCAACAATCAAAGACCGTTACTCTTATAGAATGGGAACTGCCATTCCGAATCCAGACTTAAAACCAGAAACAGCTTTGAATTATGAAGTGAATTACACTGTGCAGTTCTTTAAGGAATTAAATTTCCAAACTGCATTGTTTTATAGCTCCCTTACAGATGCCATTTTGAGTGTGAGCAATGTGCAACCAGGAAAATCACAAATGCAGAATTTTGGAGAAGCTGAATACAAAGGAATTGAAGCGCAATTGAGTTATTCTCCAATTCAAAAATTAAATATTAGTGCTAATTATACCTATTTAGAAAGAAAAAACATAACCAATCAAGCAATTCATTTTACAGATGTTCCCAATACAAAAGTGATTGGAACAGTTGAATACAGTCCTTTGAAGATATTAAAATTAATTGCTAATACAGAATTCAATTCGTCTCGATACAGCACTAGTTATGGCACAGAAGTTCCAGATTACACACTTTTGAATGGATTTGTTTCTAGTAAATTCTCAAAATATTTAAGCATTGACGCAGGAGTTAATAATATTTTCGATAGAAACTATAGTGTTGTAGAAGGTTATCCTGAAGAAGGAAGAAACTTTTTTGTTAACGTTCGCTTTTTTAATTTATAATCTATAAAAATACATTTATGAAAAAACAAGTTTATGTTTTAGCCCTTTTTGCTCTACTTATTTTTAGTATGTGTCAAAATCCAAAAACAGCCGAGAAAACAATTAAAGTTCAAGACAAAAAAGAGTCTTGCAGTAGTCCTCTAACCGCAACAGATAGCGCAAAATACGTAAACCATCGTATCGAAATAAAAGGCGAAATTGAAACTCCTTTACAATTGACTGTTGATTCTTTAAAAAAATTCCCTATAAAAACTATTACCGATTTTAAAATAGTTTGTCAAAGTGGTGAAACCAAAAAAATCGACAAAAATGCCAAAGGTGTATTATTGAAAGATATTTTAGAGAAAGCAAAAATCAAACAAAATGGTCATAAAGATCGCAACTTTTATATAGTAGCTAGTGCTTCTGACGATTATAAAGCCACTTTTTCTTGGGCAGAATTATTCAACAATCCAACAGGAGAAAATGTGTATGTCCTTTTTGAAGAAAATGGAAAACCAATAAAAAACGGCGAAATGATTTTAATTTGCAAAAATGACATTAAAACTGGGCCACGCCACGTCTATTGGCTAAAAAGCATTGAAGTATATAAAGTAAAATAAGTTTAAATTCGCGCTAACTTTTAAAACACTAACCATCGTTCTTAAACCAAATGAAACCAAAAAACCATTTATTATACCTAGCACTTACGTTCATAGCCTTTTTATTTAGCCAAACAATATCAGCTCAAATCGATAGCAACATTACCAATTTATTAGTTCAAAAAGGAGTTATCACCCAACGTGAAGCTGATTCATTATTGGTTACTGACAGCTTTAATAAAAAAGTAAATTCTGAAAACAAAGTATTTACTGTTGGTTTGGAATTTAGACCTAGAGCCGAATATCGAGATGGCTATAGACAATTGCCTAACGACACGACAAAACCTGCTTTTTTCGCCTCACAACGAAGCCGCTTAAACATCAGTTATGAGCAGCCAAAGTTTAAGTTTCTTACTTCTATACAAGATGTTCGGGTTTGGGGACAATACGGGCAAGCCTCTGTAACTGGTTCATTAAATGTATATGAAGCTTTCGCGGAAGTAGAAATTGCAGAGAATTTCTCAGCAAGATTAGGGCGTCAAAAAGTAGAATTAGATAATGGCCGATTATTCTCCGCTGCCAATTGGAGCCAATTGGGGCGAGCGCATGATGGAATTGACCTTATCTATAAAAATGATAAAATCGAAACAGAACTGCTAACTGCTTTCAATCAAAGTTCGGAGCGTATTTTTGAAACTTCTTATTCGCCAACCACTTTTAATAATTACAAACTACTGAATTTGCATTATTTAAAAGCAAAACTAAACCAGAATTTCACGTTAACAACCATAAACTCGGCAGACAGTTTTGAAAGCAAAACCAATTCACAGACCTTATATACAAGAGGAACATCGGGAGGGCGATTGGAATTTGAGAAAAATAATTTATACATAACTTTTGCTGGTTATTATCAATACGGACAATTACAATCGGGTGCAAAAATAGGAGCTTATTATTTGCAGCCCGAAATACAATACAGACTAAAAAAATGGACCACCCGATTGGGAGCCGAGATTATGAGTGGAGACGATGCTACTCAATCATCTGAAATATCCAAATCATTTGTTCCTTTGTATGGTGTGGCTTGGAAATTTATGGGGAATATGGATTATTTTACTACTTTTCCAAAAGATGTACAAAACGGCGGACTTATCAATCCATATTTATTTTTCAATTATGATTGGAATAAAAACCTTTCTATTCGTGCTGACTTTCATTTGTTTTACTTAGAAAATAATATTTTAGACAAACAAAAGAATATTGTTGATCCCTATTTGGGTTACGAAAATGATTTAATTGTAAGATACAAATACAATTCTTTCACCAGCATTGACTTAGGATTTTCTTATCTATTTGCTGATAAAAGCATGGAAGTTTTAAAAGGAGGAAACAGCAATTCGACACCACTTTGGAGTTATGTAATGATTACCTTTAAACCTGAATTATTTAGTTCTAAAAAATAAAAACACGACCAAAAATAATGAAAACGCAAATCAAATTATTTCAGCTATTTCTAATACTTTTTGTTTCAACCGCCATTTTTGCACAGCAAAAAGCGACTGTTGTAGTTGCTGCGAATCTAAAAACAGCAATGGATTCTATTTTGAAAGTATATAAATTAAAAAATCCGAACGATGTGATTCAGGTTACTTACGGAGCTTCGGGGAAGTTTTACGAACAAATTTCGAATGGAGCACCTTTTGATCTGTTCTTCTCTGCCGATATGAATTATCCAAAGCAATTAAACAACTATGGCTTTGCCGTTTCTCCAATAAAATTATATGCAATAGGAAGATTGGCAATTTGGAGTAAAAGAATAGATCCGAATGTGGAAAAAATGAATTCCTTATTGGATGAAAAAGTTAAAAAAATATCCATCGGAAACCCGAAAACTGCTCCTTATGGTGTCAAAGCTTTAGAAAGTTTGAAACATTACAAACTGTACGACAAAGTAAAAAGCAATTTAGTTTTTGGCGAAAACATTTCGCAAGCAGCACAGTTTGTAGCTTTTGGTGCGGCTGATATTGGAGTTATTGCTTTATCAGATGCGATGTCGCCTGCGATGAAAAAAGAACGTGGAAAATATTATGTGATTCCGCAAGAAAGTCATTCGCTATTACAACAAGGTTGTGTAATTTTGAAACACGGCAAAGGAAATGAAACGGCAAAACGATTTTATGACTATATTTCGTCTGAAAAAGCAATACAGATTCTGACGTATTACGGTTATTCGCAAAACAAAAAAGAATAAACAAAAGATTAAAACAAGAAAAAAACTATAACCACAAATTACGCAAATTCACACAAATTAATTTGCGAAAATTTGTGAATTTTGCGGTAAAAAAATTATTGAAATCAATCCAAAATGAACTCACTTTTAGGAAATATTACAAAAATAACCACCGAAGGCTCCTTGTCTTTGGTGCAACTAAAAGTGCAAAATACGATTTTGACTTCTATCGTGATTGATACACCCGAAACTTCTGATTATCTCAAAACTGGAAATAATGTAAAAGTCCTTTTCAAAGAAACTGAAGTCATTCTTGCCAAAAATATTTCGGGAATAATAAGCCTTCAGAATAAAATGGATTGTATCGTTGATTCGTTTGAAAAAGGAAAATTGCTTTCTAAAATCATTTTGAATTTTGGCGAAAATAAAATCACCTCAGTAATTACAAGAAATGCTTTTGATCAACTCGGTATTCAAGAAAAGGACGAAATTACCGCGATGATAAAAACCAACGAAATAAGTTTGTCCAATGATTGATTTCGAACCCATATATCTTACGCTAAAATTAGCTTTTACGACGACAGTAATTTTACTTATTGTCGGACTGCCATTAGCATATTGGTTAGCCTACAGCAAAATGAAATCAAAAGTAATTATTGAAGCGATTGTAAGTTTGCCTTTGGTTTTACCGCCATCGGTTTTGGGTTTTTATTTATTGATTGCCTTTAGTCCCGAAAATGCTTTTGGAAAATTTCTCGACAATTATTTTGATATTCGGTTGGTGTTCACTTTTACAGGATTGGTGATTTCATCAGTTTTGTATAGCTTACCTTTTATGGTACAACCCACTCAAAGCGGATTTAAATCAATATCTAAAAACTTAATTGACGCTTCTTATACTTTGGGAAAAAGTAAATTGGAAACGGTTTTCCATGTGTTGCTTCCAAATATGAAAACTGCTTTATTGACAGGTATTGTGCTGACTTTTGCGCATACTATTGGTGAATTTGGTGTCGTTTTAATGGTCGGTGGAAGCATTCCAAACGAAACCAAAGTTGTCTCCATAGCCGTATTTGATGAAGTAACCACAATGAATTATCATTTAGCCAATGTATATTCAGCTATTTTACTGATTTTTTCTTTTGTTGTTTTGTTAAGTGTCTATAGTATTAACCGCCGTTTCAGCAAAATAAGTCCGTTGTCATGATTGAATTTAAAATCAGTAAAAAACTGCAATCAGCTTCTGGCGAAATGATTTTGAAACTTGATTTTCAAGTTGAAGAAAATGAGTTTGTGACTCTATATGGCGCTTCAGGTTCAGGGAAAACGACGACTTTACAAATTTTATCAGGTTTAACAAACGCTGATGAAGGATTTATCAAAGTAAATAATCAGGTTTGGCTAAACTCGGATTCCAAAATAAATCTGCCTCCGCAAAAACGTAAAATCGGTTATGTTTTTCAGGATTATGCTTTATTTCCTAATATGAGCGTTCGAGAAAATTTAGTTTTTGCTTTAGAAAAAGAACAGGACAAAACCATCGTTGATGAATTACTGCAAACAATGGAACTTGTTTCTCTACAGCATCAAAAACCGCATCAATTATCGGGTGGACAACAACAAAGAGTGGCTTTGGCAAGAGCCTTAGTCCGACAGCCAGATATTTTGCTTTTAGATGAACCTTTATCAGCAATTGACACTGAAATGCGTTTGAAATTGCAGGATTACCTTTTGGAAGTACATCGAAAATACAAATTAACCACGATTTTAGTTAGTCACGATATTTCCGAAATTTACAAACTTTCCGACAAAGTAATAGTTATTGAGAATGGAGAAATCACAAAGCAAGGAACACCTTCCGAAGTATTTTCAAGTCACTCCAATAGTGGGAAATTTCAATTTATTGGAGAGATTTTAAAAATCGAAAAAGAAAATTTCATCAACATTGTTTCGGTTTTAATTGGTACTAACATTGTAAAAGTAATTGCAATGGAAGAAGAAATTGAAACACTTTATATAGGTGCAAAAATTATTGTTTCTTCGAAAGCCTTTAATCCGATTTTGACAAAAATGAGTTAATTTCAATCAAAAAATCATCTTTATACACTAAAGTTATAACTTTGACCATCTTTAACTTCAAATTAAAGAATATGTTTATTATTTTTACTGCATAATTACAACAAACTATGGCTTCATCCTTTGATAGATTTCAAAAACGCAGGTTACTTTCCTCTTATTTCTCAGTAGTCTTGAGTATATTCTTAGTATTATTTCTTTTAGGAATATTGGGTTTTTTCATTATAAATTCCAGAAAATTGGCTAATGATTTCAAAGAAGAAATTGCTATGACGGTATTTTTTAAGAACGAAGCCAATGACACTATATTGAAAGCTTTTGGAACTGAACTAAAAACAGCTCGTTTTGCAAAATCATTTGTATATGTTTCAAAAGAAGTAGCAGCCAAAGAACATTCAGATATTATTGGTGAAGATTTTGTGACCTTCTTAGGAGAAAATCCTTTGCAAAATTCTTTTGACATTCACTTAAAAGCTGATTTTGTTGTTCGAGACAGTATCGCTAAAATTGAATCTCGTTTGCGAAAAAATACTATGATTTCAGATATTGTTTATGACAAACAATTGGTGAATCTGGTTAACGACAATATACAAAAAGTGAGTCTGTGGATATTAATAGCGAGTGGTTTACTAACTATTATTGCTGTATTATTGATTAATAGCTCTTTGCGTTTGTCAATTTATTCCAACCGATTTATTATTAAAACCATGCAAATGGTGGGTGCTACCAAATCTTTCATTAGAAAACCATTTGTCATGCGTAGCATAAAACTAGGAATGATTGGAGCAGGTCTGGCAATTCTTGCTTTGCTAGGTTTACTTATTTATCTAGATTCTACTTACCCTGGTCTAGAAATTTTAGATGACAAATTAGTAATCGCTATTGTATTACTTAGTGTTTTTGGAATTGGAGTTTTAATTACTTGGTTAAGTACCTATTTTGCGACACAAAGATTCTTGAATTTACGAACAGACGATTTATATTAAATTAATAAAATACAGGAATGAGATTGCTTTGTTCCTCAAAATGACAAAATGAAAAACAACGAAGAAAATAAACACGAATTCCTTTTTGAAAAAGTAAACTATAAAATTCTATTAATTGGAATTGGTGTAATTGTACTTGGCTTTATATTAATGTCAGGAGGAGGAAGTGATGATCCAAATGTATTTAATGAATCAGTATTTGATTTCCGAAGAATTCGTTTGGCCCCAACAACTGTTTTAATTGGTTTTGGAATCACAATTTATGCAATTCTTAAAAATCCTAAAAAAGCATAAATGAATACATTACAAGCTATCATTCTAGCTATTATCGAAGGAATTACTGAATTTTTACCAGTTTCTTCTACAGGACATATGATTATCGCCTCGTCCTTTTTTGGAATAGCACATGATGATTTTACCAAACTTTTCACGATAGTTATTCAATTGGGAGCTATCTTATCAGTGGTGATTTTATATTTTAAACGCTTTTTTCAATCCTTCGATTTTTATTTTAAATTATTAGTAGCTTTTATCCCGGCTGTTGTTTTTGGCCTGCTTTTCAGCAAAAAAATTGATGCCTTACTCGAAAACCCTGTAACAGTTGCTGTTTCATTATTAATAGGTGGTATTATTTTATTAAAAGTAGATGAATGGTTCAATAATCCAGATGTCTCAGAAACCTCACAAGAAATCACTTATTTACAGGCTTTAAAGATTGGTTTATTTCAATGTTTGGCCATGATTCCTGGTGTTTCCAGAAGTGGCGCATCTATTGTTGGCGGAATGTCACAAAAATTATCACGAACTTCTGCTGCCGAATTCTCTTTTTTTCTGGCTGTTCCAACAATGCTAGGAGCAACAGCAAAAAAATGTTACGATTATTATAAAGACGGATACATATTATCTCACGATCAAATCAATTTCCTGATTATCGGAAATGTAGTTGCTTTTATAGTGGCTCTTTTGGCTATAAAAAGTTTCATTGGGTTCTTGACTAAAAACGGATTTAAAGTTTTTGGCTATTACCGAATTATCGCTGGAATTATATTACTTGCGATTCATTTCTTCGTTCATCCTTTGACTGTACTATAATGACTACCGAAGATTTTTTAAACGGTCAGATTCTATTAATTGACAAACCATTGCATTTTACTTCTTTCCAAGCGGTAAACAAGCTCAAGTATGCCTTGATTAATAAAGCAGGATTGCCAAAAAAATTCAAGATTGGACATGCTGGTACTTTAGATCCATTAGCTTCAGGTCTTTTGTTAGTCTGTACTGGAAAATTTACCAAACGTATTTCCGAATTACAAGGTCAGGCCAAAGAGTATACTGGAACTTTCTACATTGGTGCAACGACACCTTCTTACGATTTAGAAACAGAAATCGATCAAACTTTCGAAACTTCACACATTGATGAAAACTTAATTCACAAAACAGTAAAACAGTTTTTGGGAGAAATTGATCAAATACCTCCAGTTTTTTCAGCGATAAAAAAAGATGGAGTTCGTTTATATGAACACGCGCGTGCTGGCGAAACGGTAGAAATTGCTTCAAGGAAAACCACTATTCATGAATTCGAAATTACTCGAATTGCACTTCCTGAAATTGATTTTAGAGTAGTATGTAGCAAAGGGACTTATATTCGGTCCTTGGCTTATGATTTTGGAAAAGCAATGAATTCAGGTTCACATTTAACAGCTTTGCGTCGAACCAAAATTGGAGATTATAACGTGGAAGATGCTATAGATGTTACTTTATTCGAGCAAACTCTTACTGCTCAGATATAATAAAAAAACACATCACAAATATCAAATTGAATTTACGATGTGTCTTTACTAAAACTAAAGTAGTTTTAATTCATACTCTTTTTTTACTTGTTTATGTTTATTAATTAATAATGTGTGGCACTTTCGTTACCAAACAGCAAATGTGAAACATAATCGTAAACTTTTTCAAATAATTTTTTCATAAAGATGAATTTTTAAATTATTAAACAATATTTTAAAGACACCAATAAAAAAAAGTAAATAAAAATAATAGATTTGGCTAACAGTCAGCAATTTACATTTTTTTTTACAAAAAACAAAAAAAATATACAATATACAATCTACAAACAGACACTTTCTTTGATAGAATACATCATCTCCAAAATTTCCTTTTGAGCAGAAATTCCTTTATCATGCAAATACCACAATTGCAATTGAGTTTTGGCCTCTTCATCAATAATCCCAAATTTTTCTTTATAGTCATTAATTAAATCTATTGCACCTTTGGGTCTTGGCCCCCAATGACAACAGACTTTTCCTAATTCTTTGTCAATAATGAGTAATTTTGGAATTGCTCTTCCTCCATTTGTCAAATATTGATTCATCAAATCATCATTTGAATCTCTGAAAATTATTTTTAATTTTATTTTATTTGATTCAAGAGCCATTTTATTCAATATTGGCAAAATCTGAGCACCATCACCACACCAGCCTTCAACAATTACCAGCCATATATATTCTTTTTTTAATGCTTTTAGTTTAGCACTAATTTCCGGAAGTATTACAATTGTTTTATCCAGACGCTTTAGTCTTGATTCATTTAAAGTGCTATAATCCAGTAATATTTTCGATTGTTCATTCCCAGTAGACCTGCCTTCTGATAACAGGTCTGTTACCACTTTTTTATATTCTAGATAAGAATAGCTATTAAATAATGCCTTGGCAACTGAACTTTTCATTTTCTTTTCATTTAATTCCGATACAAAGAAATTAACATATTGTTATTGACATCTATTTTACTGATTTTATCATGTTTTCGTGATTACTTTACAGTAAAAATCAACAACAATATGCTCATCTCATATACAAGTTTATTTGAAACAAATTTAGAGATATCATTATATTTAAAACGTGATAAAAATCATGTCAAAACAAACAAAATGCATATATTTATTAAATGGACAGTAAAACAAAATCAATAGGTTTAATACTTTCTGGCGGAGGATCAAAAGGTATCGCTCATGCTGGAGTTTTACAATTTTTAGAAGAAAAAAACATTCACCCCATAAAAATTGCTGGTTCGAGTGCAGGCTCAATTGTGGCTGCTTTATACGGAAGCGGAAAATCTCCCAAAGCTATTTTAGAATTCTTCAAGTCTATTTATTTTTTTCATTGGAAACATTTTACCTTTTCAAAAGCTGGATTAATTGACTCAGAATCATTTAAAGAGTATTTTTACGATATTTTCAAAGACACAACTTTATCAGATCTCAAAATACCAGTATACATTACTGCTACTGATATGATTAAAGGGAAGTCTAAAGTATTTGATCCAGAAACAAAAACCATAGATGCAATTATAGCATCATCATCATTTCCAGGAATAATGTCCCCTTATGAAGTTGATGGAAATTTATACAGTGATGGAGGCATTCTTAATCATTTTCCAACTGATATTTTAAAAGGAAAATGCGACACTTTAATTGGTGTTTATGTGAGTCCAATCCATAAAATTGAAGCCAAAGATCTAAATTCGATCAAATCAGTAACGGCCAGAGCTTTTGATTTACTTTCGGCTAATTCAAGTACTCATAAGTTTGATCATTGCGATTGGGTAATTGAACCCGAAGCTTTATCGCTATACAGTACCTTTGAAACCAGTAAAATTAACATGGAAGCAATTTTTAATATTGGATATGAATCTGCTAGAAAAACTTACGAAGAACTTAATTTAAATATTTAAGGAACTCTATTTTCAAAAAAAACAGAATATGTCTATATTTGCACAAATTTCGTGATATTGAATGCAATGACTTACGCAATTTACTTTCGATAAACGAAGGGATACCTTAAAAAAACAAAACTGACTGATGAAATACAAAAGAATTCTTCTGAAATTAAGTGGTGAAGCTTTAATGGGTGATTTACAATATGGTATTGACCCAAAACGATTGGCCGAATATGCCGATGAAATCAAGCAAATTCATGCCAAAGGTGTAGAAATCGCTATCGTAATTGGAGGAGGAAACATTTTTAGAGGTGTAGCAGGAGCCAGCAAGGGAATGGACAGGGTACAAGGTGATTATATGGGAATGCTTGCTACTGTTATTAACGGAATGGCATTACAAGGAGCTCTTGAAGACAAAGGAATGAAAACTCGTTTGCAAACAGCCTTAAAAATGGAATCAATTGCAGAGCCTTATATCAAAAGAAGAGCAGATCGTCACTTAGAAAAAGGAAGAATTGTAATTTTTGGCGCAGGAACTGGAAATCCTTATTTTACAACAGATACAGCTGCGGTTTTACGTGGAATCGAAATCAATGCCGATGTTATTTTAAAAGGAACGCGTGTTGATGGTGTTTATGATTCAGATCCAGAAAAAAATGCTTCTGCAGTAAAATTTGATTTTATTTCATTTGATGATGTCCTAAAGAAAGGATTGAATGTAATGGATACAACTGCATTTACTTTAAGCCAGGAAAACAAATTACCAATAGTAGTTTTTGACATGAACAAAATAGGAAATCTATTGAAAATTTGTGAAGGAGAAAACATAGGAACCGTAGTAAACATATAGTTAACCGTATTTAGTTATCAGTCTGCAAGTAGCAATGATAACTAAACACAAAATAAATAAACATGACAGAAGAAATTGAATTTATATTAGATAGCACAGAAGAATCTATGACAGGTTCGATTGAGCATTTAGAAAAAGCTTTTTTAAATATTCGTGCAGGAAAAGCATCACCAGCAATGTTGGGTAGTGTTTTTGTAGATTATTATGGGTCTGCATCTCCGTTATCACAAGTATCCAAAATTAGTGTACCTGATGCCAGAACAATTACGTTGCAACCTTTTGAAAAAAACATGTTGCATCCTATTGAAAAAGCAATTATGATTGCCAATCTAGGATTCAACCCAATGAATAATGGGGATTTGATTATCATTAGCGTCCCTCCTCTTACCGAAGACAGAAGACGCGAATTAGCAAAACAATCCAAAGTTGAAGCCGAAGATGCTAAGATTGGAATTAGAAACGCTAGAAAAGATGCTAATACAGATATCAAAAAATTAGAAAAAGAAGGAACTTCTGAAGATATTTGCAAAAGTGCTGAAGAGCAAGTACAAAACTTAACTAATTCTTATATTAAAAAAATTGATGAGCTTCTAGCAGTAAAAGAAGCCGAAATCATGAAAGTTTAATCTTTCGATGTAAACAATTAATAAATCTGTCTTGTTTTTTTGGAACGGGACAGATTTTTTTATTCCTATTTTTACACAACAAAACGCATAAAAAACGTTTTGTATAAAACTGTTTTTATGAAGTACTTTATTTTACTGTTCTTCTTTTTTACACTTTCGCTTCAAGCGCAATTTCAAGCCAATGGAATTGTAAAAGATGCCACTACACAAAAAACACTACCCTTTGCTTCTATTATTACAAATGACGGATCGAATACCATCTCTGATGTTGATGGAAAATTCAGTATTACATCCAAAAACAAAATAACATCCATTACGATTTCCTATATCGGATATTTTAAAAAAACAATTACCGTAGAGAGTACTCAAATATTTTACAAAATAACACTTACACCAAATGTAAATCCACTGAATGAAGTTTTGATCTCGAATGTTAATCCTGCTTTAGAGATCATAAAAAAAGCTATTCAAAACAAATCAAAAAACAACCCTGAACAGAAGCTTAATAGTTTTGAATTCAAGGCATATAACAAACTGATTGTTACTGCCAACCCAGATTCTATTAACGGCACAATTGACTCAGTATTTGTAATCAATCCTTTCGGAAAACATTTCAAAAAAATGGACTCCACCGATTATAAATTCAAGCAACTTATCAAAAAGCAGCATTTATTTGAAACGGAGAAAGTATCCCAATACCAATACAATAATAAGAGATTAAAGGAAACAATTTTAGGTACCCGCATGGCTGGTTTCAAACAGCCCGTTTATGAAATACTTACCTTTAATTTGCAATCTTTTTCTATCTACGACTCTAAATATGAACTTTTTGAAACCAAATACAACAGTCCAATAGCCAATGATGCTTTAAAAGATTATAATTTCAAACTACTTGACACTATAGTTATAAATGGTAGAAATACCTTTATGATTCATTTTAAAAACAAGAAAAAGAAAAAAGAAGAAGGCCTGGAAGGAATATTGTACATTGACCAAAACAACTATGGTATTGCAAAAGCCATTATGCGAATTAGAGGAATATTAAACATTAGCGGAATCCATGAATTTCAATATATTCCTGAAGAACAACTTTGGTTTCCTACTCAAAAAAAGTTTAAAATCGTAAAGGGAACCAATGATGACGACATCAAAATATTGGGAGGTACGATTCAATTTGATGGAGATTATGAAGAAAATTTAAAACCAAGAAAAAGAGTTGAATCCGATTATGTTTATGTGCTTTCGCAAACAACAAATTTTGACATTGAATATAACACTCCTATTGTAATCAAAAAGCCCATTGTTGAAATTGAACTCAAAGATGACGCCATAAATAAATCTGAAAGCTTTTGGGAAAAATATAGAACAGATAGCTTGGACAGTCGTAGCCAAAAAACTTATTTATCACTAGACAGTATTTCGATAAAAAAAAGAATTGAAAGCCGACTCAATCTGGGACGAAAGATATTAAGTGGATACCTTCCAATTAAAGTTTGGGATCTTGATTTGCGTAAAATAATAAGTTACAACAATTATGAAGGACTCCGATTGGGTATAGGTGGCACAACCAATGATGATTTTTCAAGAAAATATAGATTAGAAGGATATTCTGCTTATGGATTAAGAGATTATGATTTTAAATATAATGCAGGAATTGGTGCCAGAGTAGACAAGTTTTCCAACACATGGATTAGTGGCAGCTATACAGATGATCTCAGAGAAATTGCGAGTATCGATTATGCCATTGAAAAAAGAGCTTTCAAAATATATGATCCTCGATCAATCAATTTTAGTACTTTTTATAGGTATGAACAATGGAGAATGTCTTTAGAAACCAAAATTATTCCAAAAGTGGAAAGTATTTTAGTATTTTCCAACTCTTTCGTAACACCAAAATTTGATTACACTTATAATCTGAACGGTACTTTATACAACACCTATACTATGACCACGGCAACACTTTCTTTTAAGTGGAGTCCCTTTAGTGATTATATGCAGACACCTACAGGACGAATTGAAGCCGAAAAAAGATATCCAAAATTCACTTTTCAGTTTACACAATCAATACCAAATGTGTTGAATAATGATTTTAGTTTTACAAAGATTGACTTTAAAGGAGAATATCAAATCAACCATTTAGACGGACAACGAACTTTCTTGCTATTTGAAGCTGGGCGTGCTTTTGGAGACCTTCCTCTCCCCCATCTCTACAATACTTCGCCAAATAATTTGAGCCAAGAAACTATATTTCAAAGAATTACATTTGCAGGTAAAAACAGTTTTGAAACCATGTATTTCAACGAATTCTTCTCGAGTGAATTCATGTCGTTCCAATTCAAACATGGCTTTAATAGAATCTCTATATTCAAAAATATAAAACCTGCCATTGATTTTGTAACCCGTATGGCATGGGGTAGCATGAGAAATCCAGAAGCACACATTGGACTCGATTACAAAACATTAAACAAAGGTTTTTTTGAATCGGGTATAGAACTTAATCAAATCTATAATGGCTTTGGAATTGGTGGTTATTACCGTTATGGACCAAATCATCTTAGTGATATCAAAGATAATATTGCTATAAAACTGACTTTTATTCTAGATTTATCAATTTATTAAAAAAGACTCTAAACATTTTTATAAAAAACATTAGAGTCCTTTTTCTTAAAATTAAGGTTTAATAATCAATACCGAAGGTACCGCGCTCAACCATTCAGAACTATTATCCAATAAGTCTTTCCAACTCTCTAAACTTACAATCATTAAATCTTGATTGCTTAAAAACTCATTATAAAGAATCGATTCATTATTTAAAATCACATTCTTAGGAAATTTTTGTTTTAAAGAACCAATAGCACTAGCAATAACAAAATTGGATTCCATATGTCCATTCATATCCAAAAAGGTTACAGAGGTATTATTGTTATAAATCAATTTTTGAGCATAATCAATCAAAAAAGAGTCTTCAGGACAATAAACAGGAACAAAAACCTGATTTACTTCTTTTAATTCTTTGTCAATTAACACTCCCAAGGGTAATTTAACTTTAGAAACAATTTGTCTGGTTCTTTCATCAAACGGTGAATTAACAAACAAACCTTCCTTTCTCGTAAATTTATCCAATAACCTTTCGGGATTAATAATTCGGGATGTAAAGCCAATCACTTTACCCAATAAAGTACCTTCAAAAATAGATTTCCCTAAACCAACTAATAAAAAGTCATAATCTCCTTGATTAGCAATGTCAATTATTTCCGATTCTACATCAAGTGTCGCCTTAAAAATAGTTGTAATTTCTTGTTTCAAAATAACAGCTTCTTTCACAATTGGACTAAAACTACTTTTCTCTTTGTCTTCAATATTAAAAGAGTGCATCTCATCACTTAATGATAAATGCAAAGCGGTAATACTAGTCGATTCATTTTGTTTTTTCACCAAACTATGAGCTAATCTCAATAAAGATTTTCCTTTTTCATTATTTCCAAAAGAAATCAAAACCCTGTACTTACTTTGATCTATTTCCTCATCATGATCAGTAGTTTTAAAAATATAATTAATTAAATCCAAAGCAGGGCCAGTCATAAAAGTAGTCACCAACGCCATGATTACCATCATTGTAAAAACCTCGGTTGTAAGTACTCCAAGAGCCAATCCAATATTTAGAACAATTAACTCCATCAATCCTCTGGTATTCATCAAAGCTCCGATGATAAGACTGTTTCTCCAACTTTGCCCAACGAATTTGGCAGCCAAAGCACTACCAAAAAACTTACCTACTACCGCTACCAAAATAATAAAACCGGTAACTTTCCATAAATAAGGTTCATTAATCAAACCTATTTCGGTACGTAATCCTGTAAACACAAAGAACAAAGGGAGAAGCAATATTACAGATACATCTTCAACTTTAGAAATAAAAACTGTTCTAAATTTGGGAACATCTGGCATAATAGCTCCCATCATAAAAGCTCCAAACAAAGCATGAATCCCAATTAATTCGGTAGCATACGAAGATATAATCAATAATAAAAAAAAGATAGCAACAACAGGTTTACTCAAACTGTCTTTAGAACCATATAAATCTCCAATTCGTTTCAAGAAAGGTTTAACTAAATAAATCATCATCAGCACATAAATTGCTGCCAACGAAATAATATACATTGAACTCTCAAAAGTCCCTGCTTTTACAATAGCAATCACTACAGCCAATAAACACCATGCGGTAATATCGTCGGCGGCGGCACAGGTAATAGCAATAGCTCCTAATTTTGTTTTATGCATACCTCTTTCCTGAACAATTCGTGCCAAAACAGGAAACGCAGTAATACTCATAGCAATCCCCATAAACAAACTAAAAGAAAGAAATTTGACTCCCTCGGGTGCAAAACGATTGTAAACAAAATAAGCCAAACCAATTCCTAATGCAAATGGAATAACTATACTCGCATGACTAATAACTACAGCTTCTTTTGCTCTGTTTTTCAGTACTTTTATATCAAGTTCCATACCAATTACAAACATAAAAAGTATAAGTCCAATCTGACTCAAAAATTTTAAATTTTCTAAAGAATTAGCTGGAAAAAGTGCATGAAAAAAATCAGGAAAATACAAACCTAATAAAGATGGTCCAAGTGCAATTCCTGCAATAATTTCACCAATAACCGATGGCTGCCCAATTTTTTTAAAAACCCAACCAAAAAGACGGGCTACAAGAATAATCATTATAATTTGTGCCAATAATATAGCCAAAGGATCTTGTACATTATGAATCATTGAAGTCAAAAAATCTCCCCAGGAACTATCGCTTGCTTCTGGATGAACAATAGTTTTATTGCCTTCAAGCAGTTTCCCTTTCGTTACAATCCAATATATTAGCGCGGTAAATCCCCCTGTAACTCCAAAATAAAACAATGTATTTCTATACTTTTTCATACCTTCTATGTAATTTCTATACTTCACCTAAAAAAGTGCTAAGATGAGAATTTCAAATATATAATTTATAATGCATAAATTATCTTATTGTAAACAAAAATAAAGTCAAAATATACCGTTTGATAACTAGAAAATCGAAGCATATCGTGAGATTTATAACCGATTTGTTTACATTTGCATGCATTTTAAAATGAATATGAAAAAGAAAATAACAGTTGGATTTTGGGAAACTATAGCCCGAATTGTACTTAAAAATAGAATAACAATACTTGGAGCAATTCTTGCCATTACCATTTTTCTTGCTTTTCAGTGGAAAAACTTAGGGATGACCTATACCGAAGCTAATCTACTTCCTAAAAAACATATTGTAAATAAACAATATCAGGACTTCTTAAATAAATTTGGAGAAGAAGGCAATCTTATCGTAATAGGATTTAAAAACAATACTTTTTTTACTCCCAAAGCTTTTGCTGCCTGGAATGAATTAATGACAGGTTTGAAAAATTCTAAAGAAGTAGATTTGGTTGTTTCTTTAAATGATTTAAAAAAACTTGAAAAAGATACTGTTGCTCAAAAATTCGAGTTGGCTCCACTTATTGATCAAAAACAAATTCAGAATCCAAAATATCTTCAAAAAATCAAATTTGAGTTATTCAACAATCTTCCTTTTTATGAAGGTTTACTATTTAACAAAGAATCTGGAAGTATTCGATCTGCAGTTTATCTCAATAAAAAAATTGTAAATACAGCAGCCAGAAAAACATTCATTCTGGAAAATCTTGTGCCAAAAATCGACAAGTTCGAAAAAACTACAGGTATTGATCTTCGCGTTTCGGGTATGCCTTACATTCGTACAATTAATGCCGAAAACATGAAAGGTGAAATTGGCTTATTCATTGGAGCTGCTTTATTTATTACCTCTTTAATTTTCTTTCTGTTTTTCCAATCATTCAGAGCCACTATTATTTCGATGTGTATATTGATTATAGGCGTAATGTGGTCTTTTGGAACACTTGGTCTATTTCATTATAAAATAACAATTCTTACCGCTATTATTCCGCCTTTAATTATTGTTATTGGGGTTACCAATTGTATCTTTTTGATTAACAAGTATCAACAGGAAATAAAATTACATCAAAATCAAGCCAAAGCTTTACAACGTGTAATTTCTACAATTGGAGTTTCTACATTAATGACCAATTTGACAACTGCTGCAGGTTTTGCCACCTTTATGATTACTGGAAATGACTTATTATTTGAATTTGGTTTAGTCACCTCAATAAATGTAATTACGGTTTATCTACTTACGCTAGTTATTGTACCTATTGTGTATAGCTTTATGGAGGTTCCAAAACCAGAACATTTAAAACACTTAACCAGAACCTACATTTCATCGCTTCTAGACTGGGTAGAAAACGTTGTAAAAAACCGTCGAAAAACAATCTATATTATTTATGGTGCATTCTTGATTTTTAGCGTAATTGGTGTTTCTCAAATAAAAGTTTCAGGAAGTTTAATTGGTGAAATGCCAAAATCCGCTTCTTTTTTTAAAGACATTATCTTTTTTGAAAAAGAGTTTAACGGAGTAATGCCATTAGAAATAATGGTAGACACCAAACATAAAAAAGGAGTATTGAAACTCTCAACGATGAAAAAAATGGATGAATTGCAAAAAACTATTGCATCGCTTCCAGAATTATCGAAACCAGTTTCTATTGTCAATTTAGTTAAATATTCCAAACAAGCATATTATAATGGTAAACCAGAATATTATGAATTGCCTACTTCACAAGAACAGGCTTTTATATTGTCGTATGCCAAAAATGCCACCAAAAACAGTAAAGACAACTTGATGAAAAGCTATGTAGATTCTACAGGACAATATGCCCGAATCACAACTTTCATGAAGGACATTGGAACTGAAGAAATGGAAAGAGTCGAAAATAAATTACAGACCAAAATAGACAGTATTTTTCCGAAAGAACGTTACAATGTTACCCTTACTGGAAAAGCCTTGGTTTTCCAAAAAGGAACTTCCTACCTTGTAGACAACCTTAGAGAATCACTAATATTTGCCATTTTTCTTATTGCGGGATTAATGACCTATTTGTTCCGTTCTGCAAAAATGGTTATGGCATCTGTAATTACAAACGTATTGCCGCTTTGTATCACATCTGGACTGATGGGTTATTTTGGTATTCCGTTAAAACCTTCTACAATATTAGTTTTTAGTATTGCTTTTGGTATTTCTGTAGACAATGCAATTCAGTTTATGGCAAAATACCGCTATGATCTGAATTTGAACAATGGTAAAATAAAAAAATCTGTTTTTAGTGCTTTGAGAGAAACGGGTATTAGTACTTTTTATACATCAGTGGTACTGATTGTAGGATTTGCGACTTTCACACTTTCAAGCTTCAGCGGAACAATTGCATTGGGAGGATTAATTTCATGTACACTTGCGTTTGCTATGTTTGCAAACTTATTGGTTTTACCTGCTTTGGTATTGACTTTTGAAAAAAAGAGAACCAAGAAAGAAGATCAGCCTCTGGAAGAGTAACTGATTATAAATTCAATACTATTACCTCTCCCGTCTTTAAGACGTAAATTCCAATATTTTTCGATAAAAAATCCAGCTCAAAAGGCTACCGTGTGGACACAAATAGTAAATATTACTTTTTAACCACAAATTTCACAAATTAGCACAAATTCGGTATAGTGAAAATAGTTATTGGGTTGATTTAGCATCTTCAAATTTGTGCTAATTTGTGAAATTTGTGCTTGATTTTATACTTATGTCCACACGGTAGCCTTTTGAGCTGGATTTTTTTATTGGATTCTTTTGGCTGACTTTGGAGATGTCTCAAACAAAATATTCTCATCGGCGTCGCAAAATAATTATTACGCCAGCCCACCCCTATTATACTAATGAGTCTTTTTATATCATAGTTATAAGATCTACAATTATTTCACACTAATGTCTACTGCTATAAATGCGCAGTATATGTACCTATTTTAACCATTACTACTTCCTCTACTACTGCTTTTGGGTAGTAGACCTACCCTTTATACCTCCTTTACCTACCCTTTTTGGGTAGTACTACTCCCCCTTTCAGGGAGTAAGACTCCTGCTTTGGGGGAGTAGACCTACCCCTTATACCCCCTTTACCTACCCTTTTTGGGTAGTACTACTCCCCCTTTTAGGGAGTAAGACACCTGCTTTGGGGGAGTATACCTACGGTTTATACCCCTTATGGCTCCCCATTTAGGGCAGTATCACTCCCGCTTTAGGGGTGCATAACAACCTAGCATCCATAAATTTACAGGTACGGAAAAATACTCATACGAGCAGAAATAATCTATTAACCTACTTTTAATTTAGGCTTTAGGAATAATAGTAGTGTTGCATAAATCTGAATTACAGACTGTAATACAGTAATGACAGCATTAAAAGGATGATTGGCAAATTCCTCTTTTATAAATTTTGGCAATGAATTGAATCCCAAAATGATTAAAAACAATAGGAGGAATTTAACCCAAGAGATTCCAAATCTAATAAGCAATCCTACAGCAAAAACTAATGAAATAGACATTACACAAAGGATTGTTGCTTTCTTTGACACAAGTATATCTGGTGAAAGCAAAAAATTAATACTACCAAGACCAGCAGATATAAAAATTAGATTTGATGATTTAATAAAATTGGTATTTAAAGAAGTTTTCATTTTCTGAATCAATTAGTGTGTATTTATAAATCAAACATAATTAATTATACCAGAAAAATTGACTCAAATAACAGATTAAAAAAAATAATAAATGACACCAAAAAGATATTTTAATTGTAACCTCTTTCAAAACTTAGAATTTTCTAAGAGATTTATTTTTCAGCAGATTATTCTAACCTTAGAATGACGAAAATAACATTAGTCAGAATCATTACTATTCTTCCTCTATTTTCTAAAAACTAATTACCTCAACTTAATTCCTTCTTAACAAACAATAATTCCACTACTGCCTAGCCCTGATGGGAGGGAAAATCCTTTTATTTTTTCTTTTTAAAAATAAAAGATTTGGAAGGACAGCAGGAAATTGCTTCTAAAAATTAGCAATGATAAATCCTGATTACACCAATACGTACCATGACAATTAAAACAAATCGATTATATTTGCAATAGAATTATAACATTAATTGTTTTAATTCAAATTCAGAAAATTCAAATCTAAAATTAAAATGAGACACACGAGAATTAAAGACTTACTAAACAGTACCTCGATACTTCATGAAGTAAATGCAAAAGGATGGGTTAGAACTTTTAGAAACAATCAATTTATCGCATTGAATGACGGTTCGACTATCAATAATATACAATGTGTTGTCGATTTTGAAAACACCCCAGAAGAAACTTTAAAAAGAATCACTACAGGTGCAGCAGTTTCGGTTACGGGAAATTTGGTGGAAAGTAAAGGCGCTGGACAGAAATATGAAATTCAGGTTACAAAACTAGAAATCCTTGGAGATTCGGACGCAGAGAAATTCCCAATGCAGCCTAAGAAACATTCTTTGGAATTCTTGCGTGAAAATGCGCATTTAAGAGTTAGAACAAATGCTTTTGGAGCAATCATGAGAGTACGTTCTGTTTTGTCGTATGCCGTTCATAGTTATTTTCAGCAAAAAGGATTTGTATATGTAAATACGCCAATCATTACGGGTGCTGATGCCGAAGGTGCCGGAGAAATGTTTCAAGTAACTTCGTTGCCCTTAGACAATTTACCAAAAAACGAAGAAGGCACTATTGATTACAAAAAAGATTTCTTTGGAAAACATACTAATCTTACGGTTTCGGGACAATTAGAAGGTGAAACTTTTGCGATGGCTTTGGGTCAGATTTATACTTTTGGACCAACATTTAGAGCTGAGAATTCAAATACTTCACGCCACTTGGCAGAATTTTGGATGATTGAACCAGAAGTAGCTTTCAATGATTTGGATGCCAATATGGATTTGGCAGAAGATTTTATTCAGTACGTGATTAAATATGTAATCGATAAATGTCCTGATGATTTAAAATTCTTGGAAGGCCGTTTATTAGAAGAAGAAAAGTCAAAGCCACAAGCTGAAAGAAGCGAAATGGCTTTGTTAGAAAAGTTGAATTTTGTTTTAGAAAATAACTTTAAACGTGTTTCATACACTGAAGCTATTGATATTTTAAGAGATTCAACTCCAAATAAAAAGAAAAAATTCCAATACATAATTAACGAATGGGGAGCTGATTTACAATCGGAACACGAGCGTTATTTAGTAGAAAAACACTTTAAATGCCCAGTAATCTTATTTGATTATCCTGCTAACATTAAAGCTTTCTACATGCGTTTGAATGAAGATGGAAAAACAGTTCGTGCGATGGATATTCTTTTCCCTGGAATTGGAGAAATCGTAGGAGGCTCTCAAAGAGAAGAGCGTTTTGATGTTTTGGTTGAAAAAATGAAAGCCTTAGGAATTGACGAAGAAGAATTATGGTGGTATTTAGATACACGCAGATTCGGATCAGCAGTTCACTCTGGCTTCGGACTTGGATTCGAAAGACTAGTGCTTTTTGTGACTGGAATGACAAACATACGTGATGTAATTGCTTTCCCGAGAACACCACAGAACGCAGAATTCTAAAAATAAGTTGATAGTTGGTAGTTGTTGGTTGATAACCTAACAACTATCAACCAATAACTAACAACAATACATATGCTAAAGCAATTTTTAAATTTAAAAATATCACAGAAATTATCTCCACAACAAATTCAGTTGATGAAGTTAATTCAATTGCCAACGCAAGCATTTGAACAACGATTGTTGGAAGAAATGAATGAAAATCCTGCTCTTGAATCTGGAAAAGAGGATGAGTATGAAAAAGACGAGTACGATACTGAAGAATTCGATGATTATGAAGATTCAGAAGCTGACAGAATGGAAGCCGAAGATATTAACTTAGACGAATACTTAAGCAGCGACGATACTCCCGATTATAAAACACAGGTCAATAATTACAGTGATGACGACGAAAGCAAGGAAACGCCATTTGCGGCAGCCATAAGTTTTCATCAAGACCTCATCAATCAACTAAACACTTTTATCCTGAGTGATGAAGAACGTGATATT
Organism: Flavobacterium sp. 5; assembly: GCF_002813295.1. Taxonomy (NCBI): domain Bacteria; kingdom Pseudomonadati; phylum Bacteroidota; class Flavobacteriia; order Flavobacteriales; family Flavobacteriaceae; genus Flavobacterium; species Flavobacterium sp. 5. The sequence continues at coordinate 1,725,101 of NZ_PHUE01000001.1, forward strand.
GCTGAATTTTTGGTTGGAAGTATTGACGACACTGGATATATTAGAAGAAGTACTGCGGATTTAGTAGATGACATGGCGTTTACACAAGGACTTTACACCTCCGAAAAAGAAGTAGAATCCATTTTGCATATCATACACGAACTAGAACCGACGGGTGTGGGAGCAAGGGATTTGCAGGAATGTTTATTACTTCAGCTCAAGCACAAAACACCAACAGAATCTGTTGAATACGCAACAACTATAATCGAACATCATTTTGATGCTTTTGTGAGAAAGCATTATGATAAATTGACTCAAAAACTCAATATTTCCAATGAACAGCTTAAAAATGCTATTCACGAAATAGAGAGACTGAATCCAAAACCTGGTGGATCTTTTTCTGGAAATAATAAAATTACTGAGAATATAGTTCCTGATTTTGCTATTCGTATCGTTGATGGTGAACTCGAACTTACCTTAAATGGCCGAAACGCTCCTACTTTACATGTTTCCAAAGATTATCAGGAAATGATGCAAACGTATAAAGAATCGAAGGATAAATCACATTCTCAAAAAGATGCCGTACAGTTCATCAAACAAAAACTAGACTCGGCAAAATGGTTTATAGATGCTATAAAACAGCGTCAGGATACTTTGTTTGTAACGATGAATGCTATTATGCATTATCAAAAAGATTATTTACTGGATGGTGACGAAACCCGATTAAAACCAATGATCTTAAAAGACATTGCAGATATGATTGGACTCGACATATCCACCGTTTCCAGAGTAGCCAACAGTAAATATGTTGAAACTCCTTATGGGACAAAACTAATAAAAGAATTCTTCTCGGAAGCAATGAAAAATGATCAGGGCGAAGAAGTATCTACACTCGAAATCAAAAGAATTTTACAAAATACTATCGAAGAAGAAGACAAAAAAAATCCATTACCCGATGATCTTCTGGCTGAAATACTCAAAGAAAAAGGATATCCAATTGCTAGAAGAACTATAGCTAAATACCGCGAACAATTAGAAATTCCTGTGGCCCGCATGAGGAAAAAATTATAATTGTATTTCTCTAACCTTCTTCAAATCTCCTTTTACATTGAAAAAGATACTTCCCATATTTTCTTATATATTCCATCCGCTTTTCACACCGATACAAGCTTGTTTTTTATATTTTTTATTTCACAATGCCGACTATAATATCAAACAAATTACTTCCTTTTTTTGGCAGGTTTCAATTGTAACTATTTTAATTCCGATGGCATTGTACTACTTACTGCGTTTTACAGGTAAAATAGATTCTATAATGATTGCCGATTTAGAACAACGCAAAATACCACTAGTGTTTCAAAGCTTTTTAATAATTTTATTGCTGCGAAAAGGAATCCCATTAGAATATTATCCAGAATTACATTTTTTCTTCTTAGGCGCTTTATTTAGCACCTTATTCGCACTTGGCTTACTTTATATCAAATTTAAAGCCAGCCTTCACATGCTTGCCATTTCGGCCTTAACCGTTTTTGTTTTTGGATTGAATATTCACTTACAAATGGGAAGTGTATATCTTGTTCCTTTTTTATTATTGATGAATGGATTTGTAGCTTCCTCACGTTTGGTAATGCAGGCACATACTCCCAACGAAATAATTATTGGAGTACTATTGGGTAGCATTCCTCAAATAGCATTTCTTTTTTTATGGTTATAAAATATAAAAAATAACCCCTAGACTCAAAACATTCATAGTAACAGGTACAGAATCGATTTTAGCAGTCGATTTAAAAATGGAATTTAACCCATAATATATTTGTAAGTTAAAGGCACTATACCCCATTGAAAGGTAAACACCATAAAGTAACTCTTCAAAATCTTTATTATTTTTAATCACAATTTTTTGATTTCCATCATCAAAAACAGATTTATCGTATAACAAATAACTAACTTTAAAGCCTCCATATAGTCTAAAAAACTGAAAAGTCTCAGGTGTCGAATTACGCCATCTAAACTCAATTGGTATTTCTACCCGCAATTGTTCGAATCTATTTCTGTCATAACTAACATTTGATGGTATTATTCCATAAATTGGATTATCACTACTTCCAATAATAGCCAAGTTTTGAATATAATTGTTAAATGAAAAACCAATACCTGGAGCTATAGCAAAAGTTCTACTCTTATTCAATGGAAAATCTCGAAGGAATCCTGCACCAAAACCAAATGATATTTTATCTTGAGCGAGTCCTTCTGGTTTTTTTACAATTGAATTATAATTAAGCCCAGCATAAAATTGATCTTCTCTATATAGACTATCAATCTTGACATGTAAAGAGTCTATTGAGAACGTTGTCTCTTGAGAAAACCCTTTAAAAATTGATAAAAAAAGAAAACAACCAAGAAATAATCGCATCATTAGTTTGAGAGTTTAGTAGGCTTCAAAGGATTCAAAATCCGTCAAAACGTAATGCTTATGTATAGCTGTTACAAATATCATAAAAAAACGCTGAACCCCTTTAAGATTGAACGTTTTTTATTTTGCAGAGAGGAAGGATATTGAGTATTACACCAAATATCATTTCAAAAGACATTTGAAAAATTCCACTAAACAACTTAATTACAAATACAACTACTTAATTTAATGTGACTTTTGCAAATAAAAATTCATAAATAATTTAAAAAAACGAAATAATATAAAACCAACATCAGATTTTTAACGTAAATACTTATTTAGAATAAAAACTTAATTTACCAAAATCATGAAACCACAAACTAAACAAATAATTATCGTTTTAGTAGCGCTTTTCCTTATTAGTTGTAGTGCTGAAGAAATGAATCCAGCAACTACCGTTTCACCTAAACCTTCAGAAACAACACCAACTCCAACAACACCTACAGTACCTATTTCAAATTCAATCCATTATTTAGCCTTAGGTGATAGCTATACAATAGGTCAAAGTGTTTGTGAAACCTGCAGATATCCTGAACAACTCAAAACAAATTTGAAAACAATTTATCCTCAGACTGATTTTTCGTTAAAAATAATTGCTACAACAGGCTGGACAACCACTAATTTAATTTCAGCCATCAAAACTCAGAACCCTGATTCAAATTACGATTTGGTAACGCTTTTAATTGGTGTTAACAATCAATATCAACACATGGATTTTGCAGTATACCAAAAAGAATTTCCTGAATTATTAAACAAAGCCATAGCACTTGCAAAAGGCAACAACAAAAATGTCGTTGTACTTTCAATACCAGATTATGCATACACTCCCTTTGCTAAAAACTTTGACGAAATGGGAAGAGCAAAAATCTCAACCGAAATTGACCAATACAATACTTTCGCAGAAAACTTTTGTATAGCAAAAGACGTACAATTTATCTCGATTACAGATATAACTCGACAAGGACTTAACAATCCTAGTCTAGTCGCCTCAGATGGTTTGCATCCATCTGAAACTGCCTATAAAGCTTTTGTAGAAAGAATGCTTCCAAAAGTGAAGATTATTCTTCAGGATTAATATTTTATAGTTAATACTGTACATAACTACTTAAAACAAAATAGCATATAAAATAAAAAACCTAGAAATCGTAAGACTTCTAGGTTTTTTATTGCAGAGAGGATGGGATTCGAACCCACGATGCAGTTACCCACATACTAGCTTTCCAGGCTAGCTCCTTCAACCACTCGGACACCTCTCTTTGTTGGGGTGCAAATAACACAAAAAAAAATGGATTTAAAAAATATTTCTCCCGAATAATTACGGGCTTATGTCTCAACTAAATCTCTAAAAGCTTCAATAAACAAACCTATAGCTTTTTTTTCATACTCGCTTTTGATAGTTATAATGAATGATTTTCGTTCTGTTTTAACTCCTGTCAATTCTATTGCCTTGATTCCATGCCAATCTTTAAGTGCTTTTTCAGTCAAAATAGTTGCCCAGTCACTGGTTTCAATCATTTTTAATAGTGCGTGAATCGCATTAAGTTCAATCGGAATTTTGGGTTTCATATTGAATTTTTCAAATAAAGTATCCAAGAACTCTCTTGAATTAAATCCTCTTGATGGTAAAATCAAGGGAATATCCTGTAATTTTTTAAAAGGAATTGAATCTAATTTGGCTAATTCATTGTTTGTAGAAACCGCCATCACAAGCTTGGAAATGAACAAAGGGATTTTTTGCATAGGCAATTCAATTTCATTATTAGAAATTACCAAAACCAAATCAAGTTCATTTTGAAGTAGCTTATTTTGCAGTGGTTCTGTAGCCCCATATTCAACAATGATTTTTAGATCTGGGTATTTTTTAGCAAATAATTCAACCACAGGCAAAACCAGTAACCCAAAAATATAGGTAACTCCTATTCTTAATTCTCCTCCTATCAAATTATTCAAATCATCAATGGCTTGTTTTCCTGATTCTACGTCATCCATCACCCGTTTTGCGTGTTTCAAGAAAACTGCACCAGCTTCAGTCAATTGTACTTTCTTACCTGTTCTTAAAAACAAAGGCATTCCTAGTTCTTCTTCAAGCTTTTTAATCTGTTGTGACAAACCCGATTGCGAGACAAAACAAAGCTCAGAAGCTTTTGTAAAATGCAAAACATCTGCTAAGGCTACAAAATAACGCAATTGAAAAAGCTCCATTATTGATAAGTTTAAGTAATCATTATCAGTAAAATTAGTAATTTTTTTACTGATATTATAATCCCGACCTTTGTATCAAAGAAAAATAATTATGTTTAAAGCACTTAGATCTCGAAATTTCAAACTCTTCTTTTACGGACAATCCGTATCAGTAATTGGTACTTGGCTGCAAAAAACGGCTGTAAGTTGGATGGTTTATAGCATTACTGGTTCTGTATTTCTATTAGGATTAACAACTTTTTTAAGCATGATTCCTTCTCTATTCCTAGCTCCTTTAGCTGGAAGTATTATCGGTCGTTACAACAGACATAAAAGTATGATGATATTACAATCATTAGCCATGTTGCAAGCTGGTGCTTTGGCATTATTGATTTATTTGAAAATTTACAACATTACTTTTATATTGATTTTGAGTCTTATTCAAGGAATTATTAATGCTTTTGATATGACTTGTAGACAAACCATGATGGTAGATATTGTTGACAATAAAGAAGACCTACCTAATGCCGTTGCTCTGAATTCTACTTTAACAAATTTTGCTCGAATAGCTGGACCCGCTTTGGCAGGTATTATTCTTCATCAATACGGAGAAGACATTTGTTTTATTGGAAACTTCCTGAGTTATATCCCAGTACTGATTTCATTGGCTTTAATGAAAATACAACCCTACACAAAAGCAACTAATAAACTTAGAATGTTAGATGATTTTATTGAAGGCTTAGACTACGTTAAAAAAGAAAATCAAATGGCAAAAATGTTATTGATGCTTACTTGTAGTAGTTTGTTTGTAATCTCATTTAATACTTTAATGCCAGTTTTTGCAAAAGATATTTTCAACGGAAATGCGCAAACTTTTAGTTGGTTTGAAAGTGCCGCCGGAATTGGATCTATAATTTCAGCGATTTATTTAGCAAACTTAAAATCTAGCTCAAACATCGATAACATTATGATTGGTGCAAGTATTTTATTAGGAGCAAGTATAGTGATTCTTGCTTTATCAAATAGTCTTGCCTTAACGCTAATTTGTATGGTTTTAAGTGGAATTGGAATGATGGGACAAACTTCTTCTATAAACATTTACATTCAAACCAAAAGTACTTCGCACATGCGTTCCCGAAGCATTAGTTATTATATGATGGCATATCAAGGAATGATTCCAGTAGGAAGTTTAATAATTGGATATATTTCACACTCATTGGGAGTTCGTACAACCGTTGCTATTCAAGGCGTAATATGCCTTATTTCTGTAGTTGTTTATTTGTATTACAAAAATCTAAAATCTACAGAAGAATTAGAAACTTGCCCTGTTCGCTACAAAAACTAATGTAATTTAAAGAGAAATCTCTCCCCTTAAAGAAGTTTCGAAAACAGTTTTGAAATCTTCTTGAGGTATATTATGTCCCAACAAATACATCAATTTAGTGATAGCTGCTTCTGTTGTAATGTCTTTACCAGAAACAACACCAAGATTTTTCAATACGGTACTGGTTTCATATTTCCCCATATCTACACTTCCGCCAGAACATTGAGTTACATTCACAATATACAAACCTTTGTTGATTGTTTTTTTGATTAAATCTAAAAACCAATCCTCAGTTGGCGCATTTCCTGCTCCGTAAGTTTCGATAATGATTCCTTTTAAATCTGAAATAGACAAGATTGTAGACAAAACAGATTCGCTCATTCCAGGAAACATCTTTATAATAGCAACTCTATTATCTAAACGAGTATGAACAATTAAATTATCATTGTTACTAACAGGTAAAAACAATTGTTTGTTTAAAGTAAGATTGACACCCGACTCTACTAAATGAGGATAATTTGGAGATGCAAAGGCATTAAAATGTTCTGCGCTTATTTTAGTTGTTCGATTACCACGGTACAATTTGTATTCAAAATACAAACAAACTTCACCAATTAAGGGTTGCCCATTTTCTTGTAAAGAGGCAATTTGAATAGCTGTAATTAAATTTTCTTTCGCATCTGTTCTCAAATCTCCAATAGGCAGCTGAGATCCAGTAAAAATAATAGGTTTCGAAAGATTTTCGAACATAAAACTCAATGCAGAAGCTGAATATGACATTGTATCTGATCCATGCAAAACCACAAAGCCATCAAAATTTTCGTAATTACTCTCGATAGTACGGGCAATTTCAGTCCAATGTTCCGGATTCATATTGGATGAATCTATTGGATTTTTGAAAGAAAAAGTATCTATCTCACAATCCAATAGTTTTAATTCTGGGATATTATGCAGGAGTTTACTAAAATTAAAAGCTTTGAGAGCTCCTGTTTCAAAATCCTTACTCATACCAATGGTTCCACCGGTATAAATCAAAAAAATTCTAGGTTTAGAGCGCAAGTGCATCAACATATTTTAACTTATTAACAACTGGATTTGCATACATATCCAAAAAGCCTTGTTTAGCAACTGGATGTTCATGATCAATTCTCATTTCTAATCGTCTCTCAAAAAGAAGTTTCTCGTTCTCAGTGTACAAATGAGCAAAACATGTGCAGTTATTCAAAATATCATACGCAATAAAATTGGTAGTCCACAGCTTGTAATTCGTCAAAATAGAATCATCAATTACTTGTGCCAATGCTTGTACCTGCTTATTAGTAGTATCTACATTTTTGATAATATCATCAATTTCAGTATCCAGTACATCACCTATATGTATGTGTATTCTTTTCTTTTGCCCAATAATTCCACTCAACAAAGTCTTAAAATCTTCATTTTTCTCTTTGATGTAAATTTCATTATTTGCTTCAGCCAATAATTGTGGCATTTTCAAAGCATCGGTAGGATCATATTCATAAGAAATAGAAACTGGTACGATTTTAATTTTCTTAAAATAATCCATTATATTAGGCTCATCAGATCCCATGCCTATCATTTTCAAAACTCCAGGATTAGTTTCATCATTTCCGTCTTTGGTTCTTCCTTCGCGTTGCGCAATCCAAACTGAACGATTTTCATGCAACAACAGCTGCGCCATATATTCTGACAGTAATTTGGAACTCACTAATAATTCTCTTGGCGATAATCCTCGCTGAACCAAAAAATTTCTGTTTAATTTCGATAATATTTTTAAAAATGATTTTTTGACCAAATTATCACCAATTGCTGATGAAGTCATATCCAAACCATTATCAAACAAAGAAGCGTTCAATAATGTAGTATCCAAAACAATATCTCTATGATTGGAGACAAATAAATAAGCTGTGTTTTTTTCTAACTTCTCAAAACCCGAAGTTGTTAACCCCTCCGAACTTTTTTCCAAAACCTGCTGCACTCCAAAATAGATGAAGTTGCATTGAAAATCACGAATAGAGTGTGTTTTACGAAGTTGCACTTTCCAAATTTCATCATCTACTCCAGGAAAACAAAAGTTCATCAAAGCTTTCATCATCGGATGATCAATTACTTTTATTATTCCTTCGTTTATTTCGGAATCATAAAAAGACCGGATCGCATCAAATTTATTCATTTTTGTTTTCAATTTAGTTGGACAAAAGAACAAAAAAAATATTAAAGTTACAGAAATTTGGCATTAAATCCCGAATATTTCTATTGAATTGTTGGTTGTCACAGTTCCAATTTCATCGGCAGAAACACTATAAATCTGAGCCAATTTATCGACAACATTTACCAAATAGCTGCTCTCATTACGTTTTCCACGATACGGAATCGGAGCCAGATAAGGAGAATCGGTTTCCAGAACAATATGTTTCAAATCGATTTTATTCAAAAACTGATCTATTTTACCGTTTTTAAAAGTAACCACTCCGCCTATTCCTAATTTCATATTATAGGATATTGCCTGTAAAGCCTGTTCGCAAGTTCCCGTAAAACAATGAAAAATCCCAAATAATTCAGGTGATTTCTCTTCTTCTAAAATTTCAAATATTTCGTCAAAAGCTTCACGACAATGAATCACAATTGGAAGTCTATACTGCTTGGCTAGCTGAATTTGCCTTCTAAAAGCAATTTGCTGTTCGACCAAATGCGTTTTATCCCAGTACAAATCAATACCAATTTCGCCAATAGCAAAAAACTTTCTTTTTGCTAACTCATTCTCTACATGTTGCAATTCTTCCAGATAATTTCCTTTTACATAAGTAGGATGCAGACCCATCATCAGGAATACATTGTCGGGATATTGTTGTTCCAAATCATACATGCTTTGCGTACAGGTAGAATCTATTGCAGGAACAAAAAAACGAGAAACGCCATTATCAATGGCACGCTGCATCATTTCGCTTCGATCCAAATCAAATTCTTCTGAATATAAATGAGTATGTGTGTCGGTAAGTATTGCTTTTGTTTCCAAGTGTAAAATTTAATGTTGCAAAATTACTCCAAAAAAGGGCTTTACCAAAAAAGGAGTTACACAAAGTTCCATAAAAAAGACTCGCAACGATTACAAAATCACTGCGAGTCTTTATAAAATTAAATCTCTTACGTTGTTAATCCAATGCTTTCAGCAAAGATTCAACCTCATCATAATCCTCAAAATCATGAGAAATAGCCATCAATAACTTTTTACTTTCTTTATCTTTTTTACGTTTCAACATACTCAAAGCCAGTCTCCATGTCGCTTTATCTTTATAAATGGAATTTCCTGATTTCAATGCAATAAAAATAGCATCCGACTCTACAAATCTATCTTCTTCAAGCAAACTCATTCCGTAAAAATATTGAATTTCGACACTATTATCCGTTTTCAAAATGCTTTCAAAAAACGGAATTGCAACTTTATATTGTTTTGCATTAAAAGCATCCTGAGCTAATTTCAACGTATCATTCATCTCCCCGCGTTCTGTAAAAAAAGCAGTTTCGGGATGATTGTATTCCTCAAACGTAGGATCTGCTTTTTGATTCAGAAAAAATAAACCTATCAAAACTGCTACCGATGCCGCAACACCATAATACCAAGGTTTAAAAACCACGACCTTTTCTTTCGGTTTATTAAAATGAGTTTTAGAAATCCCTTCCAAATTCTCTTTGAAAGCTTTTAATTCGGGAGCATTTCCGAATTTATTAGTCAAATGAAAATTTAATTCCTTGAAAGCATCAAAAGCCGAAGCGAATTCCGCATCTGCTCTCAATTGATTCTCAAAAATCAACTTATCGTCATCGCTCATTTCGCCCCGAAGGTATTCATCAAATGCTAAAAAATGTTCTTCCTTCATGACTCGTTTTTTAAAGATTTAAAGCGATTAGTTTCTTGAATCCATTGTGTCAATTGACCAATGCACAGTGATTTTTTCTTCCGAACATAACCATAGGTTACATTCAGTTTTTCTGCAACTTCTTCCATCGATGGAAGCGAAAAACTCAGCTTCAAAACTTCTTGGCATTTCTCCCCTAGTTTAGAAAACATCATATCATACAATTGTTGCTTCTCATCAAAATGTTCCGTTTGCAAAACCATCTCGTCAGTAGATTCATGTATAGATGTCAATTCTTCCTTAATTGTTACCCCTTTATTTGATTGTTTTTTCAACTCATTGAGCCACTTTCGTTTACACAGTAAAAAAAAGTAAGCATCAAAGGGACAAGTCAGTTTCAACTGTTGCACTTTAGCTTGATTAAAAAGCAAAATCAACACTTCCTGAATCACATCCTGAGCCTGATCGGCATCGCCAGAGTTATTCTTTATATACGAAACCACCTTTGGCACAAACTTCTTATAAATAACATGAATAACCGCCGAATCATTATTCGCAAGTCCCTCAATATACAGTTGATCGGAATGAACATTCGTAGTCGCCATAAAAAAAATTTTATCGAAAATAGTAAAAAAGAGAGACAAACCATTCTCCCTTAATATATAAGTATTTCAAAAACCTTTGGGCGTAACCCCATTAGAAAAAGAGGCCTGTTCTACTTTACGAATATTTGGCCTCTTTCTCTACTGCGGTCAGGCTATCCGTGCTACTTCGGTAGCTTACTTCTATCCTTTACGCACATCACGTTCAAGCAACTATCCTAACAGGTTTTGGAAACCTTTTAAAACAATACAAATCCTTCAATTTCATAAAAAAAATAAAAATCTTAAAACAGGGGTAACAAATCCAAAATCAAATTGATATAACCCTATAAATCAATAATTGAAACTTTTTAAACTATTAGATTATGAAAAAATTAAAAAAATTAGGAATCACTTTTGCTCATAAACTCTGGGCATTAATTACCCGATAAAAAAATTTACAATTAATAGGGTAACAATTCAAACAGCAAGTTGATATACTACTGGAAAGAAAATTTAAAAACAAGGGTAACAATATCAAACCTTAATTGATATAAGATTATAAAACAATTAACAACCAGAATCTGAAAATAGCTTAAGACAAATTAAGTCAGATTTAAAAAAACTAGAAATCATGAACAAGAATTTAAAATCAATCGCATTATTATTTTTTGGAGTAATTTCAATCACAAGTTGTACAAACGACGATACACCAACAACTGAATTACCTAACATTCCAGCAAACGCAACCGAATTTGCTGTCGTAAGAACCGAAGCCTTAACTAAACTAAAACAAACTTTCTCAATCACCGAAGCCTCTGGAACAGTAACTCTAACTTCCGCTAAAGGAGTGAAAATTTACATCAACCGAGATAACTTACGAAAAAATGGTAATCCGGTAACAGGTACAATCAACATTGATTATGTGGAAATATTTGACAAAGGGCACATGCTAGTAGCAAACAAACCAACGATGGGATTAACCACAGATGGCAAGAAAAACTTATTGATTTCTGGCGGCGAATTTTATATAAAAGCTTCACAAGACGGAGTTGCACTAGAAACATTGGCCAATATTACCCTTCTTGTCCCAGCAGGCTTAACAGACGGACTAGATGCAGCAATGACACTTTGGATTGGTAATGCAGAAGATCCTGAAAACTTAGTTTGGAAAAATGCAGCAGATGGTGCCAATGGAGTAAAAGGAGGAGTACAAGGAGAAGGTAACAACTATTATGTATCCTTTGGCAACTTTGGATGGACTAATGTAGATCGTTTTTATAGTGATCCAAGACCAAAAACAACTATTCTTGCAGACGCTCCAGAAGGATATGACAATACCAACAGTGCTATTTATTTATCCTATGATGGCGAAGGTCAAAATGCCCTTGCAAAACTAGACACCTATACAACAGCAGGATTATTCAGTGAGCACTATGGGCAAATTCCAATTGGATTGGCTTGTCACGTAATTTTTGCCACCGAAGATAATGGCCAATGGAGATATGCAATCAAAGCTGTTACTGTAGCCGCAAATGATGTATATACTTTTACATTAGCAGAAACAACAGTAGGAACCGAAGATCAATTAGTAGCCGCAATCAATGCTATTCAATAAGTTACAAATTCAAATAAACAAAAAAAGTGGTGATTTGCTCACCGCTTTTTTTTACATTTAAAAATAATTTGAATTTAAATTGTGTTTTAAACATTCCCAAAGCTATAATGACCGACCAAAATAACCAAATATGAACCAATCGTTAATAGTCTTTTTTTTCATCATTACATTTCCTTTTTATGCTCAAACCAAAATAAAAGACACCATTACCCGTAGAGCTACAATTACATATAATCAAAACGGAAATTCAGTTAATTTTAAACCAGAAACTCCTCCATTAATCCCTATAGCTGGTGCTCCAAAACCAAGCTATTCTTATCTATGGGAATTAGGAGATGGTCACTTTAGTAAAGAAGCTGAGCCCAAACATACCTATAAAAACAAAGGAACATATACCGCCAGACTAACCGTAACCAACAATTACGACAACGGAAAACCACCAGCTACCCGACCAAAAAAAGTAGTAGTCAACGATATTTCAGATACAACCTTTCAAGACATTGCTTCTATTGTCAATCAAGATGGCTTGTCTATTCAAAAAAATTGCGACCCAATTCCCGAACAGGAAATGCAAGTAATCGTTAGTTATCAAAATTTAGAGAACTATGTTACCAACGGGAAACTGTATCTTTTTTACAATGAAAAGGAATTCAAAAACAACAATTTCGATTTAGAAGAAGTAAGACCTTATGCTAATGAACGAATTGTTCAAGAAAACAATTTGGTTTCAGTCGACGATATCAATAATTCGAATCGCTATGTGGCATCCAACGAAACTTTGGTATTTACTAAAAAATATAGAGAACCCAGCAATGAAACCGATTTAGATTCTACTTTAATAAAAGCAAAAAACAGCTATAAAAATGTTTCTGTTTTAGAAATCGACGATCATAATCCTGGTGAAACCCGAAATGTATTTTTCTCTTTCAAAACTACTCCGGAAATGATTAAAGATACTAGCGCCACGATAACTATGCGTAGCATTTATGTACCCAACCGAAGTTTTAAAAACCATAAAATAAAAAACCTCGAAATGGAAATTGTTACTTCTCATGATCCTAACAAAATGGGATCCAATGGAAGTTTTATGAACTACCGATTTGTACGATACAAAAGAGTAAAATTCAAAACCCGCTTCCAAAATAATGGCGAAGGACCAGCCAGAAAAATACAACTCGAAACAGACATTCCTGACATGTTTGACAAAAAAACTTTAAAAATTGAGGGAATGTATCCCGAGTGCCCTATTTGTCCAAAAGGAGAAACTCCTACAATAAGTTGTCTGGATACCATTGTGAGAAATACTCAGATATTTTTTGTTTTCAGAAACATCTATTTACCTGGAAGTAATCAAAAAAATGTAAAAGAAATTGACAGCACCAAAGGTTTTGTAAAATACTCGATGAAATTCAATGAAGACTTTCATAAAATAAAAACCAAAAGTAGAACAGCTATTATTTTCGACAAGAACGAACCTATCATTACCAATTACGCCACTACTCGATTTACTCCTGGCATATCTATTGGTGCAAAGGCGGGTTACAACATATACTCCAATTTAGAAAACGCCAAAAGTTATTTTGTTGGAGCTACAATCTCTCCCTTTAAATCCTACCGTTATTATGTACAAGCCGAATTTTTGAACAGTTTCACCTCTTATGATGATGCAACGACTTTTACAGAAAAACTAAACCAAGATTCAGGTGCTGTACAATTAAATCGCATTACCACATCGTTTGAAAACAAGAACATCAATTGGGAAATTCCAGTATTGTTTCGATATAACATTTCAACTTATTTTGGTGTGGGAGCAGGAGCTCAAATCAATATTAATGTTTCAGAAAAACAAACTCAAAACATAGAAACGAAAGTCTATGAAGGGAATTCAGAAAAATTATTATTACGAACAGATTACTCGACGGTTACAACTACAAATTCATTTCCAGAGTTAAAATCAGGATTATTATTTGATTTTACTGCTGGTTTTTCCAGAATTGGCCCTAGCTTTGGGGCACGTTATGTACTTAACTTTGACAATAATTTTAATTATTATCAGTTATATGCTATTTGGAAGTTTTAGAGTTTTGACCTATAAAACAAAATTTGATTCTCCAATTTTTTAAATTTTAATTACTATTTTTTCAAATATCAGACAACCAAAATGTTATGATAAAAAAAAGCGTTTTACTTTATCTTTTTACTACCCTCAGTCTCTTTGGTCAAAAACACAATCAAGAAGAAATAACTTATGATGCTATTGATTATTTTGTGGCCAGTCCTTCATTAGAAGGTATTAAAAACCTAAATACTGTCGAAACTCTTTTTTGGAAAAGTCAAGATAAAAAAACAAAAGAAGGATTATTGTCTATCGTCGTTCTTAACTGCAACAAGGGCTATTTTCAAAATAAATTTGGAAAAACAAACCAAGCAATTGCCAGTTATGAAAAAGCATGGAAAACGTATTCAACCTACCAACTCAATGATTATGATATAATTGAATATTGCCTAAAACCACTTGGTAATTTATATGCTATAATTGGAGATTATGACAATGCAGAAAGTATCATTAAGCATTATTATTTTATTGCCAATGCAGAAAAAAACGAATCACAAAAAGTCGGGGCAATCCTTAATTTATCGAATGTATATCAAAACTCCGGTAGAATTAATGAAGCCATTGATTTAATAGAAAAAACAATCCAAAACGAAAAAATAACTGCCACTCAAAAAGGTCTTCTGTTAAATAATTTAGGAGCGAATTACCTATTGAGATCAATAAATGAAGACTCTAAGAATGCTGAAACAGCTTTTCTAAAAGCAATTCCATTATTATACAAAGACAAAACCCAAGCAGAATCTTTATTTAATACTTACATTAATCTCTATAGAATTAAAATTAATCATGGCAAAAATGAAGCTTTAAATTATTTTTCAAAAGCTAAAACTATTTTTGAAAACTTACCAGAAAAAGAACCTAGAAAAAAAGCCCAATTTTATTTGGAAGAAGTTAATTTATTGCTACAGCAAAATAATTTAACCGAGGCTCAAAAAGTACTCCAAACAATTTTCAAAACATTAATATCCAATTACTCTAAAGGAAAAAATATATTACCCAAACAAACAGCTCTTTATGCTGAAACAGCTTTAATCGATGCCTTAGACCTTCAAGCTGATTTATTTACAGCACAAAAACAGCCTGAAAAAGCATTAAAAAGTTATGCTCTAGCTTTTCATATTGAAAAATTATTTCAAACACTCATTGTGTATGAAAATTCTAAAATCATTACCCAGATTAAAAACAGAAAACGTATTGAAAAATGCATCCTTATTTACCAAACATTATTTGAAAAAGATGCAAATTCAGTTTTTATAGAAAAAGCTTTTCAATTAGTAGAGCATAACAAATCATGCATTTTAAAAAATGAAATTTACAGAAACAAAATTGCTTCAAAAAGTGAAAAACAAAAAATAGAAGAATTACGATTTTGGAACAATGAAATCCTGAAAGAACAACAAAAAGGAGAATTGGCTAATATTGACAAAATAAACAAAGCCATTAAAAAGCAGAATCAGGCAATGCTTTTCGTGAAACAATACCAACCTTCCCGATCAAAACAAAACGAAACCAATATCAACGTCAATGCATTATATTATAAATTAGAGTCAGATGATGCCATTATGGTCGAATATTTTTGGGGTCCAAAAACCGTGTACGTTTTTACCATACAAAACAATCAAATTTCCCTACAATCTTTCGGTATAGGTCAAACGAGTGGTGAATCAATAGTAAAATATATAGCCTTTTTCAATAATGCAAACAGTATCACAAATAACATTAACTTATACAATAAAACAGCAGCTTCGGCCTATAAAAACCTATTATTACCAACTAAATCAAGTTATAAAAACCTCCTTATTATTCCTGATGGAATTTTAAATTTCTTACCTTTTGAAGCTTTGATTACTAAAGAATCAAATACAACGAGTTTTGAAAAAATGCATTATTTTCTGAATGATTTCAATATTGCCTACAACAATTCGGCTAGTTTTTATTTGGATGCTAAACCCTTTCGCCCAAAAGAAAAAACCGTTTTAGGCATTTTTCCTGTTTTTGAAAAAACCAATTATACACTAACATATTCTAAAAAAGAATTACAATCCATTAGAAATAGTTTTAAAGGCCGCTTTTTTGAAAACAATACAGCAACTTTTCAAAATTTCAAAAAAAATGCCGCTAATTATTCTATACTCCATTTATCAACTCACGCTACCGCTGGCGATATCGAAACACCAGCTAGTATTAAGTTTTACGATAGAGAAGTCTTGTACTCAGAATTATATCATTTAAACATAAAACCTAATTTGGTTGTTTTGAGTGCCTGTGAAACTGGGATTGGCAAACTATTCAAATCCGAAGGAGCAATGAGTATTGCTAGAGGTTTTCAATTTGCAGGAGCTCAAAATTTATTATTCTCTCTTTGGAAAGTAAATGATTATACTACCTCAATATTTATGGGTGATTTCTATAAAAAAATTAAAAGAAATAATTCCTATTTTGAAGCCAATCATCAAGCTAAACTTGACTTTTTGAGTGATGAAAAAATTTCAAATGCTAAAAAATCTCCTTATTATTGGGCTTCATTTGTATATTATGGCGGTATAGAAAACAAAGATAAAAACAATTATTTACTGCTTGGCTCTGTCATTATAGCCATCCTTATTGGAGGTTTTGTATTAATTAAACTTATTGCTAAACGAATGCAAAAAGAAAAAATACTCTTTAAAAATAAAAAGTAGTATTAGGAATACTATTTTTACTTTTTAATCCTGATATCGTATGAAAAACTTACACGAAAAACTGAAGAAAGTAAACTATAAAAAAGTTAAGTTTAAAATTACCAAAACGCAGCATCTTTTGGTAAAAGTCAAAATTAATGGTGTTAAGGGTAATTTTATTTTGGATACTGGAGCCTCAAATAGTTGTATTGGATTTGAAGGCATTACAACTTTTCAATTAAAAGCACAAGACTCCAAGACCAAGGCTTCAGGAGCCGGGGCAACTGGTATGCTAACTCAAATGGCACTCAATAATAAAATAAAATTAGGCAATTGGAAACATTCGGGATTTGAACTCGTTATTTTTGATTTATCACATGTTAATGATGCTTTAAGCCAGTACAAAGTAAAACCAGTACATGGCATTATTGGAGCTGATGTATTGATGAAAGGCAAAGGAATTATTGATTACTTTAATCATTGTTTGTACTTGAAGTAAACCGTTTTTTCCTATATTTGTTTTTGTTTATTTTAACAATTACATTCTTATGAAAAAAATTTTACTCTTTTTTATTATTTTTATTTCTTTAAATCTATATCCACAAACGAATCCTGGTGAGTTAAACTCTACTTGCGCTATTAATAATTGTTGGTGTTATGGCAGCAATAGTGGCTCTTTGCACATTGTTGCATTTGGAGGTCAATCACCTTACACTTATTCTATTAATAACGATGCGTTTCAATCTATGCCTGATATTTTTGACTTATCACCAGGACGATATGATATTATTACAAAAGATGCTGTTGGTGCTATAGTTTTTAATTCAGTAGTCATAACGGAACCAGCAATTTTGCAGGCTACTGTAGATGTGTCAGGGCAAAACTTAACAGTAAATGCAACTGGAGGAACAGCTCCTTATAGATATTGGTTAACGGTGAATGGTTCTTTAGTAGCTAATGTCCAAAACTCAAGTACGTTTAGCAATTTAGCTCCAGGAACATATTCAGTTAGTATAAAAGACAGTAATGATTGCTTTGTCATTATTGATGCTACTATTACACCTTCCTTGTTTTCTTCAGCGACTATTATCAAAGAAATAGATTGTATTACTAATGCTTCATTGAAGGCTAATGCTGGCGGTGGCCAACCTCAATATGTTTATTCCATAAATGGTGGAGTAACATACCAACCGTCTGATGTTTTCAACGATCTTGGTCCTGGAACATATACTATAACTGTAAAAGACTCTCAAAATAAAACCTCAAATACAAATCCAATAACTATAGCACCACTTGTGCCAGTAAATGGGACAACACTTATTACAAAACCAGTAGACTGTTCTACGAATGCATCAATAACAGTTCTCGCAACTGCGGGACAAGATCCATATTATTATTCTATTGATGGTGGAATTACCTATGTTAATAACAATATTTTCAACAACTTACAGGCTGGAACCTATACCGCATTTATAAAAGACAGCAAAAATTGTATATCTCCAGCTCTAATTACAACAATAGAGCAGATTCAGCCATTAAAGGCAACCACAACATCTACACCATTACTTTGTGATAAAGATATCTCGACACTAACGGTAATTGCAACTGGTGGGCAAACACCTTATACATATTCAATTGGTAACGATTATCAATCATCAACTATTTTTACGGGCTTACCTGCTGGCAATTACAATATAACAGCTAAGGACGCTTTCGGATGTTTACAGATGACAACTATCACTTTATCACAACCGTTACCTTTAGTTGCAAATACCATAATTACAAAATCTATAGATTGTTTAACTAATGCTGAAGTTACTGTTGATGCAACTGGAGGAACAACTCCATATACCTATTCAATAGATGGAGGAATTACATTTGTTCCAAACAGTACTTTTACAAATTTAACTGCTGGAACTTATTCTATTTACGTAAAAGATTCCAATGGATGTACTTACAATAACTATTTGACTATAAATCCATTAATCCCTTTACTGTCGACTGCTATGAAAATCGATGCGAGTTGCAAAGGAGATAATTCAGGTACGATTAATGTAAGTACGACTGGTGGGCAACCTCCTTATACTTATTCCATTGGGAATGGTTATCAATCATCGACTGTTTTTACAGACTTATCTGCCGGGACATACAATATAACAATTAAGGACTCTCTTGGCTGTTTAAAGATAATGACCATTGCCATATTAGAACCTGCAACTCCCCTTACCGCAACTATTGAAGCTAAAGATCAAACCATAACAATAAATGGAATAGGCGGTACAGGCATAATCAAATATGCTATTTCCCCAAATCTAAATACATTCACAACAAACAATACATTTTCAAAATTAGCAGCTGGAATTTATACTGTAATAGCGGAAGACGAAAACGGATGCTTTGTATCGCTTACCAATACAATAATTCCTCCAGCTCCTCTTGTAAATGGCAAAAATGTGATAGTTTTTACATTTAAATTAGGACAAACATTAGCTGATATTATAATTGATATCCCAAATATTAAATGGTATTTAAAAGCGAGCGCTACAACGAGTAAAACCAGTAAAACTGCTGAAACCGAATTACCTTTAACTACTGTTTTAGTTGAGGGTACAACCTACTATGCTTCACAAACAATAAACGGAATTGAAAGCACAGAAAGACTGGCCGTAACCACAAAATCAAGTAATTTAGGAACTACTGATTTTGTCTTAACAAATTTTACTTACTACCCAAATCCTGTAAAAAACGTTTTAACGCTTTCTAACTCATCCACAATAGACGAAGTTGTACTAACCTCTATCAAAGGAGAAACGATTCTGACAAAGAAAATAAATGCTCTACGAACTGAAATTGATTTATCCAATATATCTGGAGGAGTTTATTTTCTAAAAGTAAAATCTGAAGGAGCTGAAAAAACTGTAAAGCTTATCAAAGAATAACAACAATTTCAGCAAAAAAAATCCGTTTAGAAAAGTTCTAAACGGATTTTTATTTTTATTTACATTTCAATCATTGCTTGTATTTGAAATAGCATATTTTTTCAACGAAAAATAAGCAACAATACCACTAATCATCATCAATATACCGCCGAGAATAAATGGCATTCCTGGAAATTCGAATGGTGAACCTTTATGTGTAAAATAATAAAAAAGACTTGACATTACTGGTGGACCAATAATCATTGCAGCACTCATTAAACTCGCAATTGTTCCTTGAATTTCTCCTTGTTCTGTTGGCAAAACATGACTCGTGATTATAGCTCGTAATGATGGGCCTGCGATTCCCGCAATACAATAAGGCACTATAAAAGCAAACATCATCCAACTTTCTGACGCAAAAGCAAACAAAAACATCGCAATAGTATACAATGTCATTCCAATATAAATACTTTTTTCATTCCCTAATTTTCTGCTAGTCCATCGTATCAATCCGCCTTGTACAAGACTTACTAAAACACCAACAAATCCTAACGAAATTCCAACCATTTTTTCATCCCAACTAAACTTGTACATTGTAAAATAACTCCAGTTACTTTCTACAGCATGCGATGCAACAAAAATTAGAAACAAAGCAATCAGTAATCCATAAAGCGAAGGGTGTTTTTTTAGATTTAAAAAAGCACCAATTGGATTAGCTCTTTTAAAATTAACTGGTCTTCGATTTTCTTTTGATAATGATTCGGGCAAAATAAAATACCCATACAAGAAATTTAGCAAACACAAAACTGCTGCTGCATAAAATGGAATCCTGGAACCATAATGACCTAAAACACCTCCAATGACAGGCCCAATTATAAATCCGAGTCCAAAAGCCACACCAATCATTCCAAAATTTTTGGCTCTATTCTCTGCCGTGCTTACATCTGCAATATATGCCGAAGCCGTTGAAATACTTGCACCTGTCAAACCTGCAATTATCCTTCCGACAAATAACCATGTAATTGTTGGAGCAAATGCTAATAACACATAATCTAATGAAAAGGCAAAAAGTGAAATTAAGATAATAGGCCTTCTTCCAAATTTATCACTCAAATTACCAATTAAAGGTGCAAACATAAACTGAGTAATAGCATACGCAAAAGTTAACCAACCACCGTATTTTGCAGCTTCGCTAACATCACCATGAATTAATTCTTTAATCAATTTTGGGATAACTGGAATGATAATTCCCCAGCCCGTAATATCGATTAACATTGTGATGAAGATAAAGCCGATAGCGGCTTGTTTTTTATTTGATGCCATAAATAGTTTTAGTTAGTAACACAAATAAACAAAAAATCCGTTTAGAAGTTCTAAACGGATTTTTTTATTTTTAAGAATGTACTTAATTACAATTCCAATGCTTTTTTAGCATTTCCACCCATCAACAATTCTAATGGATTTTCTAAAGCTTCTTTTACAGCAACTAGGAAACCAACAGACTCACGCCCGTCAATAATTCTGTGGTCATAAGAAAGTGCTACATACATCATTGGGTGAATTTCCACTTTACCGTTTACAGCAATTGGACGCTCGATAATGTTGTGCATTCCTAAGATTCCAGATTGAGGAGGATTGATAATTGGCGTAGATAACATACTTCCAAACACACCACCATTAGTAATTGTAAATGTACCACCTGTCATATCATCGACTGTGATTTGTCCATCACGAGCTCTTAAAGCTAATCTTTTAATTTCAGCTTCAACACCACGGAAAGTCAAATTTTCAGCATTACGAACTACAGGAACCATTAATCCTTTTGGTCCAGAAACTGCAATAGAGATATCTGCAAAATCAAAAGCAATTTTGTGATCACCATCCATCATAGAGTTTACATCTGGGAACAATTCCAAAGCTCTTGTAACTGCTTTAGTAAAGAAAGACATATATCCTAAACCAAGTCCACCATGTTTTGCTTTAAATGCATCTTTGTATTCGTTACGAATCAAGTTGATTGGCGTCATGTTTACTTCGTTAAAAGTAGTCAACATCGCTGTTTCGTTTTTAGCAGCAACTAATCTTTCAGCTACTTTACGTCGTAACATTGACAATTTTGTACGCTCAGAACCACGGTTTCCTCCAGTTGGAGTTCCCATTGATGGTACAGCATTTACAGCATCATCTTTAGTAATTCTACCACCTTTACCAGTTCCTGAAACTGTTGTTGGAGCGATATTTTTTTCGTCTAATATTTTTTTAGCTGCTGGAGATGGAGTTCCTGCTGCATAAGATGCTGCCGGTGCAGGCGCTGCTGCTACTGGAGCCGGAGCCACTGGTGCAGGCGCTGCTTTTGGAGCTTCAGCTACTGGTGCTACAGCAGGTGCAGAACCTGATGGTTTTGCTCCATCAGTATCAATAAGACAAACTACTGCCCCAACTGCTACTGTATCGCCTTCTTCTGCTTTTAGCGTGATAATTCCGCTCATTTCAGCTGGTAATTCAAGAGTTGCTTTGTCAGAATCAACCTCAGCAATAGCTTGGTCTTTTTCTACATAATCTCCATCCTTAACTAACCATGTTGCAATTTCTACTTCTTTGATTGATTCCCCTGGTGATGGGACTTTCATTTCTAAAATCATCTTACTCTTTGTTTAAAGTTTAAATTGTTTAAAGTTTCACTAGGCTTATAAAGCTGAAACTTTAAACTTGAAACAATTCTTAATTATCTAAATAAATTTTTATCAAATACCATTCTAATAGCATCTGCATGACGACGTTTTGCTCTTGTATAACTTCCAGAAGCTGGTGCTGCATACGCTTTTAATGAAGCTAATCTCCATTTGATAAAATCGAAATTCATCAACATAAAACTGTAAGCTCCCATGTTTTTAGGCTCTTCTTGTGCCCAAACATAATCGTCAGCATTTGGATATTTAGCGATAATCGCTTTGATTTGTTCTGCTGGGAAAGGGAATAATTGCTCGATACGAACTACCGCAACATCTTTTCTTCCGTTATTTTCTCTTTCTGCAACAATGTCATAATAGAATTTACCTGTAACGAAAACCAACGTTTTTACGTCTTTTTTAGTCACTGCTTCATCATCAATAGTTTCCTGGAAACTTCCTTTTGCTAATTCTTCAACTGTAGACACACATCTTGGATCACGCAATAAACTCTTTGGAGAGAAAACTACTAGAGGTTTACGGAAAGTCGTTTTCATTTGTCTTCTCAACAAGTGAAAGAAGTTGGCTGGCGTTGTACAATCGGCTACAAACATATTTTGTCTCGCACATAATTGTAAGTAACGCTCCATCCTTGCAGAAGAGTGTTCTGCTCCTTGTCCTTCGTATCCGTGTGGTAATAATAAAACTATACCATTTTGGTTGTTCCATTTATCTTCTCCACATGAGATATATTGGTCAATCATAATTTGCGCTCCATTACTGAAATCTCCAAATTGTGCTTCCCAAATAGTTAATGCATTTGGATTTGCTAAGGCGTAACCATAATCAAAACCAAGAACACCATATTCCGATAAGTGTGAATTGAAAATATTGAATTTTCCTTTTTTGTTTTCAATAGCATCCAATAAAATTACTTCTTCTTCAGAATCTTCTACTTTAACTACGGCGTGACGGTGAGAGAATGTACCACGCTCAACGTCCTGACCTGAAATTCGAATATCAAAACCTTCTGTCAAAAGCGAACCGTAAGCTAATGTTTCAGCAGTTCCCCAATCAATTGTATTGTTATCATATCCCGTTTTTCTATCAGAAACAATTTTGGTTATCTTATTGATAAACTTCTTGTCTGATGGTAAAGTTGATACCGTTTTGATAATAGAATCCAATGATTTTTTAGCAAAAGAAGTATCTACATTTTTTAACATCACATCATCAGAAACTTGTTTGAATCCTTTCCACTCATTTTGCATGAATGGCGTAATGATAGTAAGGTCTTTTTTACGTGATGCTTCTAAATTTTCTTCAAGATCCTTTTTATATTCTTTCTCAATTGTATTTACATAATTTGCATCAATAACTCTTTCAGATAATAGCTTTTCAGCATAAATATCTCTTGGATTTTGGTGCTTTGCAATAATTTTATATAAAACAGGCTGTGTAAAACGAGGTTCATCACCTTCGTTGTGACCATATTTTCTATATCCTAATAAATCGATAAATACGTCACGTCCAAACTGCATTCTGTAGTCTAGTGCAAAAGATACAGCGTGAACAACAGCTTCTGCATCATCAGCATTAACGTGTAACACAGGAGATAAAGTTACTTTGGCAACATCTGTACAATAAGTAGATGAACGAGCATCTAAATAGTTAGTTGTAAAACCAACCTGATTATTGATTACGATGTGAATTGTACCACCCGTTTTGTATCCGTCTAGTAATGACATTTGGATGATTTCATATAAAATACCCTGCCCAGCAATCGCTGCATCACCGTGAACGGCAATTGGCAATACTTTAGTAAAATCATCAGCGAAATATTTATCTTGTTTAGCTCTTGTAATCCCCTCGATTACTGCACCTACTGTTTCAAGATGCGAAGGGTTTGGAGCTAAATTGATGTTTATTTTTTTACCAGACTTAGTTACTTTATCAGCAGTAAGACCTAAATGGTATTTTACATCCCCGTCAAAATACTCTTGATCGTAATCTTTTCCGTCAAATTCACCGAAGATATCTTGAGTTGATTTTCCGAAAATGTTCGCCAAAACATTCAAACGTCCACGGTGAGCCATTCCCATAACAAACTGCTCTACTCCTTTTTCAGCCGCTTTTTCGATTAAAGCATCAAGAGCAGGAATTACAGATTCTCCACCTTCTAATGAGAAACGTTTTTGTCCAACATATTTGGTATGCAAGAAGTTCTCGAAAGAAACTGCTTGATTTAATTTATTTAAGATTGTTTTCTTTTCTTCAACTGAGAAATTAGGTTGATTATTGTTCACTCCTAATTTATCCTGAACCCATTTTACAACACCAGGATTACGAATATACATATACTCAACTCCAATATGCTGACAATATATTGCCTGAAGACGAGTGATAATATCCTGCAAAGAGCAAGGTGGCACTCCAATAACCTGAGCAGCATCAAAAACCGTTGATAAATCAGCTGATGACAAACCAAAATTTTCGATATCTAAAGTTGGTGAAGATATTCTACGGTCACGAACCGGATTTGTTTTAGTGAACAAATGTCCGCGAGTGCGGTATCCATCAATTAATTTTAAAACATTGAATTCTTTTTGCAATTTATCTGAAACCAAACTGCAATCTGTATTGCTCTCCACATATTCAACGATTCGTTGAACAGGGTTTTCGTCATTATAAGTAGTCATTCCAAAGTCGAAACCTTGAAAAAAACTTCTCCAACTAGGTTCTACGCTATCTGGATTTTCTAAATATTGATCGTATAATTGAGCAAAAAATTCTGTATGTGCCGCGTTTAAAAATGAAAACCTATCCATAATACTGTTATTGAATATACTTTTGTTAAATAGTCCGGCAAAAATACGATAAAGCAATTTATTTAAATCTATTTTTTTACGTACTTTTACGTAAAAATTTGTTAAAAAAAGCCGATCCAATGAAAAAATCCCTCTTTTCTAGCCTAACAAAGTATATTTTAATAGTCATTACAATGTTCTTTTACGAAAACGTAATAGCTCAATACTCACAAGTACCTCCAGCGAGAAGTCCTTTTTGGGAAAAAGTACAATTTGGAGGTGGTTTAGGGTTGAGTTTTGGCAGTGGTTATACCGATATTTCAGTAGCACCTAGTGCAATATATAATGTAAACCCATATTTAGCAGTGGGTTTAGGTCTTCAGGCGAGTTATGTTGCGTCTAAAGGTTATTATGATTCTGGAATTTATGGAGTAAGTTTATTAACCTACATCAATCCTATTCCTGAAATTCAGTTATCTATAAATCTGAATGAATCTTATGTCAACAATCACTATGAGTCTTATTATGATCAAAGAGCCTATACAGACAATTTCTGGAATACTGCATTGTTTTTGGGTGCCGGTTACCGAACTGGAAATGTAACTGTAGGCCTATCTTATAATGTATTGTTTGATGAAAACGATAATGTATATGGAGATGCCCTTATACCTTTTGTAAGAGCTTATTTTTAGGAATTATTTGTATTTATTTCTAAACCAAACTTTTTGCCATTCTCTTTTAAGAATTAAAAAAGCAACTTGTTCGGCAAGAATTACCAAGTCACTACCATCTAATTTTTTTATTTCTCCTTCGGGAACATCAATGATATAAAGCAAATTGAGATACTCAGCAAATTTGTATTGAATGAGTCTGTAGATTTTTTCATGCAATTGTATTTTCAATTCATCCGGAGTGAGACTCAATGGAAAATCCACCGCTTCGTTAGCCAAATTAAAATCTTTATTTAATTGAGCAACCAAATTGAGATAAAGTGTTTCTTTTTCTGCTTCTTGAAGTAACAAATCAGTATTTAAGGGCGCTATAAACATAAAGGCAATTTTAAATTTTTAAAACCAAATACTCAGTTACACTTTTCTTCCCATTAAATTTTCACCAAAAGATCGTAATACTTGCTTTTTAGAAGAGTCAATATCCATTTTTTCTAAGGTTTCAAATGCTTTAAATGTAAATTCCTTTATAGCCTCTTGAGTTGCTACTGACGCACCTGATTGATTAAAAATAGTTTTTGCTTTATGTATCTTTTCTACATTATCATTAGAATGAATAGCAAATAAGTCTTTTAATTCTTGAGCTTGTTTTGCATCTGAAAAAGCAACAGCCTTTAAAAATAAATAGGTTTTTTTATTTTCAATAATGTCTCCTCCTACTTGTTTTCCAAAAGTTTCCGGATCACCAAAAGCATCCAAATAATCATCTTGTAATTGGAAAGCTATTCCTAAATGAAGCCCAAAATCATAAATTAAATTAGCATTTTCTTCAGAAGTATTTGCAATAATCGCTCCCATTTTCATTGCGGCTGCAACCAAAACTGCTGTTTTATATTCGATCATTTTTAGGTATTCGGGTATGGTAACATCACCACGGGTTTCAAAATCCACATCCCATTGTTGTCCTTCGCAAACTTCGAGGGCTGTTCTACTAAACAATTTAGCCAAATCTCTAAAGATACTTGGTTCATATTGTTCAAAATATTGATACGCCAAAATCAACATTGCATCACCTGAAAGGATTCCTGTATTAAGATTCCATTTTTCATGAACAGTTTGTTCTCCTCTTCTTAAAGGAGCATCATCCATAATATCATCATGTACCAACGAAAAATTATGAAAAACTTCTACCGCCATGGCAGCTGGAAGTGCATTTTTATAATTGGCATCAAATACTTCTGCTGTCAATAAAGTCAACACAGGCCTCATTCTTTTTCCTCCTAAACTCAATATATAATCGACAGGCTCATATAAATTTTTAGGTTCTTTATTGATATTTTGCTTTTTTAAATAGGTAATGAAAAATTCCTGATACTGATGAATCGCGTGCATAAATTGAGGTTCTGGTTTTCCGAAGCCTTTCCAGCTTGGGTTTTGAAGCCCAAAGATACAATTCAAATGTTAATTATTTAACGCCAAACCCGTGTAAAATGGAACTATAGTTTTTTCTTATGATATTCATCAAAAAAAACATTGGAAACTTTATTGGTTTTTAAAGTTTCCTGCTTACATTTGCAGAACACAAGAAACTTTTAAAGTATTCAAAGTTTCCAAAACACAATAAAAAAAGAAAAAAATAAGGAACAACATTACTTAAAATACCAAATCATGGAAAATGCATGGGCTATTGATTCTAATGAATCAGACGTTATACTAAAATCTAGACATTCTCTTATAGGTTACCTACCTGGAAATACAAACAATCTGAAAGGGCATGTAGCGATACAAAACAATGAAGTTGAGGACGCTTCAATAGAATTCTCGCTGAATGTAAACAACAAAAAAAATGCTTCATCTGAAAAAAATGAAGAAATAAAACTAACCGATTTATTTGATGAAGACGAAACTCCTTTGATACAGTTTAAATCGACCTCATTTCAAAAAATAAACAAAAACATTAATTTTCTGAAAGGGCTTTTGACAATCAAAAACATCACTAAAGTGGTTGAATTTGACACTGAATTTATAGGTTTTAATAATTATAACGGTGTTGAGAAAGCCTCTTTTGAAATTACAGGAAACATTAATCGCAAAGATTTTGGTCTGAATTACAATATGATTTCCCGCAACAGAAGCAATCCAATAAGCAAAGACATAAAACTTATTGCCAATTTAGAATTCACACATTAAGAATAATGATTTCTATAAAATACAAAAAACCAAAACCTCATTTAATAACTGACTTTACTGTATTATTTAATTCAAGTTTTAACTGCAATAAGTTACCATAAAAATGAAAGAAAAAATTATAGAAAAAGCAAGTGAACTCTTTTTAAAACTAGGTTTTAAAAGTGTCACTATGGATGATATTGCTGGAGAAATGTGTATTTCTAAAAAAACGATTTACAAATATTTCTGCAATAAAGAAATGCTTATCGAAGAAAGTACCACTTTGGTACACGAACAGCTTCATTATGTAATAAACACCATAGTTTCACAAAATCACAACGCGATTAAAGAAAACTTTGAAATCCGAAACATGTTCAAAGAGATGTTTAAATCATCTGATAATTCACCAATTTATCAATTGAAAAAACATTATCCCGAAATTTATCATAATATAATAAAGATAGAAATCAAAGAATGTATGTCTTGTTTTTTTGACAACATCACTAAAGGAATTGCTGAAGGACTATATCGAAAAGACATAAATATTGATTATTACGTTCAATTTTATTACATCTTGATCTTTCATATTAATGAAAACACTAGCTCTGAAATTGAAGCTAGAAAAATTGAACTAGAAGCTTTAGAATATCATACCCGAGCAATGGCAACACCAAATGGAATAATCGAACTAGAAAAACAAATACAAAACGTTAATATCTAAAATCAATGAAAAAAATAATTCTCCTACTTCTGTGTTCAATTGGGATAACTGCCAATGCACAAGTACAAACTTTAACCTTAAAAGACGCTATAAACTACGCGTTGGAAAATAAGGCTGATGCCAAAAAATCAAGGTTAGAAATAGAAAATAGCGAGTACAAAATTCAAGAAATACGCTCTAAAGCTTTACCACAGATCGTAGCAAATGGAAGTCTAACGTACAATCCAATTTTACAAACTAGTATTATTGATGGAGCTGCTTTTGGTGCTCCGGGAACGTCTATTAAAGCTACTTTTGGTCAGGATTGGACTTCTGGTGCAGGAGTTACATTAAACCAAGCACTTTTTGATTTATCTGTTTTTACAGGTTTGAGAGCTGCTAAATCTACTCGTGAATTCTACCAAATAAACAATCAATTAACCGAGGAACAAGTAATTGAAAGAGTAGCAAACAATTATTATGCGGTATATGTACAACGTGAAAGATTAGTTTTATTGGATAGTAATTATGTTAATACAACTAAAGTTCGTGATATCGTAAAAGGACAATTTGACAATGGATTGGCTAAAAAAACAGATTTAGACCGAATTGTAGTAAAAATGTCTAATATAGACACGGACCGTCAACAAGTTAAAAACCAATTGGAATTGCAAGAAAACGCATTAAAATTCTATATGGGAATGCCTATCGTTAACCAATTTGTAATTCCGCAAAATGAATATGAAATAACACCAGAAACATTTGCGGAAGCTCCAAATACAGAGAACAGAA
Source organism: Flavobacterium sp. 5 (assembly GCF_002813295.1). Classification (NCBI taxonomy): domain Bacteria; kingdom Pseudomonadati; phylum Bacteroidota; class Flavobacteriia; order Flavobacteriales; family Flavobacteriaceae; genus Flavobacterium; species Flavobacterium sp. 5. The sequence continues at coordinate 1,754,610 of NZ_PHUE01000001.1, forward strand.
CAGAATACTTGCTTTTGAAAAAACAAGAAGAATTGTTAGAATTTCAAAAAACGGCTATTAAAGCAGAACTTTACCCAACACTTTCTTTGGTTGCTGGTTATAATTATTTAGGACAAGGACCAGAAATGCCATGGTTTGCAAAACCAAACAAAGGAGTTTATTGGTCAGATTACTCTGCAGTTGGATTAAATATGAGAGTTCCAATTTTTACAGGACTTGGAACACGCTCTAGAATAAAACAAGCAGATGTTGATATTAGATCCATTCAAGAAGATATCAAAGACACACAACTTTCACTCGATTTGGATTATAGAAATGCAAAAGCTCAAATTGAAAACAACTATGTTACCATCACCAATCAAAAAGAAAATATGCGATTGGCACAAGAGATTTTGAAAAACACTAAAAATAATTACCTTCAAGGATTAGCTTCATTAACCGATTTATTAGATGCACAAAACGCATCACTTGAAGCGCAAAACAATTACACCAGAGCCATCTTAAATTATAAAATAGCCGAAGTCGCATTAATCAAATCAAAAGGACAACTTAAAACACTAATAAATAACTAAAATGAAAAAGACAATAATTACAATAATCGCAATCGTAGCCTCCTTAGGCTTAATTGGTTTTGTTTTGACTAAAAACAAGGCAGAAAACAAAGCTAAAACGGATATTGTTGCCGAAAAAAATGCAGCCGTTTCTGTAAAAGTAGCACAAGTAAAAACAGAGAATCTTTCACTAGACTTCGTGGCTAATGGAAACTTTGCTCCTACTCAAGAATTGAATTTTTCTGCAGAAAAATCAGGAAAAGTAATTAGCGTTTTGGTTGATGAAGGAGATTATGTTACTGTTGGACAAACATTAGTAATTGTGAGAAGCGATGTTATTAATATAAATGCCAACAACGCTAAAGCAGTATATGAAAATGCAAAATCAGACTACGATCGATACGAAAATGCATATACTACAGGCGGTGTTACTAAACAACAATTAGACCAAGCTAAGTTACAATTAACTAATGCAAAAGCAGCCTTAACACAAGCTAACATCAATGTTGGTGACACTAAAGTTAAAGCTCCAATAAAAGGTTTTATCAATAAACGATTCATTGAGCCAGGAACAATACTAGCTGGAATGCCTCCAACACAAATGTTCGAAATCGTTGATGTTTCAAAATTAAAATTAAAAGTTACTGTAAATGAAAGTCAAGTAGCTGGTTTGAAAATTGGAAATACGGTACCAGTAACTTCAAGTGTTTTTCCTGATAAAGTGGTTACAGGTAAAATTATTTTTATCGCTCCTAAAGCTGATGAAAGTTTAAATTTCCCAGTAGAAATTGAAATTGCAAATAGTGCTAACAGTGCTATCAAAGCAGGTATGTATGGAACAGCAAGTTTTGGTACAAAACAAAAACAAGAATTAAAAGTCGTTCCTAGAAATGCTTTTGTTGGAAGTGTAAGCAGTAACGAAGTTTTTGTGGTAGAAAATGGAATTGCTAAATTGAAAAAAGTAACAGCAGGAAGAATTTTAGGTGACCAGGTTGAAATTATTAGCGGTTTATCTGATGGAGAAACTGTAATTATTACAGGACAAATCAACTTGCAAGATGGTAATCCTGTAGAAATTATCAAATAATTAATAAGTCATAAAGTCAAAAGTCTTAAGGTTTAAACCTTATTTGATAATTTACTCTTTTACTTCAAAATAACATATATGAAATTAGCCGAAATATCCATAAAACGTCCTTCGTTAGTTATCGTGCTCTTCACGATTCTGACCCTTGGTGGACTGTTCAGTTATAGCCAATTGGGCTACGAATTGATTCCTAAATTCGAACAAAACGTAATTACGATTTCTACTATTTATCCTGGAGCTTCTCCAAGTGAGGTTGAGAATACTGTAACCAAAAAAATTGAAGACGGAGTTGCTTCATTAGAAAACATCAAAAAAATCGATTCAAAATCTTACGAGAGTTTGTCTATTGTATCGGTTACATTAACATCAAATGCAAAAATTGACATTTCGATGAATGATGCACAACGTAAAATCAATGCATTAGTTAGTGATTTACCGGATGATGCTGAAACGCCTGCTTTGACTAAATTCTCTTTGAGTGATTTACCAATTATGACAATTGGTGCCAACGGAAAAATGGATGAAGCTGCTTTTTATGATTTGATTGATAAAAAGATTGCTCCTGTTTTGTCCCGCGTACAAGGTGTGGCTCAGGTAAACATTATTGGAGGTCAAGAACGTGAAATTCAAGTAAACCTTGATGCTGTAAAAATGCAGGGATACGGACTTTCAGTTCCTCAAGTACAACAAATTATTTTGACTTCAAATCTTGATTTCCCTACGGGTAACATTCAAACAAGAGATCAAAAAATATTAATTCGTTTAGCGGGTAAATATAAAAGTGTTGACGAATTAAGAAACTTGGTTGTGTCTTCAAAAGACGGAATCGAAGTGCGTTTGAATGACATTGCAGATGTACAAGATGCTCAAAAAATTGCAGAGAAAATCTCAAGAGTAGATCAAAAAAGCGCGATTATTTTACAAGTAATTAAACAATCGGATGCCAATGCCGTTGCGGTAAGTGCTGATTTAAAAAAATCAATCACAAAGCTGGAAGCTGATTACAAAAAATCTGAGTTAGCTTTAAAAATAGCAAAAGACAGTACGGATTATACATTAGAAGCAGCTGATTCTGTATTGCACGATTTATTAATCGCGGTAATCTTAGTAGCTTTTGTAATGTTGTTTTTCTTGCACAGTATCCGTAACTCATTGATTGTAATGGTTTCGATTCCAGCTTCATTGATTGCTACTTTTATCGGAATTTATCTTTTAGGATACACCTTAAACTTAATGAGTTTACTAGGACTTTCTCTTGTGGTAGGTATTCTGGTCGATGATGCCATTGTAGTATTGGAAAATATTTATAGGCACATGGAAATGGGTAAAAGCCGTATTCGTGCTTCTTATGACGGTACTGCCGAAATTGGAGGAACAGTAACTTCGATCACTTTGGTAATTGTGGTAGTATTTTTACCAATTGCAATGAGTTCTGGATTGGTATCAAACATTATTACACAATTTTGTGTGACGGTAATTATATCTACTTTATTATCATTATTGGCTTCGTTCACAATTATTCCTTGGTTGTCTTCTCGTTTTGGAAAATTAGAACATATTGAAGGTAAAAACTTATTTGGAAGAATCATTTTAGGTTTTGAAAGCTATTTGACTCGTTTCACTAATTGGATTTCTGAATTATTGAACTGGTGTTTGGATCATTATATAAAAACAATCTTAGTTGTTTTAGTCTTGTTCTTTGGTACTATTTTCTCACTGTTTGGTGGTGGTTTTATTGGTGGTGAATTCTTCGCTTCTTCGGATAGTGGTGAGTTTTTAGTTCAAATCGAATTACCAAAAGATGCTTCATTAGAACAATCGAACTTTATGACTCAAAAAGCAGAAGCCTTTTTGAAAAATGAAGCTTATGTAGAAAGTCAAATTACAACCGTAGGTCAAACTTCGGAAGGTATGGGAGGTTCGCAAGCTACTGCTTACAAAGCAGAGATTGATGTAAAAATGATTGACCAATCAAAACGTTCTGATGATGCTTCAGTTTATGCAGCAAAAATCAAACGTAAATTGGAAAAAGTTTTAGTAGGTGCTAAAGTAAAAACCGTTCCTGTAGGTATTTTGGGTACTGCTGAAAATGCAAAATTAGGATTGATTGTAACAGGTCCTTCTACTGAAGCAGCAATGGCTTTTGCCAAATTAGCGGAAGCAGAATTGCGTACTATTCCAGGAACAACCGAAATAAAATTGACTGTTGAAGATGGAAATCCTGAAATCAACGTTCAAGTAGATCGTGATAAAATGGCAGCTTTAGGACTTACACTTCAAACAGTGGGTATGACGATGCAGACTGCATATAGTGGTAACACTGATGGTAAATTTAGAGCTGGTGAGTACGAATATGACATCAACATTAAATACAATGCTTTTGATAGAAAAAATATCACTGATGTAAGTAATTTGATTTTTATCAACAGTACTGGACAACAAATTAAATTGTCTCAATTTGCAACTATTACCGAAGGTTCAGGTCCTAGCCAATTGGAACGTCGTGATAAATCGGCTTCTGTAACAGTACAAGGACAAAATGTTGGGGTTCCTACAGGAACAATTGTACAACAATGGCAAGTAAAATTAGACAAGCTTAAAAAACCAGTTGGAGTAAACTACATTTGGGGTGGTGATCAAGAAAACCAAAGTGAAGGTTTTGGTACGTTAGGAATTGCTTTATTAGCTGCAATTATCTTGGTTTACCTAGTAATGGTTGGTCTTTATGATAGTTTTGTTCACCCGTTTGTTGTATTGTTTGCTATTCCGCTTTCGTTTATTGGAGCATTATTTGCATTAGCATTAACAAATAACACACTGAACATCTTTACCATTTTAGGTATCATCATGTTAATTGGTCTGGTGTGTAAGAATGCGATCATGCTTGTCGATTACACCAATCAACGAAGAGCTGCAGGAGAATCAATCAGAACAGCATTAATTCAAGCGAACCACGCTCGTTTACGTCCGATCTTGATGACTACTATTGCGATGGTATTTGGTATGTTTCCAATTGCATTGGCATCGGGAGCTGGAGCAGAATGGAAAAATGGTTTGGCTTGGGTAATTATTGGTGGTTTGATTTCATCATTATTCTTAACCTTAATCATCGTTCCTGTAATCTATGAAATTATGGAAAAAATAATTGCTAAATTTTCTAAAGAAGAAAAAATCGATTATGAAGCTGAAATGGTTGCTGATTACGAGCATGCCGAATTAAGTGAAGATGGTTTCAATCCGAAACATACACATTAACATCTTTTTAATTTAATAATTTTAAAGCCTGTTCATCAATTGAACAGGCTTTTTTATTGAATAATTCCCAAAACAACAACCCAAATTGACCCAAAAAAAATCTATTCTTTAAAAATGAGTGTATAAATTACACTCATACTTGTTTTATATAAAGTTTTATATATATTTACACAACCGATTGTTTTAATTTGTTAACATAAAACAATAGTTTAATTTAACTCGTAAAAAACAAAAACTATAATACCACAATTAATATATTAATCCAAAAAAGAATATGAGCGCACATTCAGGAAAATTATCAGTAAAGGAAAAAATCGGATATAGTTTAGGCGACTTGGCTGCAAATTTGGTTTTCCAGACATTAATGACATATCTCGCCTATTTCTATACTGATATTTATGGTTTATCTGCTAAGGATTCATCCATAATTATGTTGGTTGTGGGATTAATTGCGGCTTTTATTTTTAATCCAATCATAGGCGCTATAGCGGATAGAACTCAAACCAAATGGGGGAAATTTAGACCTTGGATATTATTCACCTCAGTTCCACTGGGTATTATTGCATTACTTGCCTTTACTACTCCCGATTTTTCATATCAGGGAAAAGTAATATATGCGGTAGTGGCTTATACATTCCTTTTAATATTTTATGCCAGTAATAACTTACCCTACTCTGCATTGAGTGGCGTAATTACAGGAGATATGAAAGAACGTAACAGTTTGTCTTCTTATCGATTTGTGGCAGTAATGTTTGCTCAGTTTTTTGTACAAGTTTTTATGCTTGCCATTATAAAAAGTGCTGGAAATGGGGACAAAGCTGTTGGAATTGAAAAGGTAATGACAGCTTTGGCAATTATTGGAACCATTATGTTAATCATTACTTTTTTGACAACCAAAGAACGAATTGTCCCAAAACCAGAACAAAAATCAAGTCTGAAAGAAGATTTAGGTGATTTGACAAAAAACCGCCCGTGGATTATTATGCTAAGTTTAACGACTCTGGTTTTCATATCACTGGCAATGAAAGGTGGCTCTTATGTGTATTATTTTGAAAATTATGTAAATAAAGAACAACTAGCTCTTTTTGTACAACCTATATTAGACGGACTTAACTCTATTGGATTCACTCTTTTTGGAAACGATCCAATCTCAGCAGGATTTGGATTATTTAATGCTGGAGGAATCATTTTTATGATTGTTGGAATCACATTTTCAAAAAAACTAGCCGATACATATGGTAAAAGAGATGTTTTCAGGTTGTTTTTATTCATTTCGACCTTATTTATAATGGCTTTTTATTTCTTTCCACCAACATCAGTTGTTTTGATGTTTGTCTCACAAATTCTCCATGGTTTCTTTTATGGAATAACAATTCCGATTCTATGGGCTATGATTGCAGATGTTGCAGACTATTCAGAGTGGAAAAACAACCGTCGCGCCACAGCCATCATTTTCTCGGCAATGATGGTAGGACTAAAAGCAGGTTTAAGTATTGGAGGTTCATTAACAACGCTGTTTTTAAGTTCATTTAATTACATTCCAAATTCAGTTACACAACCAGAAACTGCTATAAATGGCATCAAATTATTAGTAAGTATATTTCCTTCCATCCCTTTTATAATGGGCGCAATCTTATTATTCTTTTATAAAATTGATAAAAAAATGGAATTGGAAATAGAAAATGATTTAAAACAAAGAAGAGATTAATTCTAAACACATACAAACAAAAGATTATGCCCGAAGATAGTATCGCACACATTGATTTTATCGAATTGAATAAAAATGCAATTTCACAACCTTTAGTATCAAATATATATACCGCCGACCCATCAGCTCATGTTTTTAATGGAAAAATTTACATCTATCCTTCACACGACATAGAAGCGGGAATTCCGTTTAATGATAATGGCGACCATTTTGGAATGGAAGATTACCATGTCATTTCTATGGACAGTCCAAATTCAGAAGCAATTGATAATGGAATTGCACTGCACGTAGATGATGTCGCTTGGGCAAAAAAACAAATGTGGGCTCCAGATGCAGCTCACAAAGATGGAAAATATTATTTGTTTTTTCCTGCTAAAGGATATGATGGAATTTTTAAAATTGGAGTTGCCATAAGCGATTCACCTATTGGACCTTTTATAGCAGAACCAAATCCGATTGAAGGAAGTTATTCTATAGACCCAGCAGTTTTTGAAGATGAAGATGGAAAATATTATATTTATTTTGGAGGTATTTGGGGTGGACAACTTCAAAATTACCGCAATAATAAATATGATATTACTAACGAAGAACCTTCTGCAAAAGAAAATGCATTGTGTCCAATCGTTGCAAGATTGAGTGATGATTTAAAACAATTGGATGAAGAACCGAAAGAAATACTTATTTTAGACGAAAACGGGAAACAAATTCTTGCAGGTGATAATGCTCGTCGTTTTTTTGAAGCTTCTTGGATTCATAAGTACAACGGGAAATATTACTTCTCCTATTCTACAGGTGATACTCATTTCATTTGCTATGCAATTGGTGACAACCCCTATGGACCTTTTACTTATCAAGGACGTATTTTGAACCCAGTAATTGGTTGGACTTCACATCACTCCATTTGTGAAGTAAATGGAAGATGGTATTTATTTTACCATGATTCAAGTCTTTCGAAAGGGATTACACATTTACGTTCTATTAAAGTTACAGAATTAAACCATAAAGAAGATGGCACTATAATTACTATTGATCCGTATATCAAGTAAATTACTCCTACGGATTTTAAAGTCTACAAAGAAAATCATTACCACAAATTCACATCCATTAATTATGATTGAATTTGTGGTTAACCGTATTTAGGAGTTAAAACAAAACAGTTTTAATCCAGTGGTTTTAATCTGTCTGTGACCAATACATTATTACTATAAACTAAAAACAATTACAATGAAAACATTATTTAAACGAACAGACATTGGTTTATTAATTTTAATATTCATTGGAACCAATATTAGTTTATATAGCCAGAAGCAAGCTTATAAAAGAGAACGAATCAGTATTAATGATTCGTGGCAATTTATGCATTATACCGAAAATCCAGATCAATTGATTTATGATGTTCGCCCCAAAATTGAAGACACCAATGATAATAAAATAGCTGATTCCAAACCAACAGAAGCAGTAAAAACAGAAGCAAAAGAGCCTGTACTAAAAGACTGGATTCTACCCACAGCTAATGATTTTATCAAAGACCCAACTAAAAAACACATCCGCCCCAACGGAAACCCAGGAGCAGATTTTCCTTTTGTTAAAGAAAACTTCCAAGATAACAATTGGGAAAAAGTAAATTTACCTCATGATTGGGCTATAAAGCAGCCTTTTTATACTGGAGAACAACCTCTAGTAGGCGGAGGAATGGGAAGATTACCAAGTCAAGGTGTGGCATGGTATCGCAAAAAATTAAATTTTCCAGCAACCGACAACGGGAAAGAAATTTATCTGGATATAGATGGTGCAATGTCTTATGCAATGATATGGCTTAATGGAAATTTAGTCGGTGGCTGGCCTTATGGTTATAACTCTTTCAGATTAAATTTAACTCCTTATATTCATTATGGAGAAACTAATCAATTGGCTATCCGAATTGATAATCCCAATCAATCAGCAAGATGGTATCCTGGCGGAGGTATTTATCGCAATGTTTGGCTTACCAAAACAGCTCCCGTTCATGTAGCGCATTGGGGAACTTTTGTAAAAACACCAAAAGTCACTACATCTGAAGCTTCAATTAATCTTTCATTACAATTGCAAAACAATTCGAAAAACACACAAATTGTTGAAGCCAAAACACTGCTTTATGAAACAGATAATTTAGGCAAAGCCAAAAACAAAGCTGTCGCTGTATTTCCGACAAATACCTTTCATTTAAAAGCAACAGAGCAACAAACGAATGAAATTGAAATTCAGCTTAAAAACCCGAAACTTTGGGGTGTTTATCCATCAGAAAAACAAAACTTATACATTGCCAGAACACAACTTTTTATAAACAATAAACAAGTTGATGAATATGATACTCCGTTCGGAATTCGGAAAATTGAATTTAATCCCATCAAAGGGCTATTAGTTAACGGAGAAAAAGTTAAAATACAAGGCGTTAACCAGCATCATGATTTAGGAGCTTTGGGTGCTGCTTTTAATGTTAGAGCTGCAGAACGTCAATTGGAAATGTTACGCGAATTGGGTTGTAATGCGATTCGTTTATCACACAATCCACCAGCTCCTGAATTATTAGATTTAACCGACAGAATGGGATTTTTGGTTATTGATGAAATATTTGACAGTTGGGAACGAAAAAAAACACCACATGATTTTCATTTAATTTTTCCTGAGTGGCATGAAGCAGATACTCGTTCCTTTATTCGTCGTGACCGAAATCATCCTTCCGTTATTGCATGGAGTTTTGGTAATGAAGTTGGAGAACAATACACTGATGTTGAAGGAGCCAAAATCGCTCAAGAACTACATGATATCGTGCATGAAGAAGATCCAACAAGACCTGGATCAGCTTCACAAAACTATGCCAAACCTGATATGCCTTTTTCTAATGTTATGGATTTCATTAGTCTTAATTATCAAGGCGAAGGAATTAGGGATGCTCCTGCTTATGCACATTTAAAAGGAATTCGTACCTCTCCCTTATATCCTGCATTTCAACAAAAATTTCCAGAGAAAATGATTGTTAGCAGTGAAACAGCATCATCTTTGAGTACGCGTGGTTCCTATATTTTTCCTGTTGCCATAGAAAATTCTGCACCAGTAAGTGATACTACAGGCGGAAGCCCAAAAACACAAGAAGTAAGTGCTTACGAATTGTACACTGCTCAATTTGGAGCATCTCCTGATAAAGTTTTTGCCACTCAGGATAAATATCCTTTTGTTGCGGGCGAATTTGTTTGGAGCGGTTGGGATTATATTGGCGAACCAACTCCTTATTATTCGGCTCGTAGTTCGTATTGTGGCATTATTGATTTAGCAGGATTTAAAAAAGACCGATTCTATTTGTACCAATCTCGTTGGCGACCAGATTTACCAATGGCACATATTTTACCACATTGGAACTGGCCTGATAGGATTGGGAAAATTACTCCTGTTCATGTATTTACTTCGGGTGATGAAGCTGAATTATTTTTGAATGGAAAATCATTAGGAAGAAAGAGAAAAGCTGCTTTTGAATGTCGTTTGAGATGGGATAATGTAATTTATGAGCCTGGTGAATTAAAAGTTATAGTTTATAAAAACAATAAAATTTGGGCTGAAGATATAGTAAAGACAACTGAGAAAGCATCAAAAATTGAAGCCACTGTGGATCGCTCTACTATTAAAGCAAATGGTAAAGATCTTGCATTTATAACTATAAAAATTACAGATGCAAAAGGCTTAATGATTCCTGATGCTAATAATACCATTACTTTTAAAATAGAAGGTGAGGGAGAAATCATTGCTACCGATAACGGTAATCCAGCTGATTTAGTTTCTTTTGCTTCTCTTACCCGTAAAGCCTATAACGGAATGGCGTTAGCAATTGTTCGTGCTAATAAAGGAAGTAAAGGCACTTTAAAATTAATTGTTACCTCAGATGGATTGAAGCAAACAACAATAGAAATCAAGAGTAACTAGTATTTTCACTGAATAAAATCATTCTTTAAAAAAACAATAGGCTTATAAGAATTCAGTTTTTATAAGCCTATTGTTTTAGTTTCAAAACCGTTAGTACTTCATTAATTCACAATCAAAATTCCACCATTACAAGGAATAGTTAATTCCATTTCTTGGTTCTTTTTCAGCTTTGTTTCACTTAGTTTCCCTTTTAATAATGCATCATCACTGTATTGCTTTAATTCAGCACCAGAAGCAATCATAGGGAGTTTTACTTTAATTTTAAGTGTTTCTTTCTGAGCATTAATTCCAGCTATATACCATTTATCTCCATGACGACGAGCCAATACGGCATACTTCCCTGGATAACCATCAATAAAACGGACCTCATCCCAAGTAGTAGGCACCTCTTTCATAAAATCGATAGCCCACTGAGGTGCATCTGTCAAATTATTTGGAGCTAATGCAAAATGTTGTACTCCGCTTTGGAATAATACCGCTGTAGCTAAAGCATAGACATCTGATGTCATTCGTTTCGAACCTTTATTAGGAATGTTTTTGTCATTATAAAATTTATTTAAAGCACTTCCTCCAAAATCCATACTTCCAACTGTGTTACGAATAAAAGTATGCAAAGTAGCACTGAAAGCTTCTGTATTACAACTTTCTTGTCTAAAAGAAAGATTTTCACTTGCTAGAACAGCTTCACTGGACGCATAATTAGGATACATTCTTTCCCAACCACGAGGTAAGGTCGTTCCATGAAAAATGACCATGATTCCATAATCATTAGCATCAGATAAAATATCTTCATATAACTTCATCGTTTCTTGTTTGTCACCACCAAAAAAGTCTACTTTAATTCCTTTTATACCAACTTTTTTCATCCACGCCATCTCTTTACGTCTCACAATTGTATTATTCATAATCCCTCTGGGGCTTTGAGGAGCATCATTCCAATTACCATTAGAATTATACCATAAATACAAACCAACTTTTTTGCTTGCTGCGTACTTTGCTAAAACATCAATTTTGTCTCTCCCTATTTGAGTATCCCAAAGTGCATCTACCAAAACAGTTTCATAACCCATTGCAGCACTAAAATCGACATACCTAACTTGCTCATCATAAACCGTCCTTTCGTCCATACCAATAATCCAGCTCCATGATCCTTTCGTATATTGGTATTTTTGAGAAGCTTCAAAACGAGCTTTTACTAAATCGAATGGGACAGTAGTTTCAACAATAGGTGCCAAGGTTTCACCAACTGTAATGGTACGCCAGGGTGTTTCGCCAGGGAGAGCAATTCCTGGAGCCGATGTTCCATTGCCATTGTTTTCCCCTTCCATTGGAAAACCTATTGTGTACAGACCTTTATCATGACCTAATAATCTACTGGCACAATAACCACTATCCACTCCCGTCTCTGAAATTAAAACCCATGCATTATTATTAACCTTAAAAAGACAAGGAAAAGTATATCCATCTCCATTGCCATTTTCACCAATAGGACCATCTACAGTATATGGAATTTCATAACTCGGCATTGTTCTGGCATAGCCAACCATAGCCTTGCTTTGAGCAGAAAGAAAAGTAGTTGTCCCAATTGGTAATATAAACCCTGATGCTTCCTCTTTTACAACCGCCGAAAGGGCCTGTTCTTGCGGATACAGTTTATACTTAAAAGCCACGTCATTATTACTTACTCGGAAAATAATATCGATTGCTATTTTGTTTTCCTTCGTAAAAGAAAATACAGTTTCATTTGCTACATAATGAATCTTACTTTGCTTGATGTTAGGCAATTCATAACTTTCATCAATGTTAGTTTGAATTGGATTATCCTTTAACATTAATCCTGTGCTAAAATCACCAACATTTGTATTTAATCCAAGTGGTGATGGTTCTAAAAACAATTTCCCATTATAGGAAACACTGTAAGTCGTCCCAGCATTGTTTACGGCAAGTTTAACTACCAATTTCCCATCAGGACTAGATATTGTAATCTGTTTGGATTGTGAATGGACTGCAAAAAAACTAAAAAATAAGAAGAATAAAAACGCTTTAAAATTAATTAAGCGTAGTTGTTTTAAATTAAAAATGGTCATTTTTTTGGTTTATATAAGGTTGTGAGAATCAAAAATATCAAATATTTCTTTCTCTTATAAAAATAAGTGTATATTTAACACTTTTTGCGTAAAAGCATAGAATTAATTAAAAAACTTCAAACTGCAACTTTATCCAGATTGCATTCTTTTTTGAGTATTAACTAGATATTCATACCGGAAAAATAGTTACACATATTCGATAAATCTTGGAGATTACATTAAGAATAGAATCGACACTATATAAATAAAAAAAAAACAATGGCACGCAGACAAAATTTTCCCTACGAATAAACAACAAAAAAAATCCCTTCCGATTTAAATTCATTTCTGAATTTGTATCGAAAGGGATTTAACCAATTAAAAATATTTTTAAATCTTTATGGAATTATAATATCTCCCGTAAATTCTTTACTTACATCTTTTCCTGCTAAACCATCAGCAACACCTTTGTAAGCATGTTTACGTTTGTATTCAGCATCCCAAACGTTTGGTGCTTGATCAGTTAACCAGTTTTTATGTTCTTCTACATTATCCGAAACACCCCAGATTGTAATTCCATATTGTTGTGCTTTAGGAATGTATTGTCTGTATGAATCAATTACATATTGATACATAGCAGATTGATTTGCTAATTGTTCTAAAGTTGGTGATTTAGTACCTAAAGCAATATCCAATTCCGAAACTTTGATCAACTTACCACTTGCTCCCAGTTTTTGAAACATTTGAGCAATTTGGTCTTTGTTTGTACTCAATGTAATATGCATTTGTGTACCGATACCATCAACAGTAGCTCCTTTACTTTCAATATATTTTACATATTCAATCAATCCATCACATTTAGCCAAACTAGCTTCTAAATTATAATCATTAATGAATAATTTATCAGTAGCATTTCCATATTGACGAGCTAATTTGAAAGCAGTAACGGCATAATCTTTACCTAAATACTTTACCCAATAAAATTCGTCAGCAGCAGGATTATTTACAACTCCATCACGTAAACTACCACCTTCTTTCATTGGTTCGTTTACTACATCCCAAGCATGAATATCATTTTTGTAATGACCTACCATTTTAGAAATCCAATTTTCCATTGCACCACCTATAAGAGTCGCTTTTTCGGCATCCGTTTTTTCAATAGTAACTGCTGGTGTTCCTGCACCTCCACCTGTTGTCGAACCATCTGTAAGTACAATATCATCAATAGTAAATGTTGCAGCAGTTGCTCCAAAATCGAAAATAAATTTAGCTCTATCCCCTTTAGTCGTTGTAATCTTTTTTACTACTTGAGTCCAAGAAGTTGTTACATTAAATGTTCCTGAATAATCAGCATTATAATTTGCACCTTGTAATTCAAATTGCAAAGCAGCTGGCACATCTGATTTTACCCAAAAAGTACAGGTATATTCTTTATTTATTTCCAATGGTGTACTTAAAGAGAATACTTGTTGCGCTTCATAATTATTAGCAGCAGCAGGATTCATTAATACCATAGCATAATTTCCACTATGTCCTGCACCACTAGCTGAAATAGCACGTGTAGAATTATTTCCATAACCAGACCAAGGAGATAGAGCTCCACTTTCAAAATTACCATTTGTAATTAAATTTGTAACAGTTTGAACAGCATCTAAATCAACTGCTGCAATGGTGTTTACATCAACATAATAAGTCACGTTTGGTAAAGAACCTAAATCAAAGTTAAATTTAAAATTAGTGCTTCCTGCAACAAAATCAGCACCATCTAATGTAAATTTAACTTGTTGCCATGAAGAATTTGTTGCAAAGAAGCTAGACTTTGCCGCACCTGTACCATACCAATCTTTTTGAGGGTATGAATTTGTCAAAGCAGGAACAGCATCAAAAGCAACACGCCCCTGACCTGTTTGATCTGATTTAATGAAAAATGAAATTTCATATTTATGACCACTTACAATAGGAATTAAAGGCGTAATTAATTGCAGTTGGTAAGGTGAAGATGATGAAGCGCTTGAAATCAATTTAACAGCTTTAGTACCGCTTACCAATCCAGCTCCATCTACAACCGTAATCCCAGCTCCTGCATTCCATGCTGACCAACCAGTAAGTGCACCTGCTTTTAAAGCAGTCAAATCAAGGGAGCTTGGCCCACTACTTCCTGGGATAATTGTTGCAGCAATTAAGCTATTCAAATAACTTGCATTTTGATTTTGATGCCAAACCAAAGTATGCCCAAAAACAGACAAACCAGCTTCTTTAGTTTTAGCAATAAAAGCATCTATTTTATCAAACTTAAGGTCTCCATTAGCAGCTACCATTGGACCATGTTTCATGTCATACCCTAAAGTAACCTCATCAAAGTTTTCGTTCACAAGACTTTGGTAAACAGCATCATTCATGTATAAATTCAAATCTATTCCAGATCCAAGTTTGAAATCTGTATAGGTTTTAAGCGGTTCGTAACGGCTTATTTTTTCGGCAAGTTCCAATGGAAGTTCTGCCGATGTAATATCACCGTGATCAGGATCTTTTCCCCAATCCATTAAATTATCATCACAAGATGTAAACAGCATGCAGGATAAGGCAATTGCTGGTAGTATTTTATTATATTTCATTCTACTATTTTTTTTGGGTGAAACGAATTTTTTTTTGCTTTTGCATTAATTTTAATTAGGGAAATCGCTATATGTTGGTGTTTCTAACGATACTATTCTCCAATTATCTGTATATACGCTTACTGAAGTTGCAGAAGCTGCGAATTCAAGCTCACTCGCAGTTCCAGAAACATTACTCCATTTGACATTAGAATTTTCAAACCATAAACCAAAATTCTGATAAGTAGCCGCTTCTCTAAATTTAAGAACGTCTTCAAATGTAAAATCTCCAGTTGCATAACTATATAATTTAGTTAACGGAATAGTTACAGTTTGCCATCCAGTAGTTTGAAAAGCTTTTACTTTTCCATCTTCTGTTAACCAAGGAACATAATTGTAACAAGCACCAGACCATGCACCAGCGTTGAAATTATTAATTAAACATACTTTTAAGTAACCTGTATTTGTCCATACATTTGGAACATAAATATCAAATTGCAAAGCAACTTTATCTAATGGAGTTGAAGCTGGGATATAAGGCGTTAGTTGACCTCTCCAATTATCTGTACCAGTTCCAGCTGTCCAAACTTCAGAACAACGATTAGCTCCTGCAGCAAAAGAAGCGATACGTGCTGGACGATGTGGTACATATTTTCCTTGAGAAACATTACCTGTACCCAATAAAGCCGATTCTAAATCTGTATCTGCAATCATACTAGGCGTAGTCGCAGTACTCCAAAAACCATGGGTACCACTTCCGTCGAAATTAAGGATTACTCCTTTTTTGAAATTAAAATAAGCAGGTGAATAAGCACCTCCATTAGCACTTTCAACTAATAGAGAACCTCCTTCTGCAGGAATTCCTGTAGGAACAGTTACTGTGAAAAATTCTCCATCTTCATCAGAAGTGATTCCAGTACTAACTTCAATATTTCCTGGGAAAACGACTTTTTTAACTTCTGTCAAGCCTGTACCATATACTGTAATCATTTCGCCTGCATTTGGCATTGTATTAGAAATCGAAGTAATTACAGGAGCTCCCGAACGAATTTCAAATGGTAAAGTAAATTCGTTTGAATCATTTACAAAACGAATCGTATTACGAACTGTAGGCTCGGCATCTATGGTTGGAGTATCATCTGAAATATTGATCAACATAGAAGTATTTGAAACATATACAACATTAAAATAGGTATCAAAACCGTTAATATATACTTTCTTTAATCCTATAAAACCAGTCCCTTCAACACGAATCAATTGCCCTAAACGTGCAAAACTAACTACTCTATCTGGCACAGAGGAATTTACATCCTCCAAATACACTTTGTTTATCGTTATAGGCCCACTACTATCAGCACTATCATTGTTCTCACAAGCATTGAATAACAATGAAACCAACATCACAAATACAATTGTAACAGCTGTACAATACTTTTTATTTAAAATAAAATTTTTCATATTTTGTATTTTCAGTTTTTAATTAAATAAATCAGTTATTTTTTCATCATTGAAATTATAAGGAACAGGTGCTACATTTAATAATGGATTCTGAATTACTTCTGATTCTGGATAAGGCAATAAAAATATTGACGTATCTATCGCCCCTATAGCTCTTGGTGAATTATCTCTAGTTGCATCTACTGAGACAGTATTTGTTGCAGCATCATAAGTAATTGGCACAATAACACCTCTACTTTGTCCTGTGATATAGTTAACCACTTCTTGTTGTTTATAATACGATCTTCTTACTAAATCATACCAATATTGTCCTTCCATACACAATTCTACCCTGCGTTCATGGATAATATCTTGATATGTCAATGCAGTTTTAGGTTCAAGTCCTGCTCTTACTCTTAGTTTGTTCACATACTCTAAGGCAACCCCATCTGATGTACTTGCACTATTGCCTAATGTAGCTTCTGCATAATTAAGATACACTTCTCCCAAACGCAACATATATGTATTTAGAGCAGAATTTTGCTTAGAAATTTTAGGGTTATCTTTAGTTGAGCCAACTACACCTTTTTTGACATTCACAAAAGTATTGGCATGATCTACTGTATAACCTCCGTTTGCAACACTAATTTCTGGATAAAAATCATTGTCAGCCATCCATGTATCGTGACGTCTTATATCTTTACTTTCATATTCATATAAAATGTCATTAGAAGCTCTTGTCCAATATCCCCAAGCTGCATCATCACCCGTAATATCTGATCCTAAAGCAAAATAAGCTTGTTGTGTATTCGTTACTCCATAACTACCATTAGGTACCCATTGCAAAGCAAACATAGATTCAACATTATTGTTATTATCAACTTTAAATAAATCAGCATAATTATCCATTAAGGCATAAGGCCCACTAATGGCTTTTTGAGCTGCTTTTTTTGCTAAGTCAAGATAATCTTGATTTCTGGTACCTGAATTAGGATTATCACTTAAACCCGAAACTGACAAATACAAACGAGATAACATTCCGAATGCACTATACTTTGTTAAACGTCCTGTTTGTGGTGCCGCTTCTGGAAGAAATTTTGCAGCAAATTCCATATCACGAATAGCAAATTCATACACATCTTTTACTGGACTGGTATTCACTATAGGATTTTTTACTAAATCTGCTGGATCTGTAGAAATAATTACATTTCCCCATAAAGAAGCCAAATACCAATAAGCAGTTCCTCTCATAAAACGGGCTTCGGCAATATATTTGTTTTTAACGGTGCTATCCAGATTACTATCCTGAATTCCAATAATAACATTATTAGATTGCTGTACCACATTATACAAAGATCCCCAAGCTGATACTAATGGACCTGTTAATCCTGTTTCCGTTAAATCGGCAAAAGGATAAATATAGTCAGAATAAGGAGCGTATAAGTTATAACTACGGCCATCTCCTAATCCGTAGTAAAATTTATCGTTAAAATCAAACCATACTTTGTTATATAAGGGAGCCGTAGCTGCTTTAAAATCATCTTCGGTTTTATAAAAATTCTCTTTGGTTATCAAATCATTTGGTTCCTTATTAAGAAAGTCATCACTACAACTAGTTCCCAAAAAAGACAATGCAACAAAAAGAAAAATGCGTTTAATATGTATCTTTTTCATATTTTTTGTGTTTAGAATTTAACATTTACTCCAAGAGTAGTAATACGTGACGATGGATAACGACCATTATCTATACCCGAATAAAGTGCACTATTATTTAATGTCCCTACTTCTGGATCGTATCCTGAATACTTAGTAAATGTGAGAATGTTTTGCATATTAGAATACACTTTTACTCCTGCTAGTCCAATTTTTGAAACAAAAGAACTTGGCAAATTATATCCTATCGAAATGTTTTTGATACGTACAAAAGACCCATCTTCTACAAAACGATCACTATTACGGTAGTTCGAAGCTGATGAAGCAGACGAAGCAGCAATACGAGGCATGTTAGAATCTCCATCGACAATTTGAACATTACGATAATCATTTGGTCCATCAGGATTAATTAAACCTAATTGAGCATACCCCAAAGCAGTATCTAATAAATTGGTGCTTTCGCGAGGATTTTCTAACCAACGACGTTGATAGTTCATTACATCATTTCCGTAAGATCCATCTAAGAAAATACTCATATCAAATCCTTTATATGAGAAGGTGTTAGTAATACCAAAAGTGAACTTAGGAAGTGGATTACCGATGTATTGCAAATCTTTTTCATCAATTACACCATCTTTATTAGCGTCATCAAACATGTAATCTCCAATCCAAACTCCATTTTCTCCAATTTGCATGTCTTTAGGTAGCGCTGTTGGCACTACATTTCCAGCAGCATCTTTATAATAAAAATCAGTTGCTTTTTCAAAACGTCCAATTACTTTGTAGCCATAAAATTGACTAATTGGTTGTCCAACTGCTGTACGAGTAACCACAGTGACATCTGAACCTTGTTGAACTGTTCCGTCATAATGTCCTGAATCACTGTTTAAGGACAAAACTTTATTTCTATTCATTGAAAATATAAAATTGCTAGTCCAGGTAAATTCTTTGTTTTGAATATTAACAGTATTCAAAGCGATTTCAAGTCCTTTATTTTCAAGTGATCCAATATTATACCAAGGAGGAGTAGTAGATCCTGATCCTGATGTCCCAACATAAGCTGGTAATGCCAATTGATTTATTAAATCATCAGTCTTTTTGTAATACACATCAGCAACCAACTCGATTCGATTATTGAAAAGACCTAAATCGATACCAATATTAGTGGAATACGTAGTTTCCCATTTTAATTCTTTGTTTGCTGTATTGGAAGCCAATAATCCAGTTCCCCAATTAGCAGTAGCACTTGAGTTATAAGTTGAAGTATAGGCATAATTAGGTACATTTTGGTTACCTACTGCTCCCCAACCTAAACGAAGTTTTAAATTATTAATAACTTTATTTTCTTTTAAGAATGCTTCATTAGAAACTTTCCAGGCAAAAGCAGCTGAAGGAAACCATCCCCAACGGTTGTCTTCATCAAATTTCGAAGAACCATCGCGACGAATAGTTGCAGTTAATAAATATTTATCATCAAAAGAATAAAATAATCTACTAAAATAAGAACTCAATGAACTATTGTTACTATTATTTGTTACCCTAGCTGTAGTGGGGTCACCCATAGATAAATCAGTAGAAGTATTGGTTAAATAACCTGAAATATATCCGTATAAACTTTCCCAATGATTCTCTTGTGCTTCCTGCCCTAACATTGCATTTATAGAATGCTTTCCAAAATTATGATTATAATTTAAAACATTATTCCAGATCCAGTTTTTACTGTTACTCTTGGTTCTTGTACCTTGGCGAATATCATTTGTAATCGCACCAAAAGTATAAGAAGGATCAAAAGTATATGCACTTGTAAAACCATAATCCAAAGAATATTGTGTTTTGAATGTTAACCCTTTTGTAAAAGTTATTTCAGCATAAGTATTCGCTCTTAGACCTACCCCTTCATTATTATTGTCTTTTATAGAAGCCAATCCAACAGGATTGTTTTGCACAAATTGATCGGTGTCAGGGCCATCAAAAGAACCATCTGCATTACGTACTGCCACATTTGGAGTTTGTTTTAATGCGGTAAGAATTAAAGATCCATCATTAATAGTAGTATTCTGTTTCGTATTACTTAAGGCAAAATTCACCCCTACCTTAAAATAATCTTTTACTTGAGAATCTAAATTACTTGTCAAATTAAAACGGCTAAACATCGATCCTTCAGCAATTCCATCTTGATCCATATAACCAATTCCCATATAATACGTACTTTTATCAGAACCTCCTGAAGCTGACAAATTGTAATTTTGCATCAATGCTTGATTAAACAATTCGTTTTGCCAATCAGTACCTTCTCCCAACAAATCAGGACGAATAAAATTAGCATCCTTTTCTACGATTCCTAAATCTGAACGTGTATTTTTTAAAACAGCATATTCTTGAAGATTTAACACATTCAAATGTTTTGGAATTTCTTGCCATCCCACATAACTATCAAAATTTAAAGATAAATCTCCTTTTCTCCCTCGTTTAGTTGTCACCTGAATTACTCCACCAGACGCACGAGATCCATAAATTGCAGTTGCAGAAGCGTCCTTTAAGATATCAATAGAAACGATATCTGCTGGATTAATTACCGAAATTGGATTTGAATTTAAGCTTCCATTATTACTATCAATAACAACTCCATCCACAACATAAATAGGTTGTGTTGCCCCGTTTATACTACTAATACCTCGAATATTAACCGAAGATGAAGCTCCTGGTGCTCCACTGTTTTGTGATACTTGAACCCCAGCGGCACGTCCTTGTAAAACTTGCTCGATAGATGTAGTTACTGTTTGTGAAATAGACTTACTGGAAACAGAAGCAACAGAACCAGTTAAATCTTTACGTTTCATAGTACCGTATCCTACTACTACTACTTCGTCAAGTGTTTTCATATCTTCGATTAATATGATATTAATCTTTTTTCTACCCGACAACGCAACCGTTTGTGTTTTGTAACCAATAAAACTAAAAGTTATCATCGCTTTATCTGGGACGTTTAGCAAGGTATACCCTCCATCAAAATCTGAAGCAACAGCATTTGTTGTTCCCTGAACCAAAATACTGACACCAGGTATAGGTCCTTTTGCATCAGAAACAACACCAGAAACTGTTGTTTGAGCATTCATGTGTGCGTAAAATACAAACATTAGAATTGTAAATCCGAATTGTTTGATATGTCCGCCTTTAAAAAATAAAAATTTAGTCATAAATAGTTAATTTAATTAATTTATAGTTTGGCTTAGTTAAATTCTTAATTTCATTATTAATAGTATTTGTAAAACTTGTATTGAACAAATATATATAAAAATACAATATACGCAATCGGTTGTGTATATATTTTTTGAAAACAACAAAAAAATAACCCCATATAAATGAAAATAAAATATATTTTTTGCAAAAATTATAAATATTCTTCAAAATAATTTAATAACCAAACTCTCAATATGAAAAATATCTAATGATTCATTTGATTACTTAAAAAAAACATAAAAAAGCAACATCGAAAAGAAAATCAACTTTAAAAGAAAAGAATTACGAAAACGTTAGAGTAATTTTTAAAACAATCATTTTTTAAACAATGTTTAATTATAATAAAAATGCAGAAACAAATAATTTGTAGTTATTCTTTTATAAAAAAAATGAAATAATTATTTTTTAGCCCACTTTTGACTAATTTAGATATCTTTGTTTTTAGAACTTTAATCATTATGGAAGAGAATAAGGATGTTACAATTTATGATATTGCCGAAAAGTTAAACCTTGCTACTTCAACTATTTCGCGAGCTTTACAAGATCATCATACTATCAGCAAAAAAACCATCAAAAAGGTTAAGGAAATGTCTGAAAAAATGGGATATGTCCCAAATACTTTGGCAGCTGGACTCCGTGGTAATAAAACCAAAACTATTGGTGTTTTAATTCCAACTATAACACAGCCTTTCCTTTCATCATTGATTAGTGGTATAGAAATCACAGCTCAAAAATCTGGCTATAACGTAATTATTATGCAATCTCATGACTCCTATGAAGTAGAAGTTAGTTTAGCCAAATCATTATACAGTAATCGAGTTAGTGGTGTTATCAGCTCCTTGGCGATGGAAACTCGTGACACCAAACATTTTGAGCAATTCACAGCTAACAATATTCCACTTGTTTTTGTGGATAGGGTTCCAAAAGATTACAACACTTTTAGAGTAGTTATTGACAACTATGCAGCGGGTTATAAAGCAACAAAACACCTTATCGAACAAGGCTGCAAACGTATTGCTCATATTACTGCTGGCTCAGAATTTGGGAATTTATATAACGAAAGAAAAAGAGGATATCAAGAAGCATTAAAAGATTTTGGTTTACCAATTGAAGATGAATTAATTATAAATCTAAAAGAGGTTACTTACGATGAAGGAGTTGAGGCAAGCAACAAATTGTTTGACATGAATCCAATGCCAGATGGCGTTTTTGCATCGGGAGATATTATTGCAGTAAGTACAGTACAGACAGCCAAAAAAAGAGGTTTAAAAGTTCCCGAAGATATTGCTGTAATTGGTTTTAATAATGACCCTATTTCTCATATCATTGATCCAAATATTTCGACTATTACACACCCTGCAGAGAAAATGGGTAGGGCTTCTGCTGAAATTATTTTGAAAAATTTAAAATCTGCCAAAAAAGATGATGTTAAGGAAATTACCTTTTTAAATACAGAAGTTTTAGTTCGTGAATCCAGTCAAAAAATCAAAAACTAGTAAAATAACATCTCAATTTAGAAAATGTAATCCGAGAAATAATTGTAGTTTTTCTTTATAAATTTGCGTGCTATAAAAAAACACAAGAAATCATGTCCCTTATTCTGACAAATTTTATTTCTAATTCTTTTTCTTAATCTCGAATGGTGTCGCTGGTAAACCCTCTTTAGAAAACAAATTTGCATCAGCTGGGTTATCCGCCCAAGCATAGCGGACAATGGTTGGGCTTTTAATTTCAGGATTCCAAACTTTTACTTGGTTTCCAATTATTTCAGCTTTTGCCCAAACAAAATTTATCCCATCATTTGAAATAGCAAACGATTTTAAATCAGTACCCTTTTTTACAACTAAACCTTTGCCAACATCTTTAAAATCAATAATTACTTGATCATTTTCAAATTTAAATGTGTTTGGAGATGGACTAGAAGCTACGAGTTTTGTTTCGCCATACGCAAATTTACGAGCTTGGAGCGCCAATCTTTTTCCAACATCTTCCTTATTTAAAGGATGTATATCATTCCATTCTCCTATATCCGTAATAACAGCCATTCCTGTATTGGGAATAGCCAAAGTTTCGTATTGTGCTTGTCTCAATCTAGCCCAATTACTTTCAACTGGGTTAGAATTACTCTCCATAAAATTAGCTAATTGTACGAACAAAAACGGAAAATCACCTTGTTTCCAATTCGTTCTCCAATCGGTAATCATCGTCGAGAATGCTTCTTTATAATTGTATGGATTTCCAGCATTAGACTCACCTTGATACCAAATCACTCCTTTTATTTTGAAGTTTAACAAAGGGGCAATCATCGCATTATATAATCCTTCTGGTTTCCATCTAATAAAAGTTGACCCTATTAAAGGCTTCATTTCGGTTCCTAATTGGTATTTCCAATTCCCTTTTAAATCAATGCTATCATTACCTACAACTAAACAATATGGCTTATCTAACACAAAACCTCCTTGACCTGAGTTATTAATCACACGAACAGTAATTGTATTTTTTCCTTCTTTTAAAACTGATGATCCAATTTCATATTTTCTTGGTGGATACTGATAACCTGTTGTGCCCACATAATCACCATTGATATACGCAAAATCCTGATCGACAATGCGACCTAAAACCAATTTGGCTGATTTACCCACAAATGAATTAGGAACCGTAAATTCCTTTTTGAACCAAACAACTCCATTGATATTTCCTAAAGATTCATTTGCCCAATATCCTGGAATTGTCATTTCTTTCCAATCCGACAAATCGGTATTCGATTGATTCCAAACAGGTTTTCCGTTTGTAAAACCTTTGTCTTTAGAGTTTAATTCAGCGTACCAATCGTCACTTCGTTTTTGATCACTTTTGGTAATCTCTTCAATAAGAGCGTCATTTTTAAACTTTTCTGCTTCTTGATAGGCTTCCGGGAAGGATTTTAAAGCCTTTTTACTCATCCATGATTCTACTGGAGAACC
This sequence comes from Flavobacterium sp. 5, assembly GCF_002813295.1. Lineage (NCBI taxonomy): Bacteria > Pseudomonadati > Bacteroidota > Flavobacteriia > Flavobacteriales > Flavobacteriaceae > Flavobacterium > Flavobacterium sp. 5. The sequence goes on from NZ_PHUE01000001.1 coordinate 1,779,118, forward strand.
GCCGAGAGCAGTATTTACTAATCCAATTGGAACTCCTTCTTTTGCATAAATAGCCGTAGCAAAAAAATAAGCCACCGCAGAAAAATCCAACACATTTTTAGGCGAACAACTTACCCATGAACCAGAATCAAAATCGGTTTCTTCTTTTTTAAGATTATATTTATCAGCTACTAAAAATTGCCTGATTTTAGAATTGGTTGCATTCTTAATTTCTTCTCCATACTTTTCTTTAAGACGTTCCATTGGTAATTCCATATTCGATTGCCCTGAGCAAACCCAAACATCACCAAACAAAACATCTGAAACCGTAACCGAATTACTAGCTTCAAAAACCATTTCATAGGGACCACCTGCTTTTTGCTTTGGCAATATAATTACCCAATTACCGGTATTATCCGCTTTGGCAAAATATACTTTCGAATTAAATTTCAATTGTACATTTTCGTTCGCAGCTGCCCAACCCCAAATTTTTAATTCTTCATTACGTTGCAAAACAACTCCATTACTAATGAGTCGCGGCAATTTAATTTGTGCTCTCATGTTTGCCTGAAAGACCAAAAAGACACTAAAAACCAAAAGTAGGTATTTCATTTTTATATATTTTGTTAGTAATATAATTTGACAGCAGTTACCTTGTTATTTTATGGTTATTATAGTTTCTGCCATTTTAGGAGCTCCCAAATCAAAACTTTTTTTCATCGGACTTGATCCTCCAACGAAGATTTTAAACTCTCCCGGTTCGATGATTCTATTTCCATCATTTTTAACCATTTCAAAAGCTTTTGGCAACAATTCGAATGTTATTTTTTGAGTTTCTCCTGCATTTAAATGAATTCTTTTAATTCCTGAAAGCTGAAAGTTAGGCACTTCAACCGATGCAATCAAATCAGAAACATACAATTGTACCACTTCATCTGATTGTATTTTCCCAGAATTAGTCACATCAACGGTAACTGAAAGTGATTGGTTTTTGGCTATTTTCTTAGATGAAACCTGAAGATTAGTATATTTAAAATCCGCATAACTTAATCCAAAACCAAAAGGATATAAAGGTTCAACATTCATATACTTATACGTTCTTCCTTTCATACTATAATTTACATAATCGGGTAATTGATCATATGATTTAGGAAAAGTAATGGGCAATTTTCCAGAAGGAGAACGATCTCCAAACAAAATATCTGCAATAGCATTTCCTCCTTCTTCACCTGGATACCAAACCAACAGAACTGCATCTGATAATTCTTGAATTTCAGCCAAATTCATTGGGCTTCCACCTGTTACAACTGTTACAATTGGTTTTCCTCCATTGGCATCTTTATTTGCTATTTTTCTTAATTTTCGTAAATAATCAATTTGGCTCTGCGGAATATTATAATCCAAACGATCTCCAGCTGTTGGAGATGCCAATGACTCCCCTTCTTCACCTTCAATCAAACCAGAAATACCTATAACCGCAATAGTTACATCACTCTGACCTGCATTTCCACTTGCCCAATCTATTGGATTGATTCCAGTTTGATTAAACATAGCGCCCATTTGGTAATGCAGTTGACTAGCTTCACTTACTTTATGAGCAATACCTTCCAAAACCGTTACCATATCAGAACTGATTCCGTAATAGTTCCCTAAAAGCACATCAATATTAGCAGCATTTGGTCCTGTTACAAAATATTTTGAAAGATCTTTTTTTAGAGGTAAAACACCATTGTTTTTCAGTAAAACAATGCTTTTTTCAGCAACCTCTTTAGCCAAGGCACGATGTTCCTTACTGCCTACTACATCCAAAGAAATAGCATCATACGGATTGCTTCCAATAGGATCGAACAATCCTAGTTTGAAACGAGTATGTAACAAAACTGCTAATTGGTTATCAATTTCTTTTTCAGTAATCAACCCTTTCCGAATGGCTTCTGGCAAAGCTTCATAAGTATTTCCACAATCCAAACTTACTCCACTTTTGAGAGCAAGTGCGGCAGCTTCGGCTTCTGTTTGTACGACTCCATGACCATTTTTTTCCTTTGGCGTATATAAATCCTGAAGAGCACCACAATCACTTAATACATGCCCTTTAAAATTCCATTTTTTTCTTAAAACATCTGTAATCAAATAATTATTCGAACAACAAGGTGCTCCATTCGTACTATTATAGGCACACATAACTGCTTCGACTTTAACATCAACTAAAGCATGAAAAGCAGGCAAATACGTTTCCTCTAAATCTTTTGGAGAAGCCACAGCATTAAACTCATGGCGCAATTTTTCAGGACCGCTATGCACTGCAAAATGTTTGGCACAAGCAGCAGTCTTTAAATAATTTGGATTATCACCCTGCAATCCTTTTACAAATGAAACACCTATAGAAGCCGTTAAAAAAGGATCTTCACCATAGGTTTCCTGCCCACGTCCCCAACGAGGATCTCTGAAAATATTAATATTTGGTGTCCAAAATGTCAAACCTCCATATTGTTTAAAATAACCTTTGGCTTTCGAGGTATTGTATAATGCTCTTGCTTCATCTGAAATTGCCGAAGATACACGATATGCTAAATCAGAATCAAAAGTAGCACCAAGACCAATGGCTTGTGGAAAAACCGTTGCAACTGAAGATCTTCCAACGCCATGCAACGCTTCATTCCAGTAACTATATGGCAAAATCCCTAATCGTTCGATGGCTGATGTATTGTTCATCATTTGATTGACTTTTTCCTCTAACGTCAATCTGGAAATTAAATCTTTTATCCTTTCCTCTATTGATAATGAAGAATTTTGAAAAGGAAAATTCATTTTATCAGATGAGTTAGTTTGCGCCTCTATTCTGTTAGGAGCAAATACTATCAAAAGTAAAAACAGGGCACTATGTAGTATTTTTTTCATTACTTACTAGATTTAAATAAAACTGATTGAAAAATATAGAAATAAATTTTTTTCTTCAGATACAATGATATAATTTTACGCAACCGATTGCAAATATAAATATATTTTTTTAAGTTTAAATTTATTGAATGTATATTTTTAAAGTAATTTTATTTCCATATAATCATTATTAAGACTTAAACTCACCAGATATGAAACATAAGAAACAACATAAAAATATTTTTTTCTGTCTTTTTCTTTTAACCTATAGTCTCTCTAATGCCCAAAATGATTATAAATTATGGCTGCAATATTCACCAATTACAAGCCCTGAAACGGTATCCAACTATCACAAAAACGTTCAAGGAATTGTAAAATATGGAGAATCAGAAACGCTACAAGTTGCATTAAATGAAATGCAAACAGGATTACAGAGCATGTTAGGAAATAGCATTGGACTAACAACAAAAAAAGAAAACAGCATCATTATTGGTACCTACTCTTCATTAGACAAAGATTTCCAAAACCTTATAAAATCGAATCTTGAAAAGATACAAAAGGATGGGTATATTATTAAAACCATAACTAATAATAACACAAAAAATATCCTAATTACAGGAAAAACAGATGTAGCGGTTTTATACGGCGCTTTTAATTTCTTAAAATTGATTCAAACCAACAAATCAATAGAAAACCTAAATATTATAGATTCACCAAAAACCGACATCCGTATATTAAACCATTGGGATAACTTAGATGGAAAAGTGGAACGTGGTTATGCTGGTTCATCTTTATGGAATTGGCAAAAATTACCTCTTTTTATTGAACAACGTTACATCAATTATGCTCGTGCGAATGCTTCGATTGGAATTAACGGAACAGTACTAACGAATGTAAATGCAAATGCATTAATCCTTACCCCTTTATATTTAGAAAAAGTTAAAGCTTTAGCCAATGCCTTTCGACCTTACGGTATAAAAGTATATTTAACAGCTCGTTTTTCTGCGCCTATAGAAATTGGAGGTTTAAAAACTGCTGATCCAACAGATAAAGATGTTATCAATTGGTGGAAAGAAAAAGCAAAGGAAATTTATAATCAAATTCCAGATTTTGGTGGTTTTTTGGTAAAAGCGAATTCAGAAGGACAACCAGGTCCACAAAATTATGGCAAAAACCATGTTGATGGCGCCAATATGCTTGCTGATGCTGTTTCACCGTTTGGAGGTGTAATAATGTGGAGAGCATTTGTATATTCAGAACATGATGTTGATGATCGTGCCAAACAAGCATTTTCAGAATTTGTGCCTTACGATGGGAGATTTAGAAAAAATGTAATTGTACAAGTTAAAAATGGTCCAATTGATTTCCAGCCAAGAGAACCTTTCCATCCCATGTTTGGAGCCATGCCCAAAACACCATTAATGATGGAATTTCAAATTACTCAAGAATATTTGGGTTTTAGCTCTCATTTAGTCTTTTTACCAAAATTGTATCAGGAGGTTTTACAATCGGATACTTATAGCAAAGGTAAAGGATCAACTGTTGCTAAAATTGTAGATGGAACTTTAGAAAATCATACAATTAGCGGGATTGCTGGAGTGTCTAATATTGGGAGTGATCTTAACTGGACTGGACATCCTTTTGCGCAGGCAAATTGGTATGGCTTTGGAAGGCTGGCTTGGAATCCTAATTTAGATGCAGAAACGATTGCAGAAGAATGGTTACGTTCCACATTTTCAAACGATGATAACTTTGTAAATCCTGTAAAAAAAATGATGATCAATTCAAGAGAGGCAGTTGTCAATTACATGACGCCATTGGGTCTGCATCACATCATGGCAACCAATCATCATTATGGACCTGGTCCTTGGGTTAACAACCTATCCAGACCCGAATGGAATCCAGTTTATTATCACAAAGCTGATGCCAACGGAATTGGTTTTGACCGATCAAAAACAGGAACAAAAGCAACAACTCAGTTTTTTCCTGAAGTTGAAAAAAAATTTGACAATTTAGAAACTTGTCCCGAAAAGTACTTATTATGGTTTCATCATGTTTCTTGGGATTATAAATTAAAAAACGGAAATACTCTTTGGGATGGACTAGCACTTCAATACCAACAAGGCGTTGACGATGTAAAATCAATGCAAACCACTTGGAATAAAACCGAAAAATATGTAGACAAAGAACGCTTTAAAGAAGTTCAGCAATTATTAGAAATTCAAAATCAGGAAGCCAAATGGTGGCGTGATGCTTGTTTACTTTATTTTCAACAATATTCAAAAAAACAATTACCACAAGGTGTCGAAAAACCAACAAAAACATTAGACTATTTTGAATCTTTACAATTCCCATTTGCACCTGGAATATAAACTAACTATACAATTATAAAACACCATTATCCTATGAAGACATATCCTTTTTTTTTAACACTTTTCGCAACAATAACCTTTTCAAGCTGTTATTCACAAAAAGAACACCATTCAAAAAATCCAAACTTAAAAGATACTTTTAAAAAGAGTTTTTATATTGGAACTGCTATAAATGAATCTCAAATTGAAGAAAAAAATACAGCGGAAAATACACTAATAGTTTCTCAGTTCAATAGTATTACTGCTGAAAACATCATGAAATCAATGAATATTCATCCTCAAAAAGAAAAATATGCCTTTGATTTATCAGATAAATTTGTTGCTTTCGGGCAAAAAAACAAGATGTTTATTCACGGGCATACTTTAATATGGCACAGTCAACTATCTCCTTGGATAGCTGAAATTAAAGATAGTACCGAGTTGAAAAATGTCATGAAAGACCATATTTCTACAATTGTTTCCCGTTATAAAGGAAAAATTGACTCTTGGGATGTGGTAAACGAAGCCGTGAACGATGATGGAACATTGCGAAAATCTGTTTTTTTAGAAACTTTGGGGGAGGATTATTTAGCATATGCATTTCAATTAGCAGCCAAAGCAGATCCAAATGCAGATTTATATTACAATGATTATAGCATGACTAACCCTGCAAAAAGAGAGGCTGTTATTAAAATGGTCAAAAAAATTCAGGCTAAAGGGATTAAAATAGACGGAATTGGCATGCAAGGTCACTGGCAATTAAATTCACCGACAATTGATGAAATTGAAAAAAGTATTTTAGCATATTCTGATTTGGGAGTAAAAGTAGCTTTTACAGAATTAGACATCTCCGTATTACCAAGCCCTTGGGAGTTACAGGGAGCCGAAATCAGTCAGCAGTTTGAAAACACTCCAAAAATGAATCCATATCCACAAAGTTTACCAGATTCTATACAAGAAAAATTAGCAAAACGCTATTCGGATATTTTTAAATTGTTTTTAAAACATAAAGATAAAATTAGCCGTGTTACTTTTTGGGGAGTTCACGATGGGCAATCTTGGCTAAATGACTGGCCAATTAAAGGAAGAACTAATTACCCACTTTTATTTGACGCTAAATTGAAACCTAAAAAAGCATATTACAGCGTTATAAATACAACTAAAAAATAAGATTAAATTTTATTCAACGAGTTTAATTTATGCTTTTTGCAAGAGAGATTACTTGAATTTATTTTTATTTCAAAGGTAGTTCAGTAGACTTCGTTTAAAGCAAATCTCTTTTAAATATTTTATTAAAAAAAGGGGACTTTCATATATACTTTGAAAGTCCCTTTTAATTTTTTAAAAGTAATTATTCAATTACTTTTAAAAAATATCTAAAGGTCAAAAAAAATTAACAACCTAGTCTTCAAATTCATAAAAACAGTACTTCAAAAACTTATTTTGATACTAATATTTGCTTTCTATATTTGCTTTAGAAAACATTACAAAAAATAATTTTAAAGATATCTTAGCAAAGTAAAAACAACTAGTTATAACACACAATGAAAGAGAAAATTATATCCAAAGCTAGTGACTTGTTTTTAAAATTAGGTTTTAAAAGCGTCACTATGGATGATATTGCGGGTGAGATGTGTATCTCTAAAAAAACCATTTACAAATATTTTTGTAATAAAGAATTATTAATAGATGTAAGTACTCAGGAAGTTCATCAATCACTTCATCACGTGATAGATACTATTGTATCCAAAAACCATAATGCCATTGAAGAAAATTTTGAGATCAGAAAAATGTTCAAAGAAATGTTTCAAACCACTGACACCTCACCTCTTTACCAATTAAAAAAACATTATCCAGAAATATATCAAAAAGTAATGTCACGTGAAGTTAATAAATGTAACATGTGGTTCAAACAAAATATAGAAAAAGGAATTCAACAAGACCTCTATCGAAAAGAACTCGATATAGATGTTTATGTAAATTTCTATTATATCTTGATTTTTAGCATTAAAGAAAATACCATTTCTGAAAAAGAATCTAGAAATCTAGAATTAGAAGCATTAGAATACCATACCAGAGCTATGGCTTCACCAAAAGGAATCATCGAGCTCGAAAAACAATTACTTAAAGCTAAAACTCAATAAGTAGTCATTTTGACCCATGCAATATCATCTGGAACATTTCCAATGAGTAAACTAATTAAGTTTGAGATGTACTAAATAAAATTGTGACAGTATTACTCTGCAGTTGTTGGATCAATTATTCCCGAAACAAGGCTAACTTTATTAGCAGGAAATCCTCCTTTACTAGCATGCTCCCTAACCATTTCTTCATTAGGCGCAATATAAACACAATAAATTTTATCGCCTGTCACATAACTGTGATTCCATTGAATTTCAGGCCCCATTTTACTTAAGACTCCACAAGATATTTTCGAAATATCTTTTAATTGTTCTGTAGTCAAATTCCCTGCATTGGGAATTTCTCTTTCAATAACATACTTAGGCATAATAATCAGATAAATAATTTAAACAGAAACTAGTACTAAAACTCTTTGCTTATAGTAGCTCCCTAATAAACACATTAATCTATTCTAAAACATTCAGTATTTAGATACTTCGTCAGTTTACAATCGCTGGTGAAGCGTGTCCCTTTGCAAAAACTTCGGATCGGATTTTCCTTTCTTTCATTCGTTATGTAAAAAAACACCATCTATATTTTAAAGTAAGAGAAATATATTAACTCCAAAGAAGCTATTAAAAAAAGATCGCAACATACAATTGTTTTTTAAATCAAAATCTTTAAAAAACACTCTAAAAATCAAAATCGGCTTTCACAGAAACCTGTAAGAGCCGATTTCTTTACAGTCGCAAAACTTAATTATTTAAAGCATTGACAAATCAAACATTTAAACTAACTAATTCTAAATTTTGCTTTAAACAATGCGCTGTTTTTCCATATTAAATTTACAACAAATTTGCTTCTCCAATCTCCATTTTAACAAACATATAACGCCATAAAATCTTTTATAGATGTTAAAAAAAGAAACCCACTTTGAATTTACAAAATGGGCTTCTTTAATACCTTGTTACTACTAATTAATTAGAAGTTGCAAAAGCATCTTGTCTCCAGTTTTTAACTTTTGATATTTGATTGTTTGAAAAATCTACTTCACAAAGGCTACTTTTTTCAGTATTTTGAGACCAGAAAAACCATTTTCCAGTTTTTACTCCTGCAACATACTCACCAGACGCAATTTTATCTCCTGCTTCATTATAAGAAACCCAAATTCCTTCCAGTTTTCCATTTTCAAAATATCCTTCTTGTTGTATTTGCCCATTTTCATAAAAATAGGTAGCTTTTAATTTTTTACCAAAAGGCTCTAAAACTGGTTTTGCATCTTGCGCAAAAACAACTCCAGAAAATAATATCGCAGTCAAAATCACTAACTTTTTCATATCGCTTATTTTTAATTGTTTACATCTTGTTACATCAAAATTAAGAACAAAATTTACATTAAAAAAACTTTTACTTAACAATTTGGTAACACAGGCAAAAGCTTAACATTGGAAATTCATTTAAAATATAAAAACCAACGCTAAAGGATTGATTTAACTGGTATTTTTGAAAAAATTTAAAAATTACGATAACGTTATAAATTTCACAAACTATTCTAACAAAGCATCAAATTTTGTTTGTAAATTATCCGAAGATGGTCTATCTGCATCTGCTTCTAAAACATTTCCGATTGGATCAAGTAATATAAACCTCGGAATTCCAACTACACCATAACTCTGAACAAATTCAGACTCCCATTCTTTATCTGCAATCAATTGAATTCCTCCTAAATTTTTATCTAATACAAATTTTTTCCATTTTTCATTTTTTTCATCAATAGATATACTCACAAATTCGATATTCTTACCATGATACTTCTTTTCAATTTTTTTTAGAAAAGGAATTTCAGCTTTACATGGACCGCACCATGTTGCCCAAATATCGATGTAAACATATTTGCCTTTTAAATCCGAAAGTCTGGTCTTACCTCCTTTATAATTTTCATAATCAAAATCTGGAGAGAGTTTCTCTTTAAGTTTATTCATCTTAGTAACCCTTGCATAATCATTTACTGCATTAATACTATAGACATCGAAATTCCCTTTTAAGCGCTCTTTAAATTCCGGATCATAATCTCCCTTTTCAAGACCCTCTAAATCATTTTTCTTCTTAACTTCTAATAAAGAAGCAAATTCTGTAGGCTCTTTTAAAAAAGCTTCCTCTTCAAATTTTTTATTTTTTAATACTTGTTGTGCTAAAAAATTATTTTCTTTAGACCCTTTTCCTTTAAATACAATTGTTTCGGCAAACTGTTTACTATTCAATGTTAAATTAACTTCAGAATCTGGCTTTAAATATAATCCTAAAGCATCTGTCCCATAGTAGAGTAGATAAAATCCAGTAGGGGCTTCAAAAGTAGCTTCAAAGACTTCATTTTTATTTATCGGAATAATTTGCTTAAAATTATTTTGTCTTATAATCAAAGTATCACTATTTCTATTTTCTATTCTAGCTGTAAATTTTATTAGATTCATAGTTTGAGCATTAGCACTGAAAAAAAACAAAACAACAGGTACTAAAAACATAATTTTTTTCATCATTAACATGTTTAATATTACAATTCAAATCTAAAGATATTCTATCTGAAAATCTATACAATAACAAAACATTTCATTTAATATTCACCAACTTACTCACTTTATTATATTAATTTGAATTTTGTGTTTACTTTTGCAGTCTAAAATTTATATCATGTACAGAAGTCATAATTGTGGCGAATTAAATGCCTCACATATCAATACAGAAGTTACTCTTGCCGGTTGGGTTCAAAAATCTAGAGATAAAGGTTTTATGAATTGGGTCGATTTACGCGATCGTTACGGAATTACTCAATTGATTTTTGACGAAAGTCGTTCTATAAAAGAAGTTTTTGAAGCTGCAAAAACACTTGGACGTGAATACGTGATTCAAGTTAAAGGAACTGTTATTGAGCGTGAAGCTAAAAACAAAAACATTCCTACTGGAGAAATCGAAATTTTAGTTACTGAACTAAACATATTAAATGCTTCTTTAACTCCTCCTTTCACTATTGAAGATGAAACTGATGGTGGAGAAGACATTCGAATGAAATACCGTTACCTTGATATTAGAAGAAATCCAGTAAAAAACAGTTTGCTTTTCCGTCACAAAGTGGCAATGGAAGTTCGTAAATATTTATCTGATTTGGATTTCTGTGAAGTAGAGACTCCTTACTTAATCAAATCGACTCCAGAGGGAGCTAGAGATTTTGTTGTTCCATCTAGAATGAACGAAGGACAATTTTATGCTTTACCACAATCACCACAAACTTTCAAACAATTATTGATGGTTGGTGGAATGGATAAATATTTTCAAATTGTAAAATGTTTCCGTGACGAAGATTTACGTGCAGACCGTCAACCAGAGTTTACACAAATCGATTGTGAAATGGCTTTTGTTGAACAAGAAGATATTTTAAATATTTTTGAAGGACTGACTCGTCATTTATTAAAAGAAATAAAAGGTATCGATGTAGATAAATTCCCAAGAATTACCTACGATTATGCTATGAAAACATACGGAAATGACAAACCGGACATTCGTTTCGGAATGAAATTTGGTGAGTTAAACGAATTTGCACAACATAAAGAATTTCCAGTATTCAATTCAGCAGAATTAGTTGTTGGAATCGCTGTTCCTGGAGCAGGAAATTATACGCGTAAAGAAATTGATGCTTTAATTGACTGGGTAAAACGTCCTCAAGTTGGCGCAAGCGGAATGGTTTATGCAAAATGTAACGACGATGGCACTTTCAAATCTTCTGTAGATAAATTCTATGATCAAGACGATTTAACCAATTGGGCAAAAACAACAGGCGCAAAAGCTGGCGATATGATTTTTGTTCTTTCTGGACCTGCTGATAAAACTAGAGCCCAATTAAGCGCATTGCGTATGGAATTAGCAACTCGTTTGGGTTTAAGAAATCCAGCTGAGTTTGCTCCACTTTGGGTAGTTGACTTCCCTTTATTAGAACTAGATGAAGAAAGCGGGCGTTACCATGCCATGCATCACCCTTTTACTTCTCCAAAACCAGAAGACATGAGTTTATTAGAAACTGAACCTGGAAAAGTTCGTGCCAATGCCTATGATATGGTATTGAATGGTAATGAAATTGGCGGAGGATCAATTCGTATCCATGATAAAGCAACTCAGCAATTAATGTTTAAATATTTAGGTTTTACTGAAGATGAGGCTAAAGCTCAATTTGGTTTCTTAATGGATGCATTCCAATTTGGTGCTCCACCTCATGGTGGTTTAGCATTTGGACTTGACCGTTTAGTAGCAATATTAGGAGGTCAGGAAACAATTCGTGACTTTATTGCCTTTCCAAAAAACAATTCTGGAAGAGATGTAATGATAGACGCACCATCCGTTATTGATGAATCGCAATTAAAGGAATTACATATTAAATTAAATTCAAACAATTAGGTAAAAACACTTGAATATCAATAATTTTAGAAAAAAATTAATGTCATAATGATTTTCGTATTATATTAAAGATTACATTTGCGACATTATAAATTATTATTACTATTACAATGCGTACAGGTACAGTTAAATTTTTCAATGAATCTAAAGGTTACGGATTCATTACAGACGAAGAAACAGGAAAAGACATTTTTGTTCATGCATCAGGAATCAACGCGGAAGAATTACGCGAAGGTGACAGAGTTAGCTATGAAGAAGAAGAAGGAAGAAAAGGTAAAGTTGCAGCTAAAGTAGCAGTACTTTAAGCTCCAAAATAGTTTACTGTTTTATTGCAAAAAACGTCTAAAAAACGTTCCGATTATATCGGAACGTTTTTTTTTGCACTTATCCCAAAAACAAACAATTTCAAGTGATTATTTATAATCAATAAAAATTAGGATTTTAAGAAGTTATTAACACTACTTAATCTGTAACAAAACTTGTGTTTTAATAACACTAAGGCTATCTTTGTAACAAATTTTAAAGCTAAAATTGACAATTATGCAATCTGAACAAATAAATTATATTCCAATCTTCATGCAGCTTCTTTTAGCTGTTGGATTTGTTGTTGGTATGATCATTATTTCTGGAAAATTAGGCCCAAAAAGATTGTCTGAAAATAAAGACAAGAACTTTGAGTGTGGAATTGAATCTGTTGGAAACGCTAGGATACCATTTTCTGTAAAATATTTCATCGTAGCCATCTTGTTCGTTCTATTTGATGTTGAAGTAATATTCCTATATCCTTGGGCTGTGAATTTCAAAGAGTTAGGTGTTGAAGGAATGTTTAAAATGATTATCTTTATGATGTTGCTTTTGGTTGGTTTTTTCTATATTATCAAGAAGAAAGCTTTGGAGTGGGAATAAAAATTAATTACGAATTTGAAATTACGAATAATAAATTCTGGTTTCTTAATAGTTACTTAAAAATGTTTTAAATTATGAATTCATAATTCATAATTCACAATTCATAATTTTAAAAGAAATGAGTGATTCAAAAATAAATATGGTTGCCCCACCAGAAGGTGTTACTGGAGAAGGATTCTTCGCCACAAAACTGAATGACGTTGTTGGATTAGCACGTGCCAATTCTCTTTGGCCTTTACCTTTTGCCACTTCTTGTTGCGGAATTGAATTTATGGCAACAATGGCATCACATTATGATTTAGCGCGTTTTGGATCTGAAAGAGTGAGTTTCTCACCTCGTCAGGCAGATATGCTATTAGTAATGGGAACTATTTCTAAAAAAATGGCTCCGATTTTACGTCAAGTTTACGAACAAATGGCAGAACCTAGATGGGTAATTGCCGTTGGTGCTTGCGCTTCGTCAGGTGGAATCTTTGATACTTACTCTGTTTTACAGGGAATTGACAAAGTGATTCCTGTTGATGTTTATGTTCCTGGATGTCCTCCAAGACCAGAACAAATTGTAGACGGCGTAATGAAACTACAAGAATTAGTAAAAAGCGAATCTGTAAGAAGAAGAAGCTCACCAGAATACAAAGAATTATTGGCATCTTATAACATTCAATAAGAAAATGGCATTAGAGACAACAGAAATTCAAGAGAAGTTAGTAGAAACTTTTGGTTCAAAGGTTAACAAATTTTACCAAGAAAGAGACATCTTCACATTTGAAATGGATTCAGACATCAATACTGCTGTTATCCTTTTTTTAAAAAATGATCCTACTTTACGTTTTCATTTTTTGACAGATTTATGTGGAATACATTATCCAGATAATGAAGAAAACAGACAGTTTGCTATCGTTTATCATTTACACAATTGGTACGAAAACAAGCGAATCCGAATCAAAGCCTTCATAAACGGTTCCAATCCAGAAATCAAAACCTTATCAAACATCTTTTTATGTTCTAACTGGATGGAAAGAGAAACTTATGATTTCTATGGAGTAAATTTCATCGGACATCAACAATTGAAACGTATTTTGAACATGGATGAAATGATTTCTTTCCCAATGCGTAAAGAGTTCCCAATGGAAGACAGTGGAAGAACTGATAAAGACGACAGGTATTTTGGAAGAACAACAATCAACCAATCAATAGTTAAATAAATATAATTTTTCACATTAGATAAATGTCAGAACTATTATTACCACCAGAGCATCGCTATGCTAAAATAATCAAAGAGAGACACAATGAAGACGGAAGCGAACTTTCTATTCTGAATTTAGGTCCTACTCACCCAGCAACGCACGGTATTTTCCAAAATATCTTGTTGATGGATGGTGAAAGAATTCTTGAAGCGGAACCAACTATTGGTTACATCCACAGAGCTTTCGAGAAAATTGCCGAAAATCGTCCTTTTTACCAAATCACACCTCTTACCGATAGAATGAACTATTGTTCTTCTCCTATCAACAATATGGGATGGTGGATGACACTTGAAAAACTTCTTGACATAAAAGTTCCTAAAAGAGTTGAATACCTAAGAGTTATTATAATGGAGTTGGCTCGTATTACCGACCACTTGATTTGTAATTCAATTTTAGGTGTTGATACTGGAGCTTACACTGGATTCCTTTATGTATTTCAATTTAGAGAAAAAGTATACGAAATCTACGAAGAAATTTGCGGAGCTCGTCTTACTACAAACATGGGAAGAATTGGTGGTTTTGAAAGAGATTGGTCACCAGAAGCTTTTAGAAAATTAGATGACTTTTTGAGAGATTTTCCAGTTGCTTGGAAAGAATTCGAAAACTTATTCGAAAGAAACAGAATCTTTATTGATAGAACTGTAAATGTTGGAGCTATTACAGCTGAAAAAGCAATGGCTTATGGATTTACAGGTCCAAATTTACGTGCAGCGGGTATCGATTATGATGTTCGTGTAGCACAACCTTATTCTTCATACGAAGATTTTGACTTCATCGTTCCAGTTGGAAAATCAGGAGATACTTATGACCGTTTTTGCGTAAGAAACGCCGAAGTTTGGGAAAGTTTAAGCATTATTCGTCAGGCTTTAGATAAAATGCCAGAAGGAAATGAATATCATGCTGAAGTTCCTGATTATTACCTTCCTCCAAAAGAAGATGTATATCACAATATGGAATCATTGATTTATCATTTCAAAATTGTAATGGGTGAAGTTCCAGTTCCTGTAGCAGATATTTATCACCCTGTTGAAGGAGGAAATGGAGAAATCGGATTCTATTTAGTAACAGACGGAAGCAGAACTCCTTATAGATTACACTTCAGGAGACCTTGTTTTATCTTTTATCAAGCTTATCCAGAGATGATTAAAGGTTCAATGTTATCTGATGCAATTGTTATTTTATCAAGTTTAAATGTTATTGCTGGAGAATTAGACGCATAAAAAAATTATGAATTTTTAATTATGAATTATGAATGTCAAAAGCATTTAAAAATTTAAAATAATAAAAATTCAAAATTCAAAATAATACCAAATGGAACGTAAACATTACAAACAAGAAATAAATATGACCGAAGCGTTGATGTCTCGCATCAATGAACTAATCAGTCATTATCCAGAAGACAAAAGAAAGTCAGCTTTACTTCCCGTTTTGCATGAAGTTCAAGACGCTCATGACAATTGGTTGAGTATTGAATTGCAAGATAAAGTTGCCGAAATTTTACTAATCAAGCCAATAGAAGTGTATGAAGTAGTTACTTTTTACACCATGTTCAACCAAAGACCAATTGGTAAATACATGTTTGAATTCTGCCAAACTTCTCCATGTTGTTTGAATGGCGTTGAAGATTTAATGGATTACACCTGTGAAAAATTAGGCGTTCCTGTTGGACAAGCTACAGCAGATGGCCTTTTTGAAGTAAGAGGAGTTGAATGTTTGGGTGCTTGTGGTTATGCTCCAATGATGCAATTGGGAGATTTTTACAAAGAACATTTGAATAAAGAAAAAATCGATCAGTTAATCGCTGATTGTAAAGACGATAAAATAATATTACACGATAAATAAGATGTCACAAAAAATATTATTAGATAAAATCAATATTCCTGGTATTAAAACCTACGAAGTATATCGCCAAAACGGTGGTTATGCTTCTGTAGAAAAAGCTTTAAAAACATTAACTCCAGACGAAGTAGTCGAAGAAGTAAAAACTTCTGGATTACGTGGTCGGGGTGGTGCTGGTTTCCCAGCTGGAATGAAATGGAGTTTTATTGATAAAAAATCAGGAAAACCAAGACATTTAGTTTGTAACGCAGATGAGTCTGAGCCAGGAACATTTAAAGATCGTTATTTGATGGAATACATTCCACACTTATTGATTGAAGGAATGATTACTTCTAGCTATGCGTTGGGTGCTAACCTTTCATATATCTACATTCGTGGAGAATATATGTGGGTTTATAAAATTTTAGAAAGAGCTATTGCTGAAGCAAAAGCAGCAGGCTTTTTAGGAAAAAATATATTAGGAACTGGTTACGACTTGGATTTATATGTTCAAATCGGTGGTGGAGCTTACATCTGTGGAGAAGAAACGGCGCTGATTGAATCATTGGAAGGAAAAAGAGGAAATCCTCGTATCAAACCACCATTTCCTGCAGTTTCAGGACTTTGGGCAAATCCAACTGTAGTAAACAACGTAGAAACAATTGCAGCTGTGCCATGGATTGTAAATAATTCAGGTGCTGATTATGCTAAAATTGGTATTGGAAGATCTACAGGAACTAAATTAATTTCTGCTTCGGGACATATTAAAAACCCTGGAGTTTATGAAATTGAATTAGGATTAAGCGTTTATGAATTCATGAATTCTGACGAATATTTAGGCGGAATGAGTTCAGACCGTCCATTAAAAGCATTTGTACCTGGAGGAAGTTCTGTTCCAGTTTTACCAGCGAATTTAATATACAAAACAGCAGCAGGAGAAGATCGTTTGATGTCTTACGAATCCTTAAGTGACGGTGGTTTTGCCACTGGATCAATGTTAGGTTCTGGAGGATTTATCGTTTACAACGACACTTCTTGTATTGTTCGTAACACTTGGAATTTTTCTCGTTTTTATCACCATGAAAGCTGTGGACAATGTACTCCATGTAGAGAAGGTACAGGTTGGATGGAAAAAGTATTGCACAGAATTGAAAACGGACACGGACGTGAAGAAGATATCGATTTGCTTTTGAGTATTCAAAGTAAAATTGAAGGAAACACTATCTGTCCTCTTGGTGATGCAGCGGCTTGGCCAGTTGCAGCGGCGATTCGTCACTTTAGAGATGAATTTGAATACCATATTCGTTTTCCAGAAAAAATAAAAAACAGAGACCACTTTGTAGCAGAGCCATTCGAAAAGGTAAAACACTTAGTAAGCAAAGAAACAGTTTAAAAATGTTTAAAGTTTAAAGTTTAAAGTTCTAGCAACTTGAAACTTTAAACCTGAAACTTTCAAACAAAAATAATAATGAAAGTAACTATAGACGGTCAAGAAATTGAAGTAGAAGCAGGAACAACGATCTTGCAAGCTGCACGTATGATTGGTGGAGAAGTTGTTCCGCCAGCGATGTGCTATTATTCTAAATTAAAGGGGAGCGGTGGAAAATGCCGTTGTTGTTTAGTCGATGTAACCAAAGGTAGTGACGCTGACCCAAGACCTATGCCAAAATTGATGGCTTCTTGTGTAACTGGCTGTCAAGACGGAATGGAAATCGCTAGTAAAGCATCTACTAGAGTTCAAGAAGCAAGAAAAGCAGTAACTGAATTTTTGTTAATTAATCACCCACTAGATTGCCCTATTTGTGATCAAGCTGGAGAATGTGATTTACAAAACCTAAGCTTCGAACACGGAAAATCACAATCTCGTTTTATTGAAGAAAAAAGAACATTTGAACCAGAAGATATTGGTCCAAATATTCAATTACACATGAATCGTTGTATTTTATGTCAAAGATGTGTGCAAGTTGCAGATCAATTGACAGACAATCGTGTTCATGGTGTAATGGATCGTGGTGATCATGCTAATATTTCGACTTGTATTTCAAAAGCTATAGATAATGAGTTTTCTGGAAATATGATTGATGTATGTCCTGTTGGTGCTTTGACTGACAAAACTTTTAGATTCAAATCTAGAGTTTGGTTCAACAAACCTTACAATGCACACAGAGAATGTACTACTCCAGGATGTTGTGGAAAAACTACTGTTTGGATGTTTGGTGGGGAAATCCAACGTGTAACTGGTCGTAAAGATGAGTTCCATGAAGTGGAAGAGTTCATTTGTAACAGTTGTCGTTTTGACCACAAAGATGTTAATGATTGGACAATTGAAGGACCAAGAGAATTTGAAAAAGATTCTGTTATCAATCAAAACAATTACACTCAAAAATTAGAGAAAGTAGAAATCGCTACTGAGAAAAATATCCTTTTGGGTAGAGACCAAGATCGCAAAAAAATTAGTATGGCTTCAAATCCATTAGACATTAACACTAAACAATCTTAAAAAATGGATAGTACATTTGTTATAGAGAAAGGTGTTTTTATAGTAATAATTTTTGCTCTTACGATGTTGATGGCTATGTATTCTACATGGGCTGAACGTAAAGTTGCTGCTTGGTTACAAGATAGAGTTGGACCAAACAGAGCAGGACCTTGGGGATTGCTTCAACCACTTGCAGATGGTGGTAAATTATTTGCAAAAGAAGAATTTATCCCAAACACACCTAATAAATTTTTATTTATTGTTGGTCCTACTGTTGCCATGAGTACAGCTTTGATGACAAGTGCTGTTATTCCTTGGGGAGATAAATTACACTTGTTTGGAAGAGATATTTTATTACAAGCAACTGACATTAATATTGGTCTTTTATACATTTTTGGAGTAGTTTCTTTAGGAGTTTACGGCATCATGATTGGTGGTTGGGCTTCTAATAATAAATTCTCTCTGATGGGAGCTATTAGAGCGGCTTCGCAAATGGTTTCTTATGAGGTTGCAATGGGATTGTCTATAATCGCTTTGACGATGATGACAGGAACATTGAGTTTAAAAGAAATCTCCATGCAACAATCAGAATGGCATTGGAATGTTTTTTATCAACCGCTTACTTTCTTGATCTTCTTGATTTGTGCTTTTGCAGAATTAAACAGAACTCCTTTTGATTTAGCGGAATGTGAATCGGAATTAATTGGAGGTTACCATACGGAATATTCTTCGATGAAAATGGGATTCTATTTGTTCGCAGAATATGCAAATATGTTTATTTCTTCGACAATTATGGCTGTCTTGTTCTTTGGTGGATACAATTATCCTGGAATGGGATGGGTTTCAGAACATTTGGGTGGAAATATTGCCAACGTAATTGGAATGATGGTGTTGTTTGGTAAATTATGTGGTTTCATCTTCTTTATCATGTGGGTTCGTTGGACGATACCAAGATTTAGATATGACCAATTGATGCATTTGGGTTGGAGAATTTTGATTCCACTTGCTATTGCAAATATTATGATAACTGGAATAGTAATTTTAAGAAGTGATATCGCTGCTTATTTCGGATTTTAACAGAACAAATTTCCTTAGAAAACGTCACTAGCCCTGATAGAAGTGGAAATCCTTTTATGTTTTTCTTTAAAACATAAAAGATTGCAACGGATAGCAGGATTAGCTACAAATAAAAAATAAAAAATGTCAATAGAAACTATATCCTTATCGGGAAGAAAAAAAATGGTCTCCAATAAAGAGATGACTTTTTTGGAGCGATTGTATTTGGTAGCGATTGTAAAAGGTTTAGCCATTACGATAAAACACTTATTCAAAAGAAAAGCTACGATTCAATATCCTGAGCAAGTACGTGAAATGAGTCCTGTATATCGTGGTCAACACATGTTGAAACGTGATGAAGAAGGTAGAGAAAACTGTACCGCTTGTGGATTATGTGCTTTGTCTTGTCCTGCTGAAGCTATCACAATGAAGGCAGCAGAACGTAAAGCGGATGAAAAACACCTTTACAGAGAAGAAAAATATGCTGAAATATATGAAATCAATATGTTGAGATGTATTTTTTGCGGACTATGTGAAGAAGCTTGTCCAAAAGATGCTATCTATTTGACTTTATCTAAAGAATTAGTTCCTTCTAGTTATGAAAGAGAAGATTTTATTTTTGGAAAAGATAAACTAGTTATGCCAATGGAAATGGCTTTGAAAAACACTCAACTTAAAAACGCTAACTAATGTCAACAGTACTTATTTTATTTTGTGTATTGTCTGCAATCACATTGCTAACAGCTTTTTTAACTATTTTTAGTAGAAATCCAATTCACAGTGCGATTTACTTAGTGATTTGTTTTTTCTCTATTGCAGGGCACTATTTGTTGTTGAATGCTCAGTTTTTAGCCATTGTACATATTATTGTTTACTCTGGAGCGATTATGATTTTATTGCTCTTTACCATAATGTTGATGAATTTGAATGAAGCGGATGAAGTTCATAAACCGCGTTTCACCAGATTAGGAGCTGTAGTTTCCTTTTGTTTGGTATGTTTGGTTTTGATAAAAATATTCATTGATTCTAAACCTATTGTTGAATACGATTATACTGGTCAAGATTACCAATCGATAAAAGTACTCGGAAAAGCATTATTGAATGAGTATATGGTTCCGTTTGAATTTGCTTCTATCTTGTTATTGGTAGCGATGATTGGAACTGTGTTATTGTCTAAAAAAGAAAAATTAGAAAAATAATGAACAATATTTTAACTCAGATTGGTATAGAGAACTATATCTTCCTATGTGTAACGCTTTTTTGCGTTGGTATTTTTGGAGTTTTATATAGACGAAATGCTATCATTGTATTTATGTCTATTGAAATTATGTTGAATGCTGTTAACTTATTATTTGTAGCTTTCTCTACTTACCATCAAGATACACAAGGTCAAGTATTCGTGTTTTTCTCTATGGCTGTAGCAGCTGCCGAGGTTGCGGTTGGTCTAGCGATATTAGTTTCGATATTTAGAAATATTGGTTCTATTAGTATTGATAATTTAAAAAACTTAAAAGGATAAATGGCAATGGATACCAATTTAGCTTTAGTCTTACTATTAACTCCTTTTTTAGGATTTTTAATTAATATTTTCTTTGGGAAGAGCCTTGGGAAATCGGTTTCTGGAATTATAGGAACCCTTTCGATTGTAGCTTCTTTTGCAGTAGCGATTTCTTTCTTTTTACAAATCAATCAAACTCAAAAACCTATAAGCATTGAATTATTTGATTGGATTCAGATTAGTAAATTTCATGTAAGTTTTGGTTTTTTATTAGACCAATTATCCATTTTATGGTTGCTTTTCGTAACTGGAATTGGGTCATTGATTCATTTATATTCTATCAGCTACATGCACGATGATGAGAATATGCATAAGTTTTTTGCGTATTTGAATCTGTTTATTTTCTTCATGATTTCATTAGTAGTAGGTAGTAACTTATTAGTAATGTTTATTGGATGGGAAGGCGTTGGACTTTGTTCATACTTATTAATTGGATTTTGGCATAAAAACCAAGAGTACAACGATGCTGCCAAAAAGGCTTTTATTATGAACCGTATTGGGGATTTAGGTTTATTAATCGGAATCTTCATTCTTGGAAATATGTTCTCTACTTTAGATTTTGCTAGTTTAAAAACAGCAATCGAAGGAACAAAAAATCTTGATACATATTGGTTAAGCATTGCTGCTTTAGCATTGTTTATCGGAGCTTGTGGTAAATCTGCACAAATTCCATTATATACTTGGTTGCCTGATGCGATGGCAGGACCAACTCCTGTTTCTGCATTAATACATGCTGCTACGATGGTAACTGCTGGTATCTTCATGGTAACTAGAATGCACTTTTTATTCGACTTAACTCCAGAAATACAAACTATCATTGCTGTAATTGGGGGTGTAACCTCATTGGTTGCTGCAACTATCGGTTTGGTTCAAACGGATATCAAAAAAGTTCTTGCCTACTCTACTGTTTCTCAATTGGGATTAATGTTTTTGGCTTTAGGTTTTGGTGCTTATGAAGTAGCTGTATTCCACGTAATCACTCACGCTTTCTTTAAAGCTTGTTTGTTCTTAGGTTCTGGTTCAGTAATTCACGGTTTACATGGAGAACAAGATATGCGTAAAATGGGAGGCTTGAAAAAAGCAATGCCTATTACATTTTGGACAATGCTTATTGCTTCATTAGCAATTTCAGGAGTTCCTGTATTTTCAGGGTTTTTCTCTAAAGATGAAATTTTAATGACCGCTTTCCATCATAACATTCCTCTTTGGGTTGTTGGTTCGGTTGCTTCTATCATGACCGCTTTCTATATGTTTAGATTGATGTTCTTAACTTTCTTTAAAGATTTTAGAGGAACAGAAGAACAAAAACACCATTTACATGAAAGCCCTGCATTAATAACATTCCCTTTAATTGTATTAGCAATTTTGGCAGCAATTGGTGGTTTAATCAGTTTGCCAACTGATAGTTGGTTAAATGGTTATTTAGGGCCTTTGTTTTCACAAGCAGCTCATGAAGAACATGCTTTAGGAACTACAGAATACATGTTGATGGGAATTGCTGTTATAGGTGGACTAGTTGGAATAGGAATTGCTTATGCTAAATACATTTCTAAACATGAAATTCCAGCCGAAGATTCGGAAATAACAGGTGTTTCAAAAGTACTTTACAATAAATACTATATTGATGAATTGTATGATGCTATTTTTGTTGCGCCAATAAACAGTTTGTCAAAATTGTTTAGAGACTATGTAGAAACTGGAATTTCATCAGTTGTCTTTGGCTTTGGAAAAGTAACTAGTGAACTTAGCCTTCAAGGTAAAAAATTACAAAACGGAAGTGTTGGACTTTATTTGTTTGCCTTTGTTTTAGGCTTATGTGCCATTATTTCTTATTTATTTTTAGCTCAATAATTATATACTATGAATGTATCTCTAATATTAATCATCCTTTTAGTTGGCGCATTTGCAACTTATTTAGCCGGTGATAAACTTGCTTCAAAAGTGGCTTTATTTTTTGGAATAGCCTCATTGGGTTGCTCAATAGTTTTATTAAATCATTTTAATTTAGGCGAAAACATTAGCTACATCAGCCAATGGATTACCTTACCTAAAGTTTCTTTTGCATTACAAGCTGATGGATTATCGTTGGCAATGATTTTATTGACAACTGGCTTGACCGCCATTATCATCTTATCTTCATTTGGTAATGATTTCAAAAATGCAAAAGCGATTTATGCTCTAATATTGTTCATGTCTTTTGCTATGACAGGAACTTTCTTGGCAAGCGACGGACTTTTATATTACATCTTCTGGGAATTATCATTAATCCCAATTTACTTTATCGCTTTAATTTGGGGTAACGGTGATGCAGAAGAACGCAGAAAAGCAGTTGTTAAATTTTTCATCTATACACTTGCAGGTTCATTGTTTATGTTGGTTGCATTTATTTATATGTACCAAAAAGCAGGAAGCTTCTTAATTGAAGATTTATATAAGTTAAAGTTAGATATTAACGAACAAAAATGGATTTTTACCGCTTTCTTCTTAGCGTATGCTATTAAAATTCCTTTGATTCCTTTCCATACTTGGCAAGCGAACGTATACCAAAAAGCACCAACTCTTGGTACAATGCTTTTATCTGGTATAATGTTAAAAATGGGATTATACAGTTTAATTCGTTGGCAATTGCCTTTAGCTCCATTAGCAGCTAAAGAATACATGTATATTTTTATTGGAGTTGGAATTGCAGGAGTAATTTATGGTTCAATTGTAGCGTTAAGACAAAAAGACCTTAAAAAATTATTGGCTTATTCATCTCTTGCTCACGTTGGACTAATTGCTGCTGGAACTTATACATTAACTCTTGATGGATTTAGAGGAGCGGTTTTACAAATGATTGCTCACGGTTTTGTGGTAGTTGGATTGTTTTTTGCTGCTGAAATCATTTTTAGAAGATACGAAACTAGATTAATTTCAGAAATGGGAGGTATTCGTTCTCAATCTCCAAAATTCACTTCTATGTTTTTGATTATGGTATTGGCATCTGTGGCTTTACCAACAACTTTCAACTTTATTGGAGAATTTACCGTTTTATATAGCCTTTCTCAAGTAAATATTTGGTTTGCCCTATTAGGTGGAACAACTATTATTTTAGGAGCCTATTATATGCTAAAAATGTTTCAACATGCAATGTTAGGAGAAACCAATACTAAAGTATTTGCTGATGTTACTTTCTCTGAAGGTTTGACAATGGTACTAATTATTGCGGTTTTGCTTTTCTTCGGAATGTATCCAAAACCAATCAATGATTTGATAACACCAAGTCTTGAAACTATTTTAAACACTATTAATAAATACAATTAAGTAAAAAGCATAATATAAATGACAACATTAATAGCTATAATAGGATTAGGTGTTTTATGCCTTATTTTTGAAATCTTTGATTT
Source organism: Flavobacterium sp. 5 (assembly GCF_002813295.1). NCBI lineage: Bacteria > Pseudomonadati > Bacteroidota > Flavobacteriia > Flavobacteriales > Flavobacteriaceae > Flavobacterium > Flavobacterium sp. 5. The sequence goes on from NZ_PHUE01000001.1 coordinate 1,803,339, forward strand.
TAGAAAAGCAATTATTCCAATAACAATTATTGGGTTATTAGCCATTCTAGGTCTTACTGTTTCTGAATTTAATTCTCCTGCGAGTTACCATAACAATATGATTGTTGTGAGTAAATTTTCGGTTTCATTCTCTAGTTTATTCATAGTACTGACTATATTTTTGGTCGCTTTAAGCCATAACTTCTACGAAAATCACCAAAGTAAAATTTCTGATTTCATTACCATAAAAATATTCTTATTGGCTGGAGCTGTTGCTATGGTTTCTTTTGGAAATCTTGCTATGTTCTTTTTAGGAATCGAAATATTATCTATTTCTCTTTATGTTCTTGCAGCAAGCGATAGAACGAAGATTAAAAGTAATGAAGCGGGTATGAAATACTTCCTAATGGGATCATTTGCCTCAGGAATAATTTTATTTGGTATCTGTATGATTTACGGAGCAATGGGTTCTTTTGATATTATTGAAATTAGTGATATGTCACAATCAGCTGAATTGCCAATTTGGTTTCCAATAGGAATTGCTTTGGTGACTATTGGAATGTTATTTAAAATCGCAGCTGTTCCGTTTCATTTCTGGGCTCCAGACGTTTACGAAGGTTCGCCTACACTGACCACTGCATTAATGAGTACTTTGGCAAAAGTAGTAGCGATTGCAACTCTTTATAAATTATTATCTAGCATGAATGCAGACATCAATTACTCTTTCCAAATTGTTGTTGTCGTTATTTCCATTCTTTCTATGACAGTGGGTAATATTATGGCATTAAGACAAGTCAATGTGAAACGTATGCTAGCTTTCTCTGGTGTTTCTCATGCAGGATTTATGTTAATGACATTATTAAGTTTATCAACTTCAGCAGGAAGTTTATTGTATTATACAACTGCTTATTCACTAGCTGGTATTGCTGCATTTAGTGTTATATTATATGTTTGTAAAAACAGAGATAATGAAGATATTGTCAACTTCCATGGATTAGGAAAAACAAATCCATTATTGGCTGCAATCCTAACTGCATCATTACTTTCTATGGCCGGTATTCCAATCTTTGCAGGTTTCTTTGCTAAGTTGGTTTTATTCAGTCAAACTATTCAAGCAGGTTATTTAGTCGTTGTTATATTTGCTGTTATCAACTCTATTATTAGTGTTGGTTACTACTTTAAATTAATCTTAGCAATGTACACCAAAGAACCGAATGAAGCTCGTGGAGGAACAGCATATATATATCATGCCGTTGCAATTATAGCTATTGTTCTAAACATCATTTTAGGATTATTCCCTTCTCTGGTTTTAGATTTATTAGCATAAAAAGAAACTATTCAATCTTAAAGAAATATAAAAGTCAGCTAAATTTAGCTGACTTTTTTACTATAAAAAAAGCCACCAATTAAAAATTGATGGCTTTTTACCCTAATCTAATTTAACTCAAAACTTAATTTAACTCAACTTATTATTATTAATTAATATTCAATTTTAAAAGAACTCACTTTCTTAAATAAGAAAGCATTTATTCACCAGATGCAAAAGCTTTAGATTTAACATTAGTAGTAATATTAATACTAGCCATTAATTCCTTCGCATTGTTATTAAATGGGTCTATATTTACAACTTTTTGAAGATAAGTTTGAACACTTTTTAAAATCTGCTCTTTTTGTAACTTCAACTCTGCGATCATTTTTTTATTCGCTTCTGTAGTCTCCAAACTTTTAATATTAGAATCTATAGCATTTCCTTTTCCGATCAATAATGCAGATAATTTAATATAACTAGCGGCATATAATGGATCCATACTAATTGCTTTTTTATAATAGTATTCCGCTCCTTCATAATACAACTCTTTCTCACAATTTATACCAAAATCAGAGGCCAATTGAGCATTTTTATTGTTTAGTTCTAAAATAAATGTTGCCAAATGATCAAAGGTTTCATAATCTTTGGTTTCCAAATACAAATTAGCTTCAACTACATTTAATGACTCATCTATGCCATTAAACTTTTTAGCCATTTCAATAGCTTTTATCGCTTTTTCTTTAAAACCCTTTTGAACATAAATCAAAGCTATATTTTTAGAAATTTCACCCCTTTTTGAATAAAATTTTACATTTGGACGCATATGTGAACCACTTTGAATTTTAGTGTCTCTTTCTTCTATAGTAGGAAAATATTCATCTACCAATAGCTTTTTATTATATGCAATAAAAACGGCAATATTTCCATTATATTTAATTGTCTTTAACTCTTCAAAACATTTTAATGCAGAATCAATATCATCTCCATTTTTATAAGACATTGCCGCATTGTACAACTGCAATGTATCTTTTTTATCAATCAAATAAGCTTGATAAAATTTATTAGAAGATTCTGCAAAATTTTCGGCAGCCAAATCATTCTTAGCACTAACTACAAGATTATTTTTAATTCTATATAACATTTCAACAGCTTCTGTTGAATATTTTATATCATTTGATTCGCTCTCAACCTGTATTAAATCAGTAAGTGCCAAAATAGCTTTTGATAAATTTTTAGCCGAATTTATATTATTATTCGCAAGGTTTACTAAAGCCGTAGCCTGTACGTAATAAAAATGAATTCTATCATCAACAGGAGCATTACTTATTAAATATTCTACAGGAGAAAGAATTGCCAAAGCTTGCTCAGAATTCCCTGCTTTCAATTCTTTTTGTGCTTCTTTAATTTGACTCTTTTGAGCGTACACTGATGGTATTAATAAAAGTAAAGCGAAAATATTTTTAAAAATACCATTCATAATTTGCAGGTTTAGATTAATAATTAACAAAAGGTATATTTGGGAAACCTCATTTATTAAACACAAAACATTTTTTCAAATAGCTAATTCATCATTTTTCACACTTTAACGTGTATAAAAAGAAAAAGCTAAACACAAAATTTAACTCCTTTCACTCATTTAATTTTATCAAATTTATTGAATACAAGATTCCTATTTTTACGTATTTATACCTGATTTATCAAAACACAACCATCTCAACTATAAAACCCATAAAAAAGCACTAAAAAGAACCATTATTACTTCATAATATATCCGCATATTAAACAAATCCAAACAAATGTTTATATATCAAATATAATCGTTAAATTACGATATGAAATAAATGAGAGTTATGGGAACAACTAAACACTTAGATTTCGATCAAGAAACAAATGCAATCGCTGAAATTTGCAAAGCACTAGGGCATCCAACACGCATGCAAATAATGACCTTATTATGGAATAAAAACAACAGAACCTGTGGCGAAATTGTTTCTCTGATTCCATTGGCACAATCAACAATTTCTAAACATTTATTAGAATTAAAAAAAGCTAATTTATTAAATGTAAAAAATGTTGGAAAGAAAACTATCTATTCCATAGAAGTAGAAAAAATACAAGTTCTCAAAAAATATTTCACTAATTATTTATCAAATAAATTACTCTCAAATGAAATAGAGATAATAAAAACTACTTCTTCAACCCCAAAAATTAAGAAAGCAGACAAATTATACTTAAAACAACACAACTATCAATTTCCAGACAAAAAAAATGGCTCTGAGCAAGAAAACATAGAGTAGTATTATAATAAAAACTTAAAAACCGAAGTGTTCGAAATTCAATTTCATAATTTTGTACTTTATAACATTTGGTAATGCCAAGAAAAAAATCACAATGGAAAATCAATTGAAAGTACAAATCTGGTCAGATGTAATGTGTCCATTTTGTTATATAGGAAAAAGAAAAATAGAGGAAGCATTAACTCAATTTGAAAATAAAGAATCTGTTGAAATCGAATGGAAAAGTTTTCAATTAGATCCGTCTTTTGTAGCTACAGAAGGTGAAAGCATAGCAGAGCATTTGGCTGAAAAATACGGGCGAGATATAGATTGGGCTCAATCATCATTAGAAAATATGACTGAGAATGCCAAAAATTCAGGACTTGAGTTTCATTTTGAAAAATCAATTTTAGCGAATTCATTAAACGCACACCGATTAATGCATTTAGCAAAAAAGCACAATCTATCCAATGAATTAAAAGAGCAACTTTTCAAAGGGTATTTAACTGATGGTAAAGATGTAAACAATTGGAATACGCTTGAAGAAATTGGAGTAAAAGTAGGATTACCAATCCAAGAAATAGTAGAGCTTATAACAAGTAACGACTATATTGATGAAGTTAGACAAGATCAACTACAGGCTCAATCGTTGGGTGTGACAGGGGTTCCGTTCTTTGTATTCGACAATAAATACGCAGTATCTGGAGCACAAGCAACTGATGTTTTCTTGAAAACCCTTGAAAAATCTTGGGAAGAAGGAAATTTTAAAACTCCATTGCAAATGCAAAACCCTACAGACGCTAATAGTTGTGGCATTGATGGTTGCGAATAATCCAAAAACATGAACGAAATAACAAAAAACCTTCGTTGGGGAATTATCGGCTGTGGTAATGTAACCGAACTAAAAAGCGGACCTGCATATCAAAAAACTGCAGGTTTTACTATTGAAGCAGTAATGCGCAGAGATGCTGGAAAAGCAGCAGATTATGCTAAAAGGCATGGCATCAATAAATATTATACAGATGCTGATGCGTTAATAAATGATCCTGAAATTGATGCTGTTTACATCGCAACGCCACCCGATACACATAAATTATATGCCCTAAAAGTAGCGGAAGCTGGAAAACCGTGTTGTATTGAAAAACCGTTGGCTCCCAATTATCAAGATTGTTTAGCAATTGCAGAAGCCTTTGAAACAAAAAACATCCCTGTATTTGTTGCTTATTACAGAAGAACTCTTCCAAGATTTGAACAAATAAAAAAATGGATAGACTCTAAAACTATCGGTGACATTAGACACATCAGATGGCATTTGAGCAAGCCTACAACAGATCAAGACCGATCTGGTGAATACAATTGGCGAACTGATATAAAAATTGCAACAGGAGGCTATTTTGATGATTTAGCAAGCCACGGATTGGATTTATTCATACATTATTTAGGACCAATAAAAGAAGTTTCAGGAATTAGCTTGAACCAACAAGGTTTGTATTCTTCAAAAGATGCCTGTGTAGCAAATTGGATACATGAATCGGGTATAACAGGAAGCGGAAGCTGGAATTTTGGTTCTTTTGAAAGAGAAGATATTGTTGAAATTTATGGCTGCGAAGGAAAAATCACTTTCTCTGTATTCGAAGACATTCCTTTGACATTAAAAACTGCCGAAGGCGAATCGACACACGACATACCTCATCCCGAAAATATTCAGCTGCATCATGTGAAGCAAATGCGCGATCACCTGTCAGGGGAATCCAAACATTCATCGAACGCATATACAGCCGCACATACAAGCTGGGTAATGGATCAGATTATTGGGAATTAATTAAACATATATTTTCAAAACAAAAAAAGCAGAAGCAATCGAGGTTGATTACTTCTGCTTTTTTGTCAATCAATAAAAACTTAAAAAAAATTACCAGATCAAATCCATCTTTTGACCTTTTTTCAAAGTAATTTCTAATCTTTTATTCCCATTGATTAAAACTGTTTTCCCTCCATTTCTAGAATAAACAATCACTTTTTGCAATATTTTATTATCCCATTCCATCGCGATTTCAAATCCCCCTCTGGCACAAATTCCTTTTACCGAACCACTTTCCCAAGCATCGGGCAAAGCAGGTAATAATCGGATTTCATTTTCATCAGATTGCACTAACATTTCGGCAACGGCTGCAGCTCCTCCAAAATTTCCGTCAATTTGAAATGGCGGATGAGCATCGAATAAATTTGGATACGTCCCTCCTCCTCGTCTTAGTGTATCCGTTTTCTTTCCATCAGGATCTACATATCTCAATAATTCCCGGTACATTTTATAAGCACGGTTGCCATCCCAAAGTTTGGCCCAGAGATTAATCCTCCAGCCTTTTGACCAGCCTGTAGTTTCGTCCCCTTTTATTTCCAAAGTTTTTTTGGCTGCTTTAGCAAGTTCCGGTGTTTTTAGAGGCGTGATATGATTCCCTGGAAAAACTCCAAACAATTGTGACTGATGTCTATGTTTTGGATCTTTATCTTCCCAATCAAAATACCACTCCTGCAGATTTCCTTTTTTACCGATTTTATAAGGATGTAATTTGGCCAAATCAGCTTCTAACTTACTTACAAAATCAGTATCTATATTTAAAATTTTGGCGGCTTTTATCGTTTTATCGAAACATTCTCGAATCATAGCCAAATCAGCAGTTCCTCCATACAATGTGGCACCAACAAAACCCTCTGGAGTGATGTATTGATTTTCTGGAGAAGTCGAAGGTGCAGTAATTAAATTTCCATCCTTATCTTCAACCAGCCAACCCTGACAAAATTCTGCAGCACCCTTCATCAATGGATACCCTTCATTTTTTAAGTAATTTTTGTCTTGAGTAAAAACATAATGTTCCCAAATATGTGTACTCAGCCAAGCCCCTGCCATTGGCCAGCAAGCCCACATAGGTTCTTCTTTACCAAATTGCCCAACAGGATTACTCATAGCCCAGATATCGGAATTGTGTGCAGCTGCCCAGCCTTTATTAACACCATAAAAAGTTTTTGCAGTCACTTTACCCGTTACCGAAAGATTTTTTATAAAACTCAATAGTGGCAAATGCATTTCGGAAAGATTGGTGTTTTCGGCAAGCCAATAATTCTCTTCCAAATTAATATTCATTGTGTAATTAGAACTCCAAGGCGGATTCAAATAGGGATTCCATATTCCTTGTAAATTGGCGGGAACTCCCAAAGTGCGAGAACTGCTTATCAATAAATAACGTCCGTATTGAAAATAAAGAATCTCTAAATTTTTATCTTCTTTTCCTTCTGAATAACGCAATAAACGTTCGTCTGTTGGTAAATCAGGAGCTGTAGTTTTTCCTAAATCTAATGAAACACGATTATAGAATTTTTGATAATCGGCGATGTGAGCTTCTTTTAATTTATCGAATGATTTTGAAAACGCTTGGCTTAAATTATGTTTCGCTATTAGCTCTGCAACTCCATCAACCGATGGATTTTTATCAAAACCTTTAAAACTAGTAGCCACAGAAACATAAATTACTACTTCAGTAGCATTTTTTACTCCTAATGCTGTATCACTAATTGTAATTGTTCCGTCAGTATTTTTTATTTTTAGTAAAGAAGTGAATCGAGTGCCCCTAATCACTTTAGCTTTTTTTTCCCATTCTGCTTTTAGTTGAGCTTTTTGTTCTTCTGTAGGAAACGCTGGAAGATATGTTTCAGTTTTCGGAGTATACCCCAAATTCTCATGCATTGGCGCAATACCATTCATTTCCAAAATGCTTTTCTTTACAGAAACCTTTGCGTTTAACAAACTACTGGCTTTAATGTCAAAATTTAAAGCTCCTTTTTTGCTGCTTGTTAATTTAATAACCATAATTTGATTCGGTGCCGAAACAAAATATTCACGTGTAAATTTTACACCGTTTATTTCATACGAAACTTTAGAGATAGCATTCGAAATGTCTAATTCTCTATAATAATTAGTGGCTTTTCCTTTGTTTGAATTATTAATTTCTAAAGTTCCTAAAGGCGCGAATGATTCCGAGTTTTTACCTTGCAGTTTTTTATTTAATTCTTCAGCTAACCTATAATCTTCTTTATTAAATGCATCTCGAATAGCTGGTAAATTTTTATACGCATACTCATTCATATTCTCATACACTGGTTCTCCCGACCACAACGTGATATCGTTCAGATAAATTTTATCTGAATCGACTCCTCCAAAAACGGTGGCTCCCATTTTTCCATTTCCTAAAACAAGGCTTTCTTCGAAGAACTCGGCAGGTTGTTTGTACCAAAGTTTATGATTTGATTGGGCACAAAGATTTCCACAGAAAATCGAGAAGATAAAAACTACTAGGAATTTATGAAATGAATTTGACTGCATAATTAGATATTTTTAATTTTCTTTTTTTATCATTCGGAACACACAATTTTATTGATAACGTTTGTCCGCGTGAGGGATAGAAGCAAACTACCGAAGTAGTGCGTATAGCCCGACCGCATTTACAAAAGGCGCGCAATAAGCGGTTTGTTATATAGCGCCTTTTGTAAATGTGGTCACGCCCATAGGAACTTCAACGAACTGATGACGTAAATACTAGTATTACTTTGGACTATAAACAAAATTCCTGAACGTAACAGAACCCTCACCAACTGCTGAAAGTCCAATTTTTAAACTCATAAAACCGCTTAATACATTATGGTTAAAAGAACTTACCTCAGCTGAGTTTTCGGTTTTTAACCAGTCCTTGCCATCTATGCTATAAAACATATTTACAACTTGTTCCTTTTTTTCTAAACGTAAAAATAAGTGTTTTTTATTAATTCCTATTTCGGTTGGGAATTGCCATACTCTAAGAATTGCCATGATATTTTCTTTATCGAAAGCGATGCCTGTGTATAATTTAGTATCATAGAAAAGAACCAAGCCAGCCGAAGCATTACCTTCTATTTCTACTTCCACATCCGCGGTATATGAATGGTCTGAGAGCGTACATAATAAGGGCGAACTTTGTCCAATGCTTGTTCCCTTTCCTTTGATTTTTATTCCGTTTGAAGAAAATGTGGTTCTTTGAGAATCATATTCATCAAAAAATTGCCATTGCTTATTAAGTTCTGTTCCTGTAAAAGTATCCGAAAGAGTAAAATTACTTTTTATGGATTGACCCGCTGGTTTTTTTATTTCATCTTCGGTTTTAATACCCTCTTTTATTTTGAACCAACCCTCTTTTGTCCATTCTATAGGTTGCAAAAGTGTTTGACGCCCCATATTGTAATAGCCATTTTCATATCCGTGAAAAACCATCCACCAATTTCCTTTTACATCATCTATAATAGAGGCATGACCTTTTGACCACCATTTTTCGGAACTATCATTTGTTCTAATAATTGGATTGTTAGGTGCATTTTCCCATGGTCCAAAAGGCGATTTTGAACGAGCCGAAATTACCATGTGACTTGTAGCTGGCCCGGCTGTACCGCCTTCGGCAACGGTTAGGTAATAATAATCACCTTTCTTAATCATTTTTGGACCTTCCAGACAAAAACATTCTATAGACCAGTCTCTTGGAATTTTCCAGCCATCATAGGCATGTGTTTCCTTACCTATAACCGAAAGTCCGTCCTTTGAAAGCGGTACGTAACTGCCATTACTGAAATAAATAAAGCGATTGCCTTTATCATCTACGAAATGTCCTGGGTCAATAGCGCCAATTTTCAAATCAACAGGATCACTCCATGGTCCATTTATTGTGTCAGCCCAAACCACATAATTTGTGTTATTGGCAGGAAAATAGATGTAGAATTTGTTATTGTATTTCACCAGATCTGGAGCCCAAACAGACCCAACGCTTTTTTTGAGTGCGTGAGTAACAGGTTTCCAGTTAATTAAATCTTTGGAAGTCCAAATTAACAATCCAGGATAATAATTAAACGAAGAGTGTACGATATAATAATCTTCGCCATCTCTAATTATAGAAGGATCTGGATAATCTCCCGCAAAGATTGGGTTTTTATAAGAATCCTTGGCTTGTTTGTTACTTTGTTGCTGTGCATTGACTATTACCGATATTGAAAATATAAATAACAGAATTGATTTTTTCATGGGTTGTTGTGTTTAAAAAATTCTAGTTTTTTGATATTTATGACAAGAATACCTAACAGGTTTTTAAACCTGTTAGGATTAACAACTAAGACGATTGACTAAAATATCAAACCTTGATTTGTATTATTTACTAACACTGTATTTTTCTTTTGCAGTAATCATTTCCCAATTATCAGTTCGGAAAGGCGATGCAGGGAAGTTTTCTTTATTAAAAAGGTTAATTTCAGTATCATCATCGGCCCAGCCATAATGAACAGCAACTGGATTTGATACTTTTTCGCTGGAAACAATTACTTTATTGTCTTTGATAATGGCTTTGGCAGGGTAAAAAACTTTATCGGCGCCTGCAATTTCAAAACCTTTTAGGATTCCGTTTTTATCAGAAGTTGATAATCCAGTTCCGGTTGATGTAAAACGCAATGTAATTTGGTTTCCTTTTGTTTCCATCGCTTTGTACATTGGTCCGCTATACACTTGTTTTTTACCGTAAATAGTATTCAACGCTATCGCTGACAGACGCAATCCTACATCTTTTTTGTTCGTTGGATGAATGTCTTTTGCATTACCAATATCAGTAGTTACTGCCATTCCTGTGTTTGGTAATTTCAGCGTTTCGGTTTGTGCTTCGCGAAGTTCGGCCCAACGACTTCCTTTTAGGCTGTTTCCACCAAACTCATCAAAGGTTGATAATTGTACAAAGTAGAAAGGAAAATTGCCCTGATTCCATTTAGTTCTCCAATCGGTAATCATTAATGGGAATGCTTTTTTGTATTGATTGGCTCTCCAAACATTAGCTTCACCTTGATACCATAAGACACCCTCAAAAGCGTATGGAATTAATGGATTGATCATTGCATTGTACAATAACGAAGGATAACTGTTTGGTGAGACCGAAACTTTCACTTGTACTACATTGAACTTCCATAATCCATCAAGAGGAAAAGCCGAACCGTTGAAATCAATTTTCATATCTGCGGAATCTCCATATATACCTCCACCACCAGAGTAATCGGTAATTTTAACAGCAATTACATTTGTTCCTTCTTTTAAAACGCCAGCAGGAATTTTGTATATTCTTTTGGCTTCCCAAATATTGTTGGTTCCAACTTGAAAGCCGTTGACGTACGTTTGATCTTCATCATCAATTTTAGACAAATACAAAACAGCTTCTTTTTTGGCTTGTTCTGCAGTTAAAGTAATGGTTTTTCGCATCCAAACAATTCCGTCAATATTCCCTATTTGTTGGTTTTCCCAAAGAGAAGGCACTTTTATTTCAGGCCAGTTGGCATCTTTGTAATCTGGATTTTTGAATTGTTCCTGATTAGTTGTAGTTACTTCAAAACCCTGAATTTTTTCTATGTTTCCTAAAAGCGATTTTTTGTATGTTTCAAAAACAGCATCCATATTTACCGAAGGTACATTAGCAATCATATCTTTGAATTCGTCACTTTTTTCAAAAGCTTGACGGCTTGTCCAAGTTTCTACACAAGTTCCTCCCCACGAAGTATTGATAATTCCGATTGGAATCTTTAATTCGGCATATAATTTTTTAGCAAAAAAGTATCCCACAGCAGTGAAATCTTTTATGTTTTCTTTATTAGAAATTGTCCATGCACCGGCTTTTAAATCTTCTTTTGGTGTACCGCTTAAATCCTGTGCGACTAAAAATTGACGAATCATTGGCTCATTTGACAGCTCTTTTTGAATTTCAAAATCAGGAAGTTTGTACATCTGAAATTCCATGTTGGATTGTCCAGAGCAAATCCAAACTTCACCAACCAGAACATCTTTTATGACAATTTTGTTTTTTCCTGTAATGATTAATTCAAAAGGTCCACCAGCTTTTTCTGCATTTAAACCAACTGTCCACTTCCCGTCTTTATCAGCTTGAATGGTTTTGATCTGTTTATTAAAGCGAACTTCCACTTTTTCATTGGCATCTGCCCAGCCCCAAACTGGAATTGTTTTGTTACGTTGTAAAACCATTCCATCAGAAAACAACAAAGGCATTCTAACATTTGCATTGACATTTAAGCCAGAAACAATAAATAAAATAACAAGTATTTTTTTCATTTTTGAATCATTTAATTATAAATTTTGAATTCTCTAAGATAAAAGATATCGGGATAATTATTCAAAACAAAAGCTTAAATAATCATCCCGATATCAATTCATTATCTTTTATTTATTTTAAACCATCTTGCAATGCAGTTAACGCTTGCGAATCATAAATTGTATTATTGGTTCTATTAAATAAAGACATTGTATTTACCCCCATATTTCCAGCATCCCAATAAAAAGGAATCAAGCCATTAGCTTTAGCTTGTTTTACAACATATTTCAAATAATAAGCTCTTGAATCCAAATGTTTAGCAAGATCATCACCAGACAAATCACGTCTAATAGCTCCAAATTCTCCTAAAATTACCGGAATACCTTTACTCACAAATTGCGTTTTCATAGAAAGGAAAAATTTATCTAAATCAGCTTCTTCTCCCCAAGTAGAATTGTGAGCTGTGTCTGTAGTCGAATGATTACTTGCTCCCCAGTAATAAAACATTTTACCCCAATCAGCATCTTTATCCATAAGACAAAATTGATATGGTGTATAATAATGAACCTCAGCCATCATTCGGTTTGGAGTTTTATCTGTAGGCAAAGTCAACATCAATTTATTTGTTTTTTCAATATCTGTTGATGGACCTTGAATGATTAAATTACGATAGGTGTTTTTACCTCCAGTAGAACGAACAGCATCAATAAATGTTTGATGATAGCTCTTTAAAACTGCCATTTCCGTTGCATTATCAACATTTGGCTCATTCGCGCTAGCAAAAAGCAAGTGTTCATCAAAACCACGCAATTGTGTTGCAATTTGTTCCCAAAAAGCTTTTTGTTTCGCATTGTTGACTTCTTTTTTGTTAGCCGTACAATTTTCTTCTAACCATCCACCATCCCAGTGAATGTTTACGATTACATACATGTCGTTATCTACACAATATTGCACTACTTCTTTTACTCTGGCTAACCAAGTTGCATTAATTTTCGCAGTTGTAGCATTAGCATACTGATTCCAGGAACAAGGAATTCTAATTGCATTAAATCCATTTGCCTTAACTAAATCAATCAAACTCTTTGTAACCAATGGATTTCCCCAAGATGTTTCGCCTCCAGTGGCTTCTAATGTGTTACCAATATTCCAGCCCAATTGCATTTTGGCTGCTAAATCCACTGCGTTGCTTGTCATACCTGTAGCATCATCAGCAATCGGACTAGTGTTGTAATTAGGATATAAAAGTCCAACTTGTGAAACTGAAACCTTTACTGATGTTACATCACTAGAACTTATTGTAATTATTCCAGTTCTAGTTTCAGTTGTTGTGTTTTCAGAAGATGTTAATTTTACTTCGGTAGTTCCATCTTTTCCAGAAGTTTTATCTAATTGAATCCAAGCTACGTTAGAACTGATTGTCCATGCTGTAACATTCGTTTTAACCACAACTGTAGCAACATTTCCTTTGACTACAAAATCTATCTTAGTAACATCCGCAGTAAGTGTTTTTGCCTCTGGCTTTGCAGGTTCGGCAGCGGGATCACTTTCAGAACTACAGGCCAGAACAGTTAAAAAAGCAGAACATAGAAAGAAAATAAATCCGTATTTTTTAATTTTATTTTTCATAAGGTTATTGTTTTTGGTTAGTTGATAGCAATATTATTGTATGTTAACATCAATTTTGTTTTTGATATCACGAGAAGAATTTCCAATATTCAAAGTATATTTTCCAGGCTCAATAGTCCAGCTTTTAGTTTCTACGTTGTAATATGCCAATTCTTTAACTGGTACTTGAATAGATATTGTTGCTGATTTTCCAGCTCCAACTAATACCTTTTGAAATCCTTTTAGTTCCTGGGCAGCACGTTCTATTTTTGAGTCTGATTTTGAAGTATATAATTGTACTACTTCTTTACCGTCAGTTTTTCCTGTATTTTTAACAGTTACTGAAACAGTGATTGTATCACCAATACCATAAGAATCTTTATCAGATTTAGCATCACTAAAAGCAAAAGTCGTGTATGATAATCCATATCCGAAAGGATATAATGGAGTTACATTTTTAGTATCAAACCATCTGTAACCAACCAAAATTCCTTCTTTGTACTCCACAACTTTATCACCAGGAAAACTATTCGTAGCATGAGCTGGAGAATCCATAATATTTTTAGGCATTGTCCATGGTAACTTTCCTGATGGATTTGTTTTTCCTAATAAAACATCTGCCAAAGCATTTCCTCCTTCAGATCCATTGAACCAGCTCCATACCAAAGCGTTTGTTTTTTCACTTACTTCTTTAATATCAAAAGGGGCTCCCGCAATAAATACCACAATAGTTCTTGGGTTAACTTCCAATACTTTTTTAATCAATTCTTCCTGACCAAATGGCAAGTGCAAATCTCTTCTATCAGATGCTTCTGTTTCATAATCACGATTCGAACCAGCAAAAACAATAGCAACATCAGAATTTTTAGCAGCCTCTATTGCTTCTTGCAATTTCGCAGGATCTAATTGGTCAATCGTTACAGGTCCATTAATAGTAATATCCCCTAAATTTCCTTTATTTTTAACGTCATAACGTTCTAAATACCCTTCAGCATAATTAATTTTGATAGATGCCGGCAATCTATTTTTTAGACCATCTAAAGGTGTAACTTCTCTTTTCGTTTTTACACCAGCTCCAAATCCACGTAAAGCATTAACTTTAGTAGCATTATTACCAATTACAGCAATAGATTTTATTCCATTTAATTGTAAAGGCAATGCATTGTTTTCATTTTTCAATAACACAATCGCTTCAGATGCAATTTTGTAAGCGTCCTGATAGTGTGCTTCGGTTGCAATACTTCCTTTCGCACGTTTATTACTGCCCATTGCTTTTACCTGATATAAAGTATGTAAAATGCGACTCACGTGTTTATCAATTTCAGCTTCTGTGATCTCTCCTTTTTTAGCAGCTTCAATCAATTTATCAGCTAAGAAAAACTCGTTGAACTTCTTTGGAGTTCCCATTTCAACATCCAATCCGCTTTCTAAAGATTTTACAGTAGAATGTACCGCAGCCCAATCCGAAACTACAATTCCTTTGAAATTCCATTCGTCACGTAATATTTTGTTAAGCATGTTATCATTCTCACATAAATATTCTCCCCTGAACTTATTGTAGGCTCCCATAATACTATACGCTTTGGCTTCCTTTACAGATGCTTCAAAAGCAGGTAAATAAATTTCACGAAGTGCACGTTCACCAATTTGAACATCTACAAAATCACGATTTGTTTCCTGATTATTAGCCGCAAAGTGTTTTACACACGCCATAACATCATTGTCTTGAAGCCCAACAATTAAAGGCACAGCTATTTTTTTATTCAAAAATGGGTCTTCGCTCATGTATTCATACGTTCTTCCTCCAAGAGGTGTACGAACAATATTAATAGCTGGTGAAAGCAGCATATCTTTATCTCTGGCACGCATTTCCTGTCCTAAACTATTCCCGAAAGTATACCCCATTTCAGGATTCCATGTAGCTGATAATGCACCGCCCGCTGGGTAATAGGTTGCAAAATCATTAGTTAAACCTGCCGGAGACCAATTATCACGGGAAATTTCTTCACGAACTCCAAGAGGACCATCAGCCATTTTTAATTCAGGGATACCTAAACGTTTTACACCGCCTGAAGTAAACATACTATTACCATGCAACATTCCTATTTTTTCCTCAAGAGTCATTTGCGAAATTAACTTGGCAATCTCAGCATCATGCTCTTTTGTTATCTCTTTACCAACATAAGTGGTTTGCTGTTTTTTTGATTTAGCTGATTGTGCTTGACCATCAGCAAATGCAAGTATAGATACAGCCATTGCAACGTATTTGATTGTATTTTTCATTATGGTATTATTAAATTTATTATTGATCGAAATTCTATGCCCTTACTGTTTTACAAAATTGAAAAAGACAACATCGTTCTCATTTATCTTGTAACTTTTATTATACTTGCCAGTCGCATCAATGTTTACTTTCTCAGTTGCTATTGGTGCACCATTATTTTTTTGTTTGATTGATTTTACTTGTTCTAAAGTCAATTGACTTGGTTTGCCCATCGCTAAATAATCGGCAAAAGCATCATTCACTTTATAGCCTACTTTATAAATTTCCAAATTGTATTTTCCTTTCTTCAATCCATCTACTTCAATTTTCACTTCTCCTTTTGATTTTGAAGCCAAATCTTTTATATAGTAGTCTTGATTGTTTATCTTATCAGGGAGTGTATAAGTGAAATCCCAAAATAAAAGCTGAACATCTCCTTTATCATTTTTGGTTGCCCAAGATGAAGTATCTGTATTTTTAAGTTCGATTGCACCTAATTTATTCATTAGCGAATAAGAGAAATAAGCAGGCTTTTTAATTCCCTGTGTATTCAGTAATCCAAATCCTCCGTGAAAAGGTGTAAATCTAGGACCTGCTTCTTCAAAAATATCGGTAAAAGTCCAATAAGACATTGAGGTCGGAGCATTTCCTACTTGTTTTAATTTCTGAAGAATATAGGCTGCTGAATGATAACTGTCATGAATGGCATCTGCAGGAGTGTATGATGAACTCCATTCTGTATAATGCAGTTCAAGGTTTGGCTTAGCTGAATTTGCAATTTGCTTTCTAGAATTAAGAACATCTCCACTTATACTTGATTCATCTTTACTTAAAACTGTTCCTGTAGTTCCAAATTCATCTAAGAAACCTTGATTTACACCATAAGTATGCGTTGAAATAAAATCTAATGCCACATTATTTTTAGTACAAAAATCAATTGTTTCTGGAACCCAACCAGCTCCGGCAGTTGCAGGGCCTCCAACTTTATAAGCTGGATTTACACTTTTGATAGCTTTTGCAGCATATTCGTATAATTTGAAATATTCTGCTTGAGTACCAGTCCAAAAACCTGGAGTTAAATTTGGTTCGTTCCAAACTTCAAAATACCATGTTTTTACTTCTTGAACTCCATAACGCTCCGTAAAATGCTGCGTTAGATTTTTAATTAAATCTCCCCATTTATTATAATCTTTTGGAGGAGTAACATTTCCTTTCCACCAAAAAATAGTCTGGCTTCCACTAGCCAAAGCATTAGGCATAAAACCTAACTCTACAAATGGTTTAACATTAATACTCAAAAGAAAATCGTACAATGCATCAATATATTGATAATTGTATTCTGGATTTCCTTTACTATCTTCTCTATAAACTGCCATATCATCGGTCAATAAACCATGCATACGAATGTATTTGAAATCACATTCTTTTTTAGCCATAGCTAATTGCTGTTGCCAATCTGCACGTAAACCTTCGTTGGCACGGCCTGCTCCTATGCATTCCTTGAACATCATGTTCATTTTTCCGTCGCTTTTATTACAATCAACTTTAATGATTCTATTATTTGACACGGATTTTTCTTGTCCAAACAATGCAACATTGATTAAACTGAAAGCTATAATTTGTACAAAATATTTTTTCATCTTATTATTTTACATTGAATTTTTTGATCAAAAGAATTGTATCCGAAGCTGATCCTACTTGCAATTCAATTGTATTATTTTCTAATTCAAATTGTTGCTTGGCAACATTCCAATATTCTAAATCTTTAGCTTTTACAGTTAATAAAACCTTTTTCGTTTCGCCAGCTTTAAAAAATACTCTTTGAAATGCTTTCAATTCCTTTTCTGGACGTTCTACTTTTGAATTTAACTGTTTAGCATACAATTGAACTACTTCGTCACCATCTTTATCGCCCGAATTTGTAACTGAAACCGTAACTTTTACTTCTCCATTTTTTGAAATGGTTTCTAAATTAGTTTCAATTGAATTGTATTTGAAAGTTGTGTAACTCAATCCATGACCAAAAGCATACAAAGGTTTTCCCTTGAAATACTGATAGGTTCTTCCGTTGCGAATGTTGTAATCCAATAAATCAGCCAAATCAGTAATGTCTTTTACCCAAGTCTGTGTCAATCTTCCCGCTGGGTTGTAATCTCCAAATAATACATCGGCAAGAGCGTTTCCTAATTCCTGACTATTTTGAGTCATGTGTACAATCGCTGGAATATGTTCTTGTGTCCAATTGATGGCATACGGAAAACTGCTGATGAGTGCTACCACCGTTTTAGGATTAGCCTGATAGGCAATTTTAATTAAATCTTCCTGTTCCAATGTTAATGACTGACGATCTACAGCTTCTTTGCCTTCGCTTGGGACTGGACAATCATTCCAACCCGCATTGCAAACTGGATGATTCCCAACTATAACAATAACTACATCGGCCTTTTTAGCAATTGCGGCTGCTTTTCCATCCGCATTATTTTTAGCATATAAAACTTCAGTGTTTGCGCCTAATTTGTTTTTAATTCCTTGTAATGGAGTTATCACATAAGGTGGAGTTCCGCTGTACCAATCCAATAAAACTTCGTCAGCATGAAGACCAATTATGGCTACTTTTTTTAATTTCTCTTTTTGTAAAGGCAAGAATTTCGAATCATTTTTAAGCAACACAATTGATTTTTGAGTTGCCTCTAAAGCGATTTTTTTATGTGCTTCCGTTTTCCAAGGATCAATTGTGTCTTGTTTTGTTCCGATTTTTGCATACGGATTTTCATCAGAAGCATCGAGCATTCCCAATTTTAACATTACTCGAAAATTGCCACGGATTTCAGCATCTATGTCTTTTTCGGTTAAATAGCCTTTTTCAATTGCGCCATTAACTCCTTCTTTATAATCGTCTAAAAACTGGTTAATCCCAGATTTTACAGTGGCAGCTGCGCCCAAATATTGGTCTGTATAATATTTATGGTCTGAAAGTAATAATTTGAAAGCGCCTCCATCAGTACAGATAATTCCGTTTTGTCCCCACTCTTTTTGGGTAATGTCTTTCAGCATCGGATGCACCATTGCTGGAATTCCGTTTACTTTATTGTATGAAGCCATGTAGGCGCGTGAACCTCCCTCGACAACTCCCATTCTGAAAGGAACTGAATAATATTCTCTCCAAAGTCTTTCATCAAAATCGGATGATGTATAGGTTCTTCCATCTTCGTTGCTGTTGGCTAAGAAGTGTTTCATTAACGAAACCGACTGCCAATATTTTGGATTATTTCCCTGAAGTCCTTTTACAAAAGCAACGGTCATCGTGCCATTAAAAAAAGCATCTTCTCCATAACTTTCTTCTGTGCGCCCCCAACGCGGGTCACGGGCAATATCTGCATTTGGAGCTCGGATTACCAAACCTCCGCGGTGGTATTTTTGCAATGCAAAACGGGCTTCATAGCCTTCTACATTTGCCACTTTTTGAAGTAATTCGGCATCCCATGTTTCTCCTAGACCATACGCTTGCGGGAAAATAGTTGTCGTTATTTGCTCTTTATCTTTTCCTCCCCATTTGGCTGGACCGCCTAGAGCCAATCCATGCAGGCCTTCGACATGACCTGTACCTACAACTCCCAATCTGGGAACGGAAGGATTGGTGCTTAAAACGGCTACTTTTTCTTCCAAAGTCATTAATGACAATAGATTGTCTATTCGTTTTTCGGTAGCTAATTTTTGATTCTGAAAAGGATATATCTGCTTTTTCTGTTGCGCCAAGATTGGCGTAACAGTTAGTGTAAGCAACAGATATAGTATGTACTTTTTCATTTTAATTATTGACTAAACTTTATTCAAATTAAAAATTACCATTGTGGTTGTTTTTTAACAAAATGAATTGTTATATTTTTTGTCACTCAGATTTTGCAGATTTACGCAGATTTTTTGCTACTCCTAAGTTTGCGTGAGGGATAGAAGCTGGCTACCGAAGTAGCGTGTATAGCCCGACCCTGTTGCATAAAGGGGCTGTATAAGCGGCCCTATAAGTAAGCCCCTTTTTGCAACAGGGTCACGCCCAAAATATTTTTATAAAACCCTCCCATATTCTTAAGAAAACGGGAGGGATTTTTAATTTATAGCTTTTTGAAACGGATGGCGGTTCCTCCTGCTCCTCCTAAGTGTAATTGCAGTTTATCTGAAGCTTTTACGGTTTGTTTCGTAATTGCAACACTTTCTGGATTGTGAGTTTCGTCTGTTCCTTTTGCATCAGCATAAATCTGAGCTTCGTACGTCGCTTTTGGATCTAAGAAAGACAATGAAACTGTTAGATCTCTGCTTTTTTCGTTGGTCATACTTCCCAAATACCAATCGTCACTGTTTTCGTCTCTACGAACGGTTGTTAGGTATTCTCCAATTTCAGCATTCAAAACTTTAGTATCTGCCCAATCCGTTGGAACATCTTTTAGAAATTGCATAGAAGGTACTGCATAGTTTTCAGGCAAATCAGCCAACATTTGAATTGGCGAATAAAAACAAACATACATTGCTAATTGTTGCGCTGTTGTTCCGTGTATTCTTTTTCCAGGATACCCTTGTTTGATTTCAACATCCAAAACTCCAGGAGTGTATTCCATTGGTCCAGACAACATTCTAGTGAAAGGTAAAATTACTACGTGACTTGGCGGATTTCCTTCACTCCAAGCATTGTACTCCTGACCACGAGCCGCTTCTCTAGCCAACATATTTGGATAGGTTCTGCGTTCTCCGGTGTCTTTTATTGGTTCGTGATAGAAAACGGCTAAATCATATTCGGCTGCTTTTTGCAAAACATATCTAAAATAATTTACACCAAATTGTCCATGGTGCCATTCTTTCATGTTTAGTTTTGAACCTACGTGACCGATTTTTACCGTGTGAATTCCTAATTTTTTATAAAGTGCAAAACCTTCATCAATCTGTTTCATATAGTTGATTAAGTTTGAACCCGTTTCGTGGTATCCGATAAGTTCTACACCTTTTTCTTTTCCATATTCAACCACTTTTTCCAAGTCAAAATTATCAGCAGGTTGAGTAAAACTGAACATGTGCATTTTATTTTCATACCAAGCGGGTGTCCAACCTTTGTTCCAGCCTTCAATCAATAAATGATGTAAACCTTCTTTGGCTGTAAAATCGATATATGTTTTAGCATGTTCCGTAGTAGCTCCTTGTTTTTCGCCTTCCCAAAAAGTATATTTCCCGATGTGCATTGCCCACCAAATTCCAAAGTACTTATATGGTTTTACATAAGATGGATTACCCATTTTATTTGGTTCGTTTAGATTTAAAATCAAGTACGAATCAATTAAATCTCCTGCATTTTCTCCAATTTGAAGTGTTCTCCAAGAAGAAGTAAAAGTATCTTTTACTCTAACTTTTACACCATCAGCCCACGGCACTAAATCTGTTTTTAATTGAGTTCCAGTAGTATTTACTAATGTTGTACTGGCATAATCAATAAGGTTTGCTTCGTGAAAACTTAATTTCAATCCACCTTTGCTTTCGATTGTTAATGGCGTATGAACGGTATCTAAAGTACTAACTGGTGAAGCTGTATATAAATATTCGTAACGGTTTTCTTTGTAAGCAGGAATCCACCATGCTTTTCCGTCTTCTTTTAGATTGAAAGTTGTTTTTTCATCCATAATGAAGATACTGTCTTTCGTTCCTTGCTTTGGATATACGTATCTGAAAGCAATTCCATCATCATAAGCACGGAATTGAATTTCCAGTTTGCGTTTTTCTGCGTTCTTTTGTTGCAACATCACTGACATTTGATTGTAGTGATTTCTAATTTTTTTCTTTTCTCCCCAAACTTGTTCCCAAGTTTCGTCGAAAGTGCTGTTTTTTACCTCAACGACTTCAAAATTTTTACTGAAATCATCGTTGTTTTTCAGCATAAAACCCATATCAGATGGTGTAAGCACCTGCGTTTTTCCATGAGTAACTGCGTATTTTGGTGCGCTGTCAACCAACTGAAATTGAATTTTGTTTTTCCCCTTTGGAGAGGCCAACTCATAGGATTTACTTTTTTGTGCCTGCGCAGTACTAACAACAGTCAGTGCCATTAAAAATGCCGGAAGTATGATTTTTTTTAACATGGTGTTTTTTTTTAATTGTATTCTTTTTAAAATCGGGGAAAGCACTACCTGACCCCGACTTTCAATCTAAACAAAACTCAACTTAATTATTTTACCCACTCCGTTTTGAAAGTGGTTTTTCCTTGCAATGGATTTGATGTTGTTTCAAAGTTGTTTCCTTTTTTGGAAACTGTAATAGTTTGTACTGTATCGCTTTCTGGCAAGAAAACTTTTGCAGTAGCTGTTGTTGTTGCATCAGATGCATATACTTTCAATGTCAACTTGCTCCAATCCATGTCTTTTGTAGATTGTGCTAAACCAATATGAGGTAATGCAGTTCCGTCTTTAACTAAAACTACGATTGGCACTTCACCCGCTTTGATTTTATGCCATCCACCTTGATATACTTTTTTAGTTTGATAATCAATCCAAGTTCCTTCTGGAAGGTAAACGTCTCTTTCTGTTACTTCTTCAAAAAGTGGTGCAACCAAAATACTTGAACCAAATAAATATTCATTATCCACTAACCAAGCACCTGGATCATTTGGATATTCCAAGAATAAAGCACGCATCATTGGTAATCCTTTTTGCGAACTTTCTTTTGCTTGAGCATAGATATATGGCATTAATTCATAACGCATATTATCTGCTTTTCTAAATCCTTCCAAGAAATCCTTGCTGTACAACCAAGGCTCGCGCGGAGGTTCACCATGGCTTCTTACGTGTGATGTAAACATCCCGAAAGGAGCCCATCTTCTGTATAAATTCTCAGGAGATTTAGTTGCAAATCCTCCTACATCATGACTCCAAAAACTGAATCCGCTTAATCCTAATGAAAGCCCTCCTCTTAATTCGGCTGACATTGCTCCGTTGCTTGTTTCAGCATCACCACCCCAATGTAATGGGTAACGTTGACTACCTGCCCATGTACTTCTTGCCCAAATTAAAGTATATCCTTTTTCTTTTTGAGTAATTTCGGCAACTGCTTTGTTGTAACGTAATGGGTATAAATTGTGCTCATAGAAACCTGTACGACCAGAATGATAAATTCCGTCTGGTGGTGCAGCTTCACCAAAATCTACTTTAAAAACTGAAACTCCTTGATCAAATAATCTTTTCAATTTAGCTTGGTACCAAGTCACCGTTTCAGGATTAGAGAAATCTAAAACAGCATCTTCGTAAGGAAGATTTCCTTTGCGGTCTCTTACTGCTAAGTTTTTGTCCATGATTTCATTGAACAATGTGTTTTTTGGAGTGAAATATGGTAATTGCCATAAACATACATGGTATCCATCATCTTTTAAATCTGACATCATTTTTTGAGCATCTGGGAAACGAGATTTTGCAAACTCATAGTTGTTTCTCCAATCTACATCAAACCAACCTGTATCGAAATGAATCACATCCGTTGGAATTTTATAAGCTCTTAAATCTTTAGCAACCTGACGCCCTTCTTTTTCTGAGAAATAAGTAATACGGCTCATCCAGAAACCAAATGACCAAAGTGGAGGCATTGCAGCTTTTCCTGTTAAGTTCGTGTATTCGTCAAGAACTTCCTTTGGTTCACCAATGAAGAAGAACAAATCAGCTTCGTCATCACCAATATACATTTCATTGGCACTTCCAAAATACTTACCAAAATCAACTGTGATTGGAGTAGAATGGTGCATAAAAACTCCGTAACCACGGCTGCTCATGTAAAAAGGAACTGGTTTGTACATTGTTTCGTTTTGAATACCATTGGCATCATCTGTCCATAAAACTACTTTTTGTCCTCTTTTGTTGAATTGTGTGAATGATTCTCCACAACCAAATATTTTTTCGTCTGGCTCTAAGCTGAAAGCCGCTCCCATACTTCTTGAATAATCGCTGTTTCTGCGAACAAACGAAAACGGAAGTGTTGGTGTATAAGTATTTTTGAAATCAGAATCGTGAAGAGTGCTCGTCAATAATTTTCCTTTTTCATCATAAATTTTGATGTGCCAAGGTTTTGATAGAATTTCAACGCGTCCATGCTTGCTAGTGTATTGATATCCTCCCTCAATTTTAGAAGATTTCCATAATTCAGGATGATTTGGAGCCACTCCATCAACCAACATCAAAGACGTTGCTTCTGGATGAAATTGTGGTCCTGAAGTAGTTTTGATTCGGATTGAACGATCTGATACAAACTGAATCTGGAAAGGCAATTCAGGAGAAACTTCATACTCTGTAGTAGGAAATTCATTTGGTGGAACCACACCCGGCTTCATCATCATATTATTGAAAGCCTGACGTGTTTGATAATTGTAACGTAAATATTTGATAGTCCCTTTTCCTGTTGCAGGATCAAAACTAGCTAACTCATCAGCAAAATAAAAGGTATTCAAATAATTCTGAAAATCCTTACTGATATCTATTGGTGCATTTAACACATCAGCATTTTGGATTTGTGCCGACGCTTTTGGCGAAAGCAACAAACCAAATCCCATAAGAAGTGATACGGAAGCTATTTGTATTTTTTTCATTGAGTTTATTTTAGGTTGTTTAAGTTGTGTTTATTCTGCTGTAATTACGATTGTATTTTGTTTTAATCCATTTGCTTTAGCTGTTAATTCAATTCTTCCACCTTTAGTAGTTGACTGAACAATAACCAAACATTTTCCGTTAAGAGCTGTGTGTTTAGAACCTTTATACGATTCATGACTTACTGGATCACCGCTACAAACTCCGACGATTTTTCCATTTCCTGTTACTGAAAAATTAATTTCATTATTCGCAGTTGGAGCTAAAGTTCCGTTTGCATCCAAAATATCTACAGTTACAAATGACAAGTCATTTCCATCAGCTTTGATTGTACTTCTATCTGCTGTTAACTTTAAAGTTGCTGGGTTGCCTGCTGTTCTGATTTCAGACTCTAAAACTGTTTTTCCGTTTTTACGGGAAATGGCTTTTAAAGTTCCTGACTGAAAAGGAACTTTCCACATTACATGTAAGTCGTCTCCTTTTTTGCTTCGAATACCAACTGATTTTCCGTTTAAGAATAATTCAACCTCATCAGCATTATTGTAGTAGGCCCATACGTCTACAGTTTGTCCAGCTTTCCAATTCCAATGTGGAAAAATATGAAGAACCGTTTTATCAGTCCATTCACTTTGGTACATATAATAAACGTCTTTTGGGAAACCAGCTAAATCTACAATTCCGAAATACGAACTAATAGATGGCCACTCATAAGGAGTTGGTTCACCAATATAATCGAAACCAGTCCAGATGTACATTCCTGAAAGGAAATCATGTTTTTTGATTACTTTCCAAGTAGCTTCGTGTGTAGAACCCCAAGGCGCCTGCACTTGATCGTAAGCTGATACTGTATTGCCTGGATTTCCTTCTGTGAATTTTAAATCCCATCGTACTGGCCATTTTTTAATATCATCGGACTTTACATCATAATATCCACGAGTTTCCAAAGCTGAAGTTGTTTCGGTAGCAATGAAAGATTTTCCAGGGAAATTCTTTTGATGATACTCATAAGTTTGATGTGCATAATTGTAACCAATAATATCTAAAACACCAGATTTTGCTATAGAATTAAAATACGTTTTAGCCTTATCAAATTGCAAAGTTACTTCGTCAATATTCATGTTAACTGGCGGATTCATAGCTGCCGTAATTGGGCGAGTTTTATCATATTGACGGGTGATAGCAACTAATTCTTTTGCAATTGTAACTCCTGTTTCACTCCATTGTTCTGGAATTTCATTACCAATACTCCATATAAAAACAGATGGGTGATTGCGATCGCGAAGCAATTGATCGATTAAATCTTTTTTATGCCATTTGTCCCAATCATTAGCATAATCATATTTTGTTTTGGTTTGTTTCCACATATCAAAAGCTTCGTCCATAACGATGAAACCCATTTTATCACAAAGGTCTAAAAGCTCAGGAGCTGGTGGATTGTGCGAAGTTCTGATTCCGTTTACACCCATCTCTTTCAAGATTTCCAACTGACGTTCGATAGCTCGTGTATTAATTGCAGAACCTAACGGACCTAAATCATGGTGCATACAAACTCCCTTTATTTTAACTTGTTTTCCATTTAAAATAAAACCTTTGTTTACATCAAATTTGAAATCTCTGATTCCGAAACTGGTTTTATATTGATCAACAATTTTATCATCAACCGAAATTTCGGTAACTGCTGTGTACAATTCTGGTTTTTCAACAGACCATAAAACCGGAGATTCTACCTGTGTTTCCTGTTTGATTGTTTGATTTGCGTTTGCAACAATTGTTATATTTTGGGTAACCGAAGTTACTTTAGTGTCTTCTTTGAAAATAGTAGTAGTTACTATTGCTTTTTTTGAAACTGAGTTTTGATTTTGAATCGTAGTTTCAAGATTTACTGAAGCTTTTTCGACAGTAACTTTTGGAGTGGTAACATAAGTTCCCCATTGCCCCACGTGTAATTTATCTGTGGTTTCTATCCAGACATTTCTAAAAATTCCTGAACCAGAATACCAACGTGAGTTCGGTTGTTTTGAATTGTCAACCTTAACAATTATTTCGTTGTTTTTGTCTCCATAATTTAAATATTGAGACATATCATATTGAAAACCAATATATCCATTTGGACGTTTACCTAAATAATGTCCATTAATCCATACTTCGCTGTCTTTGTAAACACCATCAAAAATGATTGATGTTACTTTTGTGCTGTCAGCTGCAGACACTTTAAATGTTTTTTTGTACCAGCCTAATCCGCCAGTAAGCGCTCCGCCTCCATAACCTGCAGGACTTTTTTCGTCAAACTTTCCTTCGATACCCCAGTCATGAGGAACATTTAAAGTTCTCCAAACTGTTGCATTACTGATAGTATCTTTATCTTTTAAACTGTCATTTAAATGAAAACTCCAATCATTATTGAAAGTTACTTTTCTAGAACTAAAATCTGTCTCATTTCTATTGCATGACGCCGTTAAAATTGTAATCACAAAGAGAACTAATCCATGAATAAAATTGCTTAAATATTTCATTTTTATAAAATTATAATGTCCTTAAGTATAATTAAAGTACCGATAAGTATTAACCTACCGGCACATTAAAATATTTTTTTAATCTATATTCTAATTTTAAATACCTATTCTTTTTGAATATGCAATCAAGAGTAGTATATGACTACTAACTCTTGATAACGCATAATCTCAAATAAATTTCTATTCAAAAATTAAATGAATTCTAAGCTTATTTTACTACAAAATGATAAATCATATAATCTTTGTCTGCTCTAATCGCAAGGATAGCCAATGTGGTTTCAGTAAGTTCTACAATCTGAACATTAGTAAAACTAAATGAAGAACTAAAGTAGCTTGCCTCATTTGGATGCAACATTTCTGTTCCTCCGTTAAAACCAATTCTGTCATTTGTTGAACCTTCTGTCAAACTTAAATTGAAGGTTCCTGTTTTAGTTTGTTGTACAGTACTTCCAGTAGCTGGATCTGTTTGTTTTACTGAAACATTATAACCTCCGTTAAGATCAAAAGTAATTTCTCCCCAATCTTTATTTTCCAAACCTGCCCAAGAAATATCAGAAAGATTTGGCCACCAACCATGACCACTTACGGCAATATTTTGATAAGATGCAGGTTTTCCAAGAAATTCTAGAGGTGCGGTCATATACATAACCCATGTTTTACCATTAACTCCATTAGTTAGTAAATTCCATCTTGGATCGTTAAATAAACTTGTATCATTTTCAGCAACTGTTATTGTTTTTGTGGAAGTCACTGACCCCCCTTGTTCAAAAACTCTAAGGCTTATATTATACGTACCAGCAAATGGTAACGAAATAGTAGTTTCACTCAAATTAGAATGTCCTAACTCATTGCCTTTGCTATCAGTATAACTCCAATAAGGAATAACACCCGGCGTTAAATTTTTCAACTTTACAACATTCCCTCCAGGATTAGTTACAAAATCCTGCGTAACATCAAAAGCTACATCCGATTTATCCATCGTATCGTCTAGAGAATAGGTATCAGGTGAACAAGATGGCACTAATACTAGTACCATTAACATCAAAAATGATGTAATTAATAATTTAGTCTTTTTCATTTTTTTAAATTTTTAGTTAAAATTACCAACCAGCATTTTGCTTTAAAACTCCACCAGATAAAGTGATTTGAGTATTAGGAATTTGTTGAAGTCCCTTTGTAGCTTGGATTTTAGCAGCCGTAATAGTTTTTGTACCAGCAACTCCACCACTTAATAAGGTCGTAGTTTCTGCAATAGTTGAAGAAGCTATACCAATCCCTTGACGCAATAAATCCCAATATCTAACACCCTCAAGAGCAAATTCTAACTGTCTTTCTTTCATTATATTATCTTGAGTTACTGGTAAAGTTGTAAAACTAGCTTTATAGGCTCTTTGTCTAACTTCATCAAAATAGGCTTGAGCATTCCCACTTCCTAATTCGGCAGCCATTAACAAAACATCTGCATATCTAATTACAGTATAATCTTGAAATTGGCTGATATCCCAAAATGCACTACCCATTTTAATAGGAAGTTCTATTCCATTCTCATCAATCATTGGAGAATATTTTTTGTTATAATACCCAGTATATTCTCTTTGACTGTTTAATTTGTCAAATGGAATATTTTCTTCAGCTACACCAATTACAGTTGCAACTCTTCTTGTATCATTAACATCGTAAGCATTCCATAATTTTGAATTTACGGTTACTCCCCAACCATGAGCATAAGGATAAGAAGAAAACTCTCTCATTCCAAACATTATCATCCAAGCATTACCATCAATATTTCCGTTATAATCACTAGTGTATGTATATTTTATAGAAAACACATTTTCTTTATTACTTTCTCCAGCATAATTAGCAACTGAAGCTGCTGGCCATAAAGTAGAAAAATCATCAACTAGACCATGACCACTAGAGGTAATAACATCTTCTAAATGCCCTAGAGCTTGAGCTTTAGTTACCACACCAACTAAATCATTTTTCCCATAATATCCAGTATAATACAAATAAACACGTCCTAATAAAGATTTTGCAGCCCACTTAGTAGCATGTCCATTAACTGTAGCACTGTATCCTGTCGAAGGCAAATTATTTGAAGCAAATACTAAATCTTCTGCAATAACTTTATAGACCTCATCTGGATCAGCTTGTGGAATATTTTGAGCAGAAGGTACTGTTAGTAAAGGCACATAACCCCATAAACGTACCATTTCAAAATAAATATAGGCTCTTATAAACTTAGTTTCAGACTCGTAAGTATTTCTTAAAGCTGTATCCCCTTTCCAATCAATTTGATCCATTTTCATCAAGAAAACATTACAACGATAAATCGCTTTATAATAAGCAATCCAATTAGTATTAAGCATATCTACTTCAGAAGGAGCGCGGGTTATATCAAACTCGTCTATTGCTGCATAATCATAACCATCTGAAGCACCAGTTCCACCAAAACAATCATCAGACATTATTTCACTGATCACTGGAATTCCCTTTCCGCTAGCACCTGTAGCTACTTGTAATCCATCATAACAACCTGCTAATGCTGAAACAGCATCAGCTGTAGTTTTGTAAAAGTTTGTATCTGTTTGTTGCGTTAGAGGTTCTGTTTCTAAACTACAAGAACTCAGGCACAATAAACTCAAACAGAAAATATATAAATATGTATTTTTCATTATTTTATTTATTAAAGTTTAACATTTAATCCCATCATGAATGTTCTTGGTCTTGGGTAGTATCCTACATCAACACCTGAAGAAAATTTTTGATCATTATCTGAAGACCCGAATCCAATTTCAGGATCCATACCATTATACTTTGTAAACGTATATAGATTTAATACTGAAAAGTAAAGTCTAAATTGGCTTGCAAAAAATGGTTTTGCTTGTTTCATTTTTGCAAAATCATATCCTAAAGTCACTGTACTGATTCTTAAGAAATCACCATCATGAATATACAAATCTGTGAAATCTGTGAAATTTTTATTGTCTTCTGTAACTCTTGGCATTGTATTAGAAGTACCCTCACCATGCCAACGGTCTAATATAGCTGTTGTATAGTTTCCATAAGTACCTGATTGATTTCTATACGATTGTACAATTTGGTTTCCTGCTACACCATTTGCCATTGCAGTAAAATCAAAACCTTTATAACTAGTCGATAAAGTAAAACCATATGTAAAATCTGGATTTGGTTTTCCAATTTCTGTTTTATCAGTAGCATCAATTTTATCATCTCCATTAGTATTTACCTTAATAAGATCACCAGGAGCTGCACTAGGTTGTAAAACTACCCCGTTTGCAGATTTATAGTTATCAATTTGTTCTTGATTTTGAAAAACACCTCCAGTTTTATATCCCCAAAAATAACCTAACGGATGCCCGTTTTCTGCTCTATAAAATTCACCAGAATTATCATAAAGCTCAGCGGTCAATCCGTGAATAATTCCTCCCTCAGCAGGTATTTTACCCACTTTGTTTTCATTATAAGCACCATTTGCACTAACGCTATAATTAAATTCTCCAATTTTATTTTGGTATTGTAATGACAATTCCAAACCTTTATTAACTACATCTCCACCATTAATATAAGGAGCATCAGCACCTGCAGTAGCCAATACTGGCGCTAAAATTATCCAATCTTTATTTGTTTTTTGGTATGCATCAAAAGTAACACTTAAGGCATTATCTAAAAATTTAGCATCAAAACCTAAATCAATTTGTTCTGAAGTTTCCCATTTCAAATCAGGATTTGCTAATCTATTAGGATAAGCTCCAGGTGTAAGAGCATTTGCACCTTCAACATTACCAAAAATATAATTAGTATAATTTGTTTTTATTGGTGATAAATATTGAAAAGCCCTTGCATTTTGATTTCCAACTTGTCCCCAGCTCGCTCTTAATTTAAGAAAATTAATTGCTTTAGAATCTTTCAAGAATCCTTCATTTGATGCAACCCAACCAGCAGATACTGAAGGAAAATAACCCCATTGGTTTTCCTTAGAAAAAACAGAAGATCCATCCATTCTAAAGGTAGCATTAATCAAATACGTTTCTTTATAATCATAATTTAATCTTCCATAATAAGACATCCTTTTAGTCTCACTTTTTTGACCATTCAATGAAATTTTAGACCCATCTTTATTAGTTGTATTATCCAACCAAGCGTGATCTAAATCACTATAAACTGCGTCCGCATTTGTAGTCGCCATAGAAGTTCCATCGTAATTAATAGAAGATGTACCCAGCATCGTTTCAAAATGATGATTTTCAGCAACATTAAACTTATAAGTTGCTAAGTTGTCCCATGTAAGGGTTTTTCCCTTATTCATGCTTTGAAAAACTTTATCAAACCTACTAAAAGCATAAATAGATAATTGATATTCTGGAGAATAAGAATGATTCTCACCAGCATAATAGTCAATACCCAAAGTAGTTTTAACCGTTAGATTCTTTATTGGTTCAATTTGCAAATAAACATTCCCTAATAATTTTTGATTATTAGATTCATTTTGATTGTTATAAACCATTGTTGCATAAGGATTTGCAACACCATTTAACCAAGGTTCTGCACTTGTAGTATTTGAGGTATCAAAATAATTACCATTCTCATCATACATTGGCAATAATGGTGTTGTTTGAAAAGCACTTCTTAGAGAGTTATTATATTGATTACCAACACCAATACCATTTTTATCAATATAAGCAAAACTTAAATTTTCACCTAAAGTAACAACATCCTTATATAATTTATGCTCTGAATTGAATCTAAAATTATAACGCTCATAATTTGATAAATCTTTACCTCCTACAACTCCTTCTTGTCCTAAATAAGACAATGAAGTAGAATAAACGGAATTATCTGAACCACCTGAAGCACCGAATGCGAAATTTTTAGTGGCAGCATTGTCAACCAACATTTGATTCATCCAATCTGTTCCTTTTCCTAATGAGGCAATTTGAGCATTAGAAAAATAAGGAGCTCTACCTGAGTTTACTGCTGCTTCATTTAAAATAGTAGCATACTCTGTTGCATCTAATAAATCTACCTTTCTAGCTACCGATTGTAAACCATAATATTGATCAAAAGTAATTTTCCCTGCTTGACCGCGCTTCCCTTTCTTTGTTGTTACCAAAATAACCCCATTAGAAGCTTGCGACCCATAAATAGCAGCAGAAGCAGCATCTTTTAAAACAGAAATATTTTCAATATCAGAATTACTTAAATAAGATATATCACTTGTAAGTATCCCGTCTACAACATAAAGAGGGCTACTACCCGCAGTAGAACCTACTCCTCTAATAACCACGTTCAAACCTTCTCCTGGTTGCCCTGAAGTAGAAGTAATTTGAAGTCCGGCAGCTTGTCCTTGAAGTGCTTGAAGTGCATTTGCAGTATTTGTCTTTGCAAGAGCTTCTCCACTAACCTGAGTAACAGCATTTGTTACCAATTTTTTCTTCATTGAACCATATCCTATAACTACAACCTCTTTAAGGTCTGCTACTTCGGTTTGTAAAGAAACATTAATTGTGTTTTGGGGTCCTACGGTAATCTTTTGGGTTCTAAATCCCATAAAACTTACTACCATTATGTCTCCCGTTTTTGCCTCTAATTTGTATTTTCCATCGAAATCAGTCGATGTTGATGTTTGTGTTCCTTGAATTGTAATAGTAGCACCAGGAATTGCCATGCCATCTCCTGTCGATTTTACATTTCCGCTTACAGTTCTAGATTGCTCTTGAGCAAAACCAGACTGCAACGAAAATACAGTAAGCAACAGCACCATGCAAAACTGGAGCATTGTTGGTTTAATACAGTAATTGCTTTTCATAATAATTAATAATTTGGTTAAATTTGTTGTTAGTAATTTTTAATCTAATTAATACGCATTCGAAATAATTTGTTCAAATAATTCTTGTCTACCACTAATTGGTTTAGGCTCTCCGTTTGCACGTGCAATAACACTTAGATCTTCCAAAGAAAATTCTCCTTTTTCGAACTTAGCACCATTTCCAGCGTCAAACGAACCGTAACGTTCAGAACGTAATCCTTTATAATTTGTATTCTTTAAAATATGATCTGCACAGATAAGACCTCTGGCAAAAACATCCATTCCAGCAATATGTGCAATGAATTTATCTTCTATATCGATTGAGTTTCTTCTTACTTTTGCATCGAAGTTTATTCCACCACCTTGAATTCCACCACCTTCTAAAATAACCAACATAGATTGTGCAATTTCAAAAACATCAACAGGGAATTGATCTGTATCCCAACCGTTTTGGTAATCACCACGATTTGCATCAATACTTCCTAACATTCCAGCATCAACAGCTACTTGTAATTCATGTTCGAAAGAGTGCCCTGCAAGCGTTGCGTGATTCACTTCCAAATTCAATTTGAAATCATTTTGAAGCCCGTGTTTATTAAGAAATCCTAGAGTTGTAGCCGCATCAAAATCATATTGATGTTTCATAGGCTCCATTGGTTTTGGCTCAATAAGGAAAGTTCCTTTAAATCCTTGTTTGCGAGCATAATCTCTACAAATAGTCAAGAAACGTCCCATGTGATCAAGTTCTCTTTTCATATCAGTATTCAAAAGACTCATATATCCTTCTCTACCTCCCCAAAACACATAATTCTCACCACCTAAAGCAATCGTTGCATCAATTGCAATTTTGGCTTGAGCTGCTGCATAAGCTACTACATCAAAATTTGGGTTTGTAGAAGCTCCATTCATATAGCGAGGATTGCTAAATAAGTTTGAAGTTCCCCATAACAATTTGATTCCACTTTCTTCTTGCTTGATTTTTGCGTAAGCAACCAAAGCTTTTACACGTTGTTCAAACTCCTCCAAAGTAGGAGCATCGTCTACCATATCAATGTCATGAAAACAATAATACGGTATACCTAGTTTGGTCATAAACTCAAAAGCGGCATCCATTTTATCTTTGGCACGCTGAATAACATCTTCGCTTTTATCCCACTCAAATGTTTCTGTTCCAGCTCCAAAAGGATCTCCTCCTTTGTTACATAACGTATGCCAGTAAGCCATAGAAAAACGTAAATGTTCTTTTAAAGTTTTACCAGCTACTACGCGATTGGCATCATACCATTTGAAAGCTAATGGATTAGTACTTTCTCTACCTTCAAATTTTATGGTATCGATGTTTTTAAAATACGGTTGTGTTGTTGTTGTACTCATTATTATAATTCTATTTTAATATTATTTTTCCATTCTTGGTATATTTCCTGATACTGGGAAGTCAGCATAGGATTAGGCTCAACTCTTTCTATACATTTTAAACCTTCAAAAGCCTCTTCCAAAGAAGCATAATAACCAAAACCATAAGCTGCTCCTCGCGCCGCTCCTTCAGAACCAGAAGTGTTATATAATTCTAATGTAGTTTGTGTAGTATTGGTGAATATTTCTCTAAATACAGGGCTCAAAAACAGATTTGCATTACCAGCTCTTACTATTTCACCAGATGCTCCCACCGATTTCATAACATCAAAACCATAATTCATAGCAAACACAATTCCTTCGCAAGCCGAACGGATAAGATGACCAGATTGATGAATATTAAAGTTTAGATTTTGAATTCCTGAATTGACATTTTTATTATTAAAAATACGTTCCACCCCATTCCCAAAAGGATAAAAACGCAATCCATTACTTCCTGCTGCTACTTTTGCCGCTTCGGCATTAAGAGAATCGTAAGCGATTAAATTGGTTCTATCTACAGACATAATTTTACGCAACCATTGGTATAAAATTCCAGAACCATTGATACATAACATTACGCCGTTATTTTTTTGACTTTCAGTATTATTGACGTGTAAAAAAGTATTGATACGATTTTCTTTGTCATAAACATCCTGATTACTCACAGCATATACTACGGCCGAAGTACCAGCTGTAGTAGCAATTTCTCCTGGTTTTAATACATTCAATGACATAGCGTTATTAGGTTGATCGCCACCTCGGTATGTAATTTTAACGTCTGAATTCAATCCTAACTCTGATGCTACATCAGCATGAATTGTAGCTTGATATCCAAAGTTGGGTACTATTTCAGGGATTTTATTTAGAGGAAGCTCCATAGCCTCCATAACTTCGGTTGCCAAAGTTCCTTTTGAGAAATTCCACAAAGCGGCTTCCGATAAGCCCGAAGTACTTATTTGTGCTTTCCCTGATAGTCTTGCAGCTATAAAATCGCCAGGAAGCATCATGTAAACCGCTTTTTGAAATACCTCTGGTTCATTAGTTTGAACCCATTTTAATTTGGAAGCTGTAAAATTCCCAGGAGTTCCAAGAATTTGTTGCTGACAGGATTCATGACCCATTCTATCATAAACTTCATTTCCAATACTTGCCGCTCTACTATCACACCAGATGATAGAGGAACGAACAGGATTTATATTTTCATCCGTTAAAACCAAACCATGCATTTGATAGGCAATCCCGATTCCAACAATCTTTTTTAAGTCTATATGCTGTTTTGCACCAAGAATTTGAATACCATTTTTTACGTATTCCCACCACTTATTTGGATCTTGTTCAGCCCATCCAAATTTGGGAGCTATGATATCCATTTCAAATTCAGGGACAGTTACCGAGGCAACAGTAGTTCCCTTATCTGCATCAAATACCGATAATTTTATAGACGAACTCCCTAAATCGATTCCTAAAAAAAACATAATCTTAGTATTATATGAGTAGCTTAATATTGTTTTTCATACTTTTGGTCAAACAAACCATAACGTTATGGTTAATTTGACTACAAGTGTACAACGTTTTTTTGATATTAACAAAATATTGAGATTAAATATTTGTTATTGATAAAAAAAACGGTCAATATTTATTGATTTCTATACTAGTAAGGTCTTTTAAAATAGAATTTATAGCAACTTTAAGTACTTATTGAGTCTGATTGTTAGTTATTTAATACCAAACAAATCAAAAAAGTATTAAAAAAGCACTTTAACACATAGTTGTAATTATTTTAAAGATTTATTAAGACAAGTACTGTAGCTTTTAAAAAAAAAATTAATTTAGTACCAAATTTCACAATGTAATGGGAGAAAAAAATAACGAACAGGATTTGATACAAATGACAGAGCAATCATCCATGAATGCCGTTTCAATTGACTGTGTTATATTTGGGTTTGACAACGGAATTCTAGAAGTCCTTTTGGTAGAACATGGCGAAGGTATTAGTAAAGGAAAATGGGGCTTACCTGGGGGCTGGATAAAAAAAAGAGAAAGCACCGATAATGCAGCTCATCGATTACTAGCTGAACTTACAGGAATGGATCATATTTACCTTGAACAGCTAAAAGCCTTTGGAGAACCAGATCGTTTCCCTACAAGAAGGGTTATTACTATAGGTTATTACGCTTTGGTAAAAAGAGAAGATTACGACATTAAAGCTGGTTTTACAGCTTCGGATGCAAAATGGTATAGAATTAATGAGATTCCAAAATTAATATATGACCATAATGAAATTCTTGACTATAGTATAAAAAATCTTCGCAATAGAGTACGCCAAGCTCCATTAGGTTTTAATTTACTACCAGAAAAATTTACTTTACTACAACTCATGCATTTATATGAAGAAATTCTAGGAATTGAGATGGATAAATCTAATTTCCGTAGAAAAATTCTACACATGAAATTGTTAGTTGCATTAGATGAAAAGCAAAAAGATGTTTCGCATCGTGCAGCGCAATTATATAAATTTGACCCAGCAATTTATGAGAAGCTGACCCAAAAAGGATTTAATTTTGAGTTTTAAAAATTTACTTTAAAAACAAAATTTATATTTTCCATTCTAAAACAACAAAACTAAATTGATAATCGAAGTAGCCACAGAAAACAAGAAAATAGCAGTCGACGGTATCACAATCGATTGTGTAATATTTGGTTTTAATAAAGAAAGTCTAGAAGTTCTTTTAGTTCAGCATGCCGAAGGTGAAAGTATTGGGAAATGGGGACTACTTGGTGGATGGTTACAAAAAGAAGAAAGTTCAGATGATGCTGCTCAACGAATATTGTACGAGCTAACTAGTATGGATAATATCTATTTAGAACAATTGAAGGCTTTTACTAACCCAAAACGTGTAGTCGAAAGAAGAGTAGTTACCATCGGTTACTACACTTTAATAAATAGAGAAGATTATAACATAAAAGCCAGCTTAACAGTAAGAGAAGCAAAATGGCACAAAATTAATGACATTCCTGATTTAATATTTGATCATAACGAAATTTTAGAATTTAGTTTAGTACACTTACAAAATAGGGTTCGTCAAGCTCCTATAGGCTTTAATTTGCTACCCGAAAAATTTACTTTATTACAACTCATGCATCTCTATGAAGAAATATTAGGCATTGAATTAGAAAAATCAAATTTTCGTCGAAAAATTCTACACATGAAATTATTAGTTGGATTGGATGAAAAACAACAAGATGTTTCACATAGAGCAGCAAAATTATATAAATTCGACTCAGAAATTTATAAAAAGCTAACCCAAAAAGGCTTCAACTTTGAGTTTTAGTGTAAAAACTCAATTTACAACTTAGCATTTTAAATTATAAAAAAAGACCCGATAGTTAATCAGACTATCGGGTCAGAGTTTCCAATAACTAACCAAAACTCTCTTTTAAAATATTAACATACATTCCAACTTAACAATTGAAATACTTGTTATTTATCATTTAATTCTTGAAATAAAAAATCCTTTAACTTCAATTACTCTCAAATATATTGCCCAGTGATAACATATAATTTATTTCAAAAATAAACCAACTACTTATGGTTAATTTGACTACAAGTGTACAGATATTTATTTAGTTTGCAAAAAAATAGTGAAACATTTAACACTTATAGCTTTAAATATTTCTTAAGCTATTATTTTATCTCTAATTTGACAGTATTTATGGATAAACCTAACTTTCAAAATGTTAACTCAAATACTTATACTTTATTAAGAAAAGTTAATTGAGATAACATTTTAATGATTACTACTTCCTAATTAAATAGAAAAATCCTCTTAAAATATTTATATATTGTAAAAACGCATCCCATTATTTCCCCAAAAAGCATCTTGTTCTTCTAGAGAAAAACGACTGTAATAATCTCGAAGAATTGTGGTTGATTGATCATAACTTGCCGCCAATAAACTAACAGGCCAATCACTTCCAAAGAGCAAGCGCTCAATACCAAATGCAGTAGTAACAACATCCAGATAATAGTCAAAGTCTTCTTTCTTCCAATGATTCCAATCGGCTTGAGTAACCAATCCTGATACTTTGCAAAACACATTGGGATAAGCGGCTATTTTTTTTATTTCGGTTTCCCAAATCAAGAAATCAGCATTTTTAATATTTGGTTTTGCCAAATGATCAATAACAAATGCCTGCTTTGGAAATTTTTCTACAAATGTTACAACAGTTTTTAACTGCGCTGCTGAAACCAAAATATCATACGTAAAATTATACTTGGCTAACTTAGCTATACCGTTACAAAAGTCGGCATTTAATAAAAAATCAGCATCTGATTCTGCTTCGACTATATGTCTGAAACCTTTCAGTTTTTTAAATTGAGAGAAATACTCCAAACGCTCTTCTAAATTTCGTATTTTAAAATCAATCCAACCCACCACTCCTTTTATAAAATCATTTTCATCAGCCAATTGCAATAA
This sequence comes from Flavobacterium sp. 5, assembly GCF_002813295.1. Classification (NCBI taxonomy): domain Bacteria; kingdom Pseudomonadati; phylum Bacteroidota; class Flavobacteriia; order Flavobacteriales; family Flavobacteriaceae; genus Flavobacterium; species Flavobacterium sp. 5. The sequence goes on from NZ_PHUE01000001.1 coordinate 1,841,737, forward strand.
AAAATGCGTTTCAGTTTCACTCTGATCGGCTTGAACCGCAATACAACCTTCGATAGCATTTGCTTTCAAAATTGGAGTAATATCATTGGGCAAAAAATCGCGTTGAATCACTTTCATAGTATCCGTAATCCAAGCTTCTTTCACTGAATGGTATTTCCAAAAATGAATATGACTATCGATTTTCATATGTTAGATCTTAATTTAAAGAAGCAATTAATTTTAATCTGTCGAATCTGCTTTAAATTGATTAAAAATTAGCACGCAGATTCAGCAGATTTTTTGCTATTTAGATTTGAGTTTTAAGAATAAGCGACAGCTAATTGTTTGCTTGTCCCTAAACCTTCAATTCCTAATTCAATTATATCACCTTCTTTTACATATATTGGTTCAGGTTTGATTCCCAAACCAACACCTGGAGGTGTTCCTGTACTAATTACATCGCCAGGTAAAAGTGTCATAAACTGACTAAGATAATGCACTAAAAATGGAATTTTAAAAATCAAATTCGAAGTATTGCTGTTTTGGAATTTCTTCCCATTCACAGTTAGCCACATCGATAAATTATTAACATCGGCAACCTCGTCTTGAGTTGCTAAAACAGGTCCAAGAGGTGCAAAAGTATCGCATCCTTTTCCTTTTGTCCATTGCCCTCCACGTTCTAACTGATACTCTCTTTCGCTATAATCGTTAAGCAAACAATAACCGGCTACATAATTTAAAGCATCAGCTTCTGAAACATAACTTGCTTTTTTACCCACTACAAAAGCCAACTCAACTTCCCAATCTGTTTTTTGGCTGTCTTTTGGAATTATCAAATTATCATCGGGACCGCATAATGAAGTAGTCGATTTAAAAAAGATAATTGGTTCGGCAGGAATAGCAGCTCCAGTTTCTTCGCAATGATCCACATAATTAAGACCAATACAAATAAGTTTTGAAGGTCTTGCCACAGGGGATCCCAATCGAACTTCATTGCTTACTTCTGGAAATGAAGTATTATTTTTTAAAGCTTCTTGCAGTTTTTCAATTCCATTATTTTCAAAAAAAGATTCATTATAATCGGCAACTATAGACGAAACATCTATTCGCTTATCATTAATTAAAAGACCTGGTTTTTCTTTTCCGGCTTCTCCGAATCGTATTAGTTTCATATTCTATTTAATATTTAAGTATTATTGTATCTTTTAATTATTCAAATTTATAAAACCTCCATCAATTGGGTAATCCGAACCCGTGATAAAAGAAGATTCTTCACTACAAAGAAATAAAGCTAAAGTAGCTACCTCTTCTGGTTTCCCCATACGACCAATTGGCTGTGATTTGGATAATTTATCAAAAATTTCGGCTTCCTTTCCAGGGTAATTTTTATTGATAAATCCGTCTACGAAAGGTGTATGAACCCGTGCAGGAGAAATCGAATTGCAACGAATGTTCTCATTAATATAATCTTTCGCTACCGATAAAGTCATTGCCATTACAGCTCCTTTAGCAGTTGAATAAGCAAATCGATCTGGAATTCCAACCCAACAAGCAATAGAAGCCATATTCAGAATCACTCCCCCACCCGATTTCCTAAATTGTGGTATTGAAGCATGCAAACAATTGTATACTCCTTTCACATTTACGTTCATAATGCGTTCAAAATCTGACTCTGAAGTAGTGTCTACTTTACCCACATGTGCAATTCCTGCATTATTCACAAGAATATCAATATACCCTATTTTTTCAAATGTTGCAAGTACTTCTTGCTGATTGGCTACGTTACAAGCATGGGCAAACACTTTACCTCCGTTGCCATTTATTTCATCAACTGTAGTTTGAGCACTTTCCAATGAAAGTTCCAAAACATGTACTTCCGCTCCATGTTTTGCAAACAATACCGAAATTGCTTTCCCTATTCCGCTGCCGCCACCCGTTATAATTGCTTTTTTGTTTTTTAAAGAAAACATGTTTTGATATTTATAATTTTTGAATCCTGATTTACAACTTACTCTTCCCTACTTACCGCTTAAAGTGACACTCCTCTTTTCCAAGGAATAAAATCATCTTGATTTAATTGTACTGCTTTAGGAATAATTTCGCCACTGGCAGCTTTTATACAATAGTCTAAAATTTCTTCTCCCATTTCTTCAATGGATTTTTCACCGCTTATTATTGGACCACAATCTATATCGATAATATCACTCATTCTAGTTGCTAAAACCGAGTTGGTTGCCACTTTTATAACTGGACAAACAGGATTTCCTGTCGGTGTTCCCAGACCAGTAGTAAACAAAATCAAAGTAGCTCCAGATGCAGCTTTTCCAGTAGTAGCTTCTACATCATTTCCTGGAGTACATACTAAACTCAATCCAGATTTTGTTACTAATTCAGTATAATCAAGTACATCTTCTACTGGCGAGGTTCCCCCTTTTTTGGCTGCTCCTGCACTTTTAATAGCATCTGTAATCAGACCGTCTTTTATATTTCCTGGCGATGGATTCATGTGAAATCCTGAACCCACTTTATGCGCCAAAGCATCGTACGACTCCATCAAATTTATAAATTTATGAGCTGTTTCTTCAGAAACACATCGATCAATTAAGTCTTGTTCGGCACCACACAATTCGGGAAATTCTGCTAACAAAATTTTTCCTCCTAAGCCTACTACCAAATCCGAAGTATAACCTACAGCTGGATTTGCAGAAACTCCACTAAAACCATCACTTCCTCCACATTTCACACCGATACATAATTCACTTAAAGGAGCATCAGTTCTTTCATATTGATTGATTTCTATTAGACCTTGGAAGGTTTTTTTAATAGCATTGGCTACCAATACCTCTTCACTTTCCGTTTGTTGCTGTTCAAAAACAAACAACGGTTTATCAAAGTCTGGATTTTGTTTTTTAACATCATTTATAAAATCCTGTACCTGTAAATGCTGACAACCCAAACTCAAAACCGTAATTCCGCCCACATTGGGATGATTAGCATACGAAGCCAATAAAGCACTCAATGTTGCAGCATCCTGACGCGTACCACCACAACCTCCCTGATGATTAAGAAATTTTATTCCATCTACATTTTTAAAAACCCGATTTGTAACATTGGTTGGCATCAATTGCAAATCGACAGCATTCATATCCTCTCCGCTTTGATAGCTTTTCAATAGCTGATGTGTGAATTGAGTATATTTATCACTCACAGAATACCCCAGTTCATTATGCAACGCTTCGCGGATGACATCCAAATTTCGATTTTCACAAAAAACAGTCGGAACAAACAACCAATAATTAGCTGTTCCCACACGACCGTCTTTTCTTTTATATCCTTTAAATGTTTTATCCTTGTATTTAGAAACGTCAGGAGCTTTCCATGAAAAATTGCTTTCTTTATATGCATAAGGTTCTGCGGCATGTTTAAGATTTTCGGTAGTCATCAAACTTCCTTTACTTACATCACATTGCACTTTTCCAACCAAAACACCGTACATAATTACCTCGGAATTAGCAGGCATATCATTCATATAAAACTTATGCTTAGCCTTAATGGTTTCCTTCAAAATATATTCTTCGGATTCAAAAACAATTGCATCTCCTTTTTGCAAATCCGTTAATACTACCAAAACGTTATCTTTTGGATGCATTTTGACCACTAATCTTTTTATTTTATTTTCCAACATATTTATAAATTCTATTTTTTCTTCTAGTGTAAGCAAACAATATTATTACTAAGAAACAAATTAACGGAACGATATATCCGTTTTGAATATTACCCGTTTTATCCGAAATCATTCCTAACATTGGAGGTAATAATGCGCCTCCTACAATTGCCATAACAATCAGGGACGAACCAATTTTTGTATTATGTCCTAAATCTTCAATACCCATAGAAAAAATAGTTGGAAACATAATACTCATAAAAAAAGCAATCGCTATAAGTCCATAAACCACTATTATACCCGTTCCATTTATAACCAAAACACATAATAAAACATTGATTATGGCATACGTCATCAGCAATTTTTGTGCATCAATATAGCGCATCATAAAAGTTCCTGCAAAACGGCCCAACATAAATGCTAATCCAAAAAAACCTAAATATTTTGCTGCCACCTCTTCTCCTAAACCTGCTGTTGTAGTTGCCATTTTGATAAAAAAACTACCCACACATACTTGAGCACCTACATAAAAAAACTGAGCGACAATACCCCATCTCAATTTCATAGATTTCAAAGCTCCCGTAAAACTAGCACCATCCACTCCCTCTTTATCTTCGTCTTTAACATCAGGCATAGGTGTAAAATAAATAATCCCTGCTACGACAAGAATAATCAAACCCAAAACGAGATACGGCAATTTTACACTTGATGCTTCTTCTAAAAGATAGTCATGCAGTTCTGGAGCATTCATAGCATCCATCTGTGTTTTTGTCAAGTTCTTGCCTGACAGAATCATTGGTCCGATATACGCTGGAGCGATGTAAGCCGCTAAACCATTAAACGATTGTGAAAAATTCAATCGACGGGTTGCTGTTGAAGCCGGACCCAAAATAGTCACATAAGGATTGGCTGCTGTTTCCAGAAATGTAAGTCCGCAGGCAATAACAAATAAAGCTCCCAAGAAATAAATATACTGCAACGAATTAGCCGCAGGCACAAATAAAATAGAACCCAATCCAAACAAAAGTAGTCCAATTAGAATACCCGATTTATAACCATACTTTCGCATTACATATCCTGCAGGCAAAGCCATAGCAAAATAGGCAATGAAGACAGAAGAATCAATCAGAGAAGATTCTAAATCCGAAAGATTGAATGCTTTTCGTAGATGAGGAATCAAGATAGGATCAAGATTATGCACAAATCCCCAAAAGAAAAACAAACTTGTTACTAAAATAAAAGGGAATAGCATTCTTTTGTTCCCGTTGGAAACCGCTTCATTTACTACTTCCTGTGGTGGGGATTTTGTCATATATATTGTCTTTTAAAATAAATTAAAATATCTCTTATTCCTAAATTGCTCTATCCAAATGGGTATAACCTCCATCGACGTATATAATTTGCCCTGTAGTGTGACTTGATTTTTCAGACAAGAGAAAAGCAACCATATTGGCAATTTCTTCCGTTGTGGTCATGCGATTTCCTAAAGGAATTTTGCTGGTTATTGAGGCTAACTTTTCTTCTTTATTTTCAAATGTATTAATCCAAGTTTCATACAATGGCGTAAAACATTCTGCTACAACTACAGCATTAACACGAATATTGTATTTTAATAATTCAACTGCCCATTCCCTAGTTAAAGCATTTCGTCCTCCATTCGCAGCAGCATAAGCCGAAGTACCTCCTTGACCAGTATCGGCAGTTTTGGAACCAATATTCACAATCGCTCCTTTACTCTGAATCAAATAGGGTAAAGCATATTGCGCCATCAAATAATAATGAACTAAGTTTTTGTGTAATGAAGCCATAAAAGACTCATAATCTCCATTCTCTAAACCTACTCCATCATTGACTCCGGCATTATTAACCAAACCATCAATTCTTCCACATTGCTTAATAATAGTATCAATTGCTAATTGGCAATCAGCAGGACGTGTCAAATCAGCTACTACTTGTAACGCTTTTCCACCTGCAGCTTCAATGGCCAGTACCACAGCCTTATTATCGATTTCGTTGCGCCCCACAATAAAAGGAATAGCACCTTCAGAGGCCAGCACTTTACCGATTCCTAAACCAATGCCTTTAGCTCCTCCTGTTACTACAATAATTTTATCGGTCAGTGATAATTGCATCCGCTGTATTTTTTTGATTGGTTATTTTATCGATTAAAACAATATTTTTCTAAGTAATACCCCAAAATTTCACCCTATAAAACACAAAACAAATTCTATTTGAAAAAAGGAAAATACTCTTATGGTTAATTTGACTACAAGTATAGTTATTTTTTTTATATTGACAATATTTAATAATCAAAATTTCATAATCATCAATTATTTAAGAAATAATCATTAAATATTAATAAGCATCTTCTTAATTCAGCAAAAAGGCAAAATTCAAAAATGCTATAAAGCTAAATTATGTGACTTATCAACAGCTCCAAAAATTAACTTTCGATTGCCAAAAGCATACGGCGGGATTCCGTAATTTTGCTAGATGTATGCTTTAGTCGATTGTAATAATTTTTATGCTTCCTGCGAACGTGTTTTTCAGCCGAAATTCAACGGTCAACCTATTGCGATATTATCAAACAATGATGGCTGCGTGATTTCGAGAAGTAATGAAGCCAAAGCAGCAGGAGTTCCTATGGGCGCACCAGCATTTAAGATTAAAGATTTGGTGCAAGAAAAAAAGGTCACTTTATTTTCCTCCAATTATCCGCTATATGGCGATTTGAGCAATCGAGTAATGTCAATTTTAGAACAGTACACTCCAAATGTCGAGATTTACAGCATCGATGAAGCCTTCTTAAATTTTGATGGTCTAGACATTTCAGACTATCATGATTATGGTCTTCAAATGAAAAAGCGGATTCATAAATGGGTGGGTCTTCCAGTATGCATTGGCTTTGCCGAAACCAAAGCTTTATCTAAAATTGCTAATCATATCGCCAAGAAATTTCAAGAGAGAACCCAAGGCGTTTATGTAATTGATAATGATGAAAAGCGTCTTAAAGCTTTAAAGTGGACCAAAATTGAAGATGTTTGGGGTATTGGTTATCGCATGACAAAAAAGGTCAAACTTCGAAAAATACAAACCGCACTGGATTTTATCCAACCTCAGCATGAAGCTTGGATTAAAAGAGAAATGGGCGTTGTAGGTTTACGTCTAAAATGTGAATTGGAAGGAAAATCAGTTTTAGACTTGGAACCTATTAAAGAACAAAAGAAAAGTATTGCTACAACCCGAAGCTTCCCTAAACAAATAGCCGATTTTGATTTGTTGCGGGAACGGGTAACTACTTTTGCTGCCGTTTGTTCCGAAAAATTACGGAAACAAAATTCCTGTTGCCACACTATTATTGTAATGTTGGTTGTCGATAAACATACCGTTCAAACCTCAAAATATTATTTTAATATGGCTATAACTTTGCCTTATGCTACACAATCAACTTTAACCATTTCGAACGCTGCGGTAGCTATGTTAAAAAAACTACATCAAGGCAATGAAGGTATTAAGTTTAAAAAAGCGGGTGTTATTGTGACTGAGCTCATTGACGAAAACAAAAAGCAAATGCAATTATTTGAGGAAGAAAATCCTAAACATTTAGCCTTAATGCAAGCGATGGACAAACTAAATCATAAAATTGGTGACACCAAAGTAAAATTGGCAAGCCAAAATTTAAGTCTGACCTGGAATATGAATCAGAATCACCTTTCGCCAAAGTACACTACAAAGTTTAAAGATATATTGGAAATACAATGTCTATAAAAAAAGAACAAAAACTAACTTTCTTTCGTCCTGAATTTGAAAGTGAAATACAGATTCCATACATAAATGAAGGTGTTTCGGCGGGATTTCCCTCGCCTGCTGCCGATTTTATGGAAACCAATATTGATTTAAATAAAGAGTTAAGCGAAAATCCTTTGGCTACATTCTATATCAAAGTCAAAGGCAATTCAATGATTGATGCTGGAATCAATGACAAAGATGTTTTGGTCGTTGACCGAAGTCTGGAACCCCAAAACAATAAGATTGCGATTTGCTGTATTGATGGCGAATTTACCGTAAAACGAATTCAGGTCGAAAAAGATTGTTTGTATCTTATGCCCGAAAATTCCAATTACGAACCCATAAAAGTGACTGAAGAAAACCAACTTATCATTTGGGGAATGGTAACTTATGTCATAAAAAAAGTGTGAAACTAAACGAATTTAGCTTCACACTTTTCACATAACTAACAATAATATTTTCCTACCAGAACTTAGCGTAAAGAGCGAAAATAACCAATAAGGTGATTACGATCATTACAGTAGTTTGCGGTTTTAATTTAAACATTTCTGTATCTAATTCGAATGCTTTTGGATTCACTTTTGGTCCAGCCATACTGATAGCGATCATTAAAAGCATAGTAAATGCAAATGATAATCCCATACAAATGTGGAATGGAATTTCGAAAGCTCCTTTTCCATTAGAGTAAGCTGTATACAATAATGTTTCATTTCCGAATAATGCAGGTGCAAATTCATTGAATAAAACAGATAATAAGAAACCTGAAATTACACCAACAATAGCAGCAGTACCAGTTGTTCTTTTCCAGAACATACCTAAGAAGAACATTGCAAATACACCCGGGCTAATAAATCCAGTATATTTTTGGATATAAGTAAAACCTCCAACACCACCAATTCCTAATAAATCATTCCAAGTAAATAAAACAGCCAAAAGCATAGCAGCAAAAACAGCATATCTTCCGATGTTTACTTGAGTATTATCAGAAGCATCTTTTTGAATGTATTTTTTGTGTACGTCTAAAGTATAGATAGTAGAAATACTATTTACTTTACCAGCTAAAGAAGCAACAATCGCTGCTGTCAAAGCCGCAACAGATAATCCTTTTAAACCTGTAGGAAGGAAAGTTAACATAGCAGAATAAGCTCCATCTTTTCCACCAACTAATTGTGGTAAATGTCCGTTTTGGTATAATACATAAGCAGCAATACCAGGCAACATTACAATAAGAGGCATTAATAATTTCAAGAACCCAGCAAATAAAATACCTGTACGGGCAGTTTGCAAATCAGCTCCCAAAGCTCTTTGAGTAATGTATTGGTTACAACCCCAATAGTTAAGATTGATAATCCAAATACCCGCCAAATAAGACATTAATCCTGGGAAAGTAAGATATTTATCAATTTCTAATTGAGAAGAAGTAGCTGTCGGTCTTGGGATAATCATTTTGAAATGCTCAGGAGCTTTTTCCATTAATACTTGGAAACCAGCAATTGCATCATGACCAAAACCAAAATATTGTCCAACTGTAGTCAAAGCAATATATGAAGTAACTAAACCTCCGATAATTAAAACTGCAACTTGAATTACGTCAGTATAAGCTACCACTTTCATACCTCCTAAAGAGATGATCAAAGCAAAAACAGCTAATCCAATCATAATAGCGTGTAAGTATTCACCTCCAGCTAATCCATTAATAGCAACAGCTCCTAAATACAGGATAGAAGTTAAGTTTACGAAAACATATAAAAACAACCAAAAAACCGCCATAATCAAAGCCGTTGATTCGTTATATCTTGTTTTCAAAAATTGAGGCATAGTATAAATCTTGTTTTTTAAATAAACAGGAATAAACCAAACAGCCACAATAATTAAGGCGATAGCAGCAAGCCATTCATAAGCAGCAACAGCGATTCCTAAAAAGAATCCTTCCCCACTCATTCCGATAAATTGTTCAGCAGAAATGTTTGAAGCGATTAATGAAGCTCCAATAGCCCACCACGTCAAAGTTCCTTCTGCAAGAAAATAAGCTTTAGCATCGTGTTCGTTTCTTTCACGCTTGCGATAAATAGTATATCCATAAACGGATACCACTATAAAATAAATAATAAATACTGCGTAATCCGCAAAAGCCAAATTATTGCTCATGAGTAAATAGTTTTTTTAAAGTTAATATAAAGGTTATTTGTTTGTTCATTTTAATAATTTGTAATCTAATTCTATTTGGGGATGCCAATATAATACATCTTTCTAACAAAAAAGAGTAATTTCTCACTCAAATCAAACATAAAATAGAGTATGTGTTATTATTCTAATGTTTTATTATGAATTATTGAAGCCAAATGTAAAATAAAAAAACTTATTAGCAATACTAATAAATGTATTTTTTACATTTATTTTGTTTTTAAATAATAAAATCAGTTTAACTAGTCTTTTTATTACACGCTTTTCGGCATGAATTCTGGACTTGTTCTAATCTTTTGTTCCCATTTCCAAGCACTTTCCATAGCTTCCTCTAAAGTTGAAACAGTTTTCCAACCCAAAACGTTATTAGCTTTATCGGTATTAGCATAAGCTTCGGTAACATCACCCTCTCTTCGTTCTACGATTTTATAAGATAGTTTTTTACCACTTACTTTCTCAAAAGCAGCAATTACTTCTAATACAGAACTTCCAGTTCCTGTACCAAGATTAAAAATTTCTAATGGTTCAGCATTTTTCTTATTTAATAATCGTTGTAACGCAATCACGTGTGCTTTGGCTAAATCGACTACGTGGATATAATCACGTACACAAGTTCCGTCCACAGTTGGATAATCATTTCCATATACAGATAATTCCGCACGTAAACCCATTCCAGCTTGTGTAATAAAAGGAACTAAATTTTGAGGAACACCAATTGGTAATTCTCCAATTTCGGCAGAAGGATGTGCACCAATAGGATTGAAATAACGAAGTAAAATAGCATTGATCGCACTTACTTTTACCACATCTTCAATAATCTCTTCTCCAATTTGTTTAGTGTTTCCATAAGGAGACAAGGCTGGTTGAATAGCAGTGCTTTCAGCAATTGGCATCACTTCGGCTTGACCATAAACGGTACAAGACGAACTAAAGATAAAGTGAGCGTCTTTCTTTTTCTCTAACTCCTGCAAAATATAAACTAAAGCTCCTAAGTTGTTTTCATAATACAATAAAGGATTTTTTACACTTTCACCAACAGCCTTCGAAGCTGCAAAATGGATCACTCCTGCTACATCATCATGTTCTGCAAAAAAACTTTGCACCTCTTTTTTCTCTCTTAAATCAATACCTGAAAAAATTGGTTTTTTTCCTGTAATTCTTTCAATACCGTCCAAAACTTCTATCGAAGAATTGGAAAGATTATCAATCACCACTACTTCAAAACCTTGATTTTGCAATTCGACAACGGTATGAGATCCAATAAAACCTAAACCGCCTGTTACAACTATTTTACTCATTTTATTTGCTTTTATAATGTATATCGGATAAATTTCTCAACATATCAGCACTTTTCTCAGGTGTAATATCTCTTTGTGCCTCGCCCATCATTTCGTATCCAACCATAAATTTCTTTACAGAAGCCGAACGCAACAACGGTGGATAAAAGTGCATATGAAATTGCCACTCCGAATGTAATTCTCCATCGGTTGGCGCTTGATGAATCCCAGAAGAATACGGAAAAGAGGTCTCAAAAAGATTATCGTATTTTATCGTTAATAGCTTTAAAACTGAAGCATAAGCTGAAACTTCTTCAGAAGTAAAGTCTGTGATTTTTGTAACATGACGCTTAGCAACAATCATAGTTTCAAAAGGCCAGATTGCCCAAAAAGGAACCAAAGCTACAAAGTGATCGTTCTCTATTACGATACGTTCCTTTTGTTTTAACTCTTCTTGTAAATAGTCAATTAAAAGATTGCTGTTATTTTTTTCAAAATAAGTTTTCAAACTATTTTGTGTTTTCTCAACTTGAGTAGGCAAAGACGATTGCGCCCAAATTTGTCCGTGCGGGTGCGGATTACTACATCCCATCACACTTCCTTTGTTTTCAAAAATCTGAACGTGTTTAATGTAATCAACACTTCCTAAATCTGTATATTCCTTTTGCCATGTTCTGATGATCGTTTCAATACCTGGCAGATCCATTTCTGGTAACGTTAAATTGTGCTTTGGCGAAAAACAAACTACTCTGGCAATACCGCGTTCTGGTTGCGCTTTGAAGAAAGTCGGTTTATCATCTTCTTCAAACAAAATAGCTTCTTGTTTTACGGCAGCAAAGTCATTCTCAAAAACAAAACTTGAGTCATATTTAGGATTCAACTCCCCATTAACCCGAACATTTCCTGGACATAGATAACAAGTATCGTCATACTCAGGAAGTTCATCTGAATGAATTTTTTCGTTTTGTCCTTGCCAAGGTCTTTTTGCTCTGTGTGGAGACACTAAAACCCATTCGTTTATTAATGGATTGAAACGTCTGTGTGGATCTTCGTTTATGTCAAAATTTTTCATACTAATTAATTTTATGTAATGACGTACCGTTTCCGATTTTTACATCATAAATTTTCAATTCTATATCAAAAGCCTCTTTATATAACTGAGTCAATTTTGTTTTGATAGCTTCTTCTTCTCCTTTTTTAATCAAATTGATGGTACAACCTCCAAAACCACCTCCCATTAATCGGGAACCAATTACTGCTTTTTCCTTTTTCAAAGTATCAACAATAAAATCAAGTTCATCACAACTAACAAGATATTCCTTAGATAAGCCTTCGTGAGTTTCAAAAAGCAATTTACCAAGTTCCTCAATATTTCCTTTATCCAAAGCTTCACAAGCAAGAGCTACACGCTTAATTTCTTTGACTACAAAATGACATCTGACAAATACATTAGGTGACATTTTATCTTTCAAACTTAGCACATGACTCTCATCACAATCTCTAAAACTTGTAATCTCAGGGAAATTACTTTTGATTATAGAAAGTCCTTCTTCACATTCTTTTCGTCTAACATTATATTCTGATGTCATTAACGAATGTTTTACATTAGAATCAAATAATATCAAAGAATAATCACTAAAATTAGCATCATGATAGGTATAATCCAATGTTTTGCAATCAATTTTAATCACCTTATTTTCTAAGCCCATCACGCTCGAAAACTGATCCATAATACCGCAATTGATACCAACCCAGTGTTCTGCTTTTTGACCCATCAACGCGATATCAACTTTTGGAATTGTTAAATCAAAAAGTTCTTTGATTCCAAAAATGGTTCCACATTCTAAGGCTGCCGAAGAAGACAATCCTGAACCAGTAGGTATGTTGCTACTGAATACACAATTGAATCCATCGAATGAAAATCCTTTGTCTTGTAATTGTTTGATTACGCCCAAAATATAATTAGTCCAAACGATTTTGCTCAATACAATCTCTTGAGTTAAATCAACTTCAAATTCCTCATTTAAATCGATAGCAACAATTTTAGATTGCTTCGAATTGTTCTTTGCAAAAGCGAAACAAATTATCTTGTCGATGGCTGCTGGTAAAACATAGCCATCATTATAATCGATATGTTCCCCAATAATGTTAATTCTCCCTGGAGAAAGTACTATTTTTTCCGGAGCATTACCAAATGTCTTCTGAAAAAAATCGGTCGTTTGTTTAATTAATAAATCGTTCATTATCTTGAAATTACTGTTATTTTGAAATTATTTAAGTATCTGTTTAAATTCAGCTTTTTATTTAGCAGACACCAAGGTCAATTTACCACTCTTAAGCCCAGCACCATTTACTTCGAGCTTTACATCACCAGCAGTTATTGTGGATTTTACAAGAACTACCAATTTTCCACTAAAAAGTTTCATGGTCTCTTTATGAAACATTTCGAGTGAAGTAGCATCACCATTGCAGGCTGCACGATAAGTACCCGCTCCTGTAACCTTAAATTTTAATTGGTTAGTTGCCGTAGGGCAAGGAATTCCATTTTTATCAACTACCGAAACAGTTACAAAGGAAATATCTTCGCCATTGGCAGTAATTGTTTTCCTATCTGGATCTAAAACAATTTGATAAGGATCACCAGCAGTATGAATTTCTTCTTCTTTGACAGCTTTTCCATTGTCATCATAAGCCACCACTTTTACAGTTCCCGGCTCATATTTTACATCCATCCACATCAGGCGGTAACGGTTTTGCGGAGTGTCTTTGTTCTTTTTCTGAACTCCCATGCTTTTTCCATTAATAAAAAGTTCTGCACTATTATAACTAGTATATACAAAAACGGGAGTTGTTTCTCCTTCACGACCTTTCCAATTCCAATGTGGCAGAATATGAAGCGTAGATTCTTTCGTATTCCAACGGCTTCTGTATAAATAGTAGCGGTCTTTAGGTAAACCTGCTAAATCGTTAATTCCGAAATAAGAACTTCTGGAAGGCCAGCTTTCGTCATAAGGCGTAGGCTCACCTAAATAATCAAAACCTGTCCAAACAAACTCACCAATTACCCAAGGTTTATCATCTTGAAGCACAAAATCTTCATCGGGAACATTAGACCAATTACAGGCTTCTAAATCATACGATGAGGATTGAAAATCAGGATATTGTTTATCTTTAGCTTGAACCACAGGGAATTTATAAATACCTCTAGAACTAACAGTTGAAGCAGTTTCTGAACCTAAAATAAAGCCTTGCGGAAATTTATTAAATGCTTCATCATATAAGTGTACGCGGTAGTTCAACCCTGGAATATCTAATAATGCTCCAAAACCAGATTCCATAGTAGCTTTTACTTGATCCATACCAACAGTTACTGGACGTGTTGGGTCTTCTCTATGAAATATTTCCTGTAGCCATTTAGCACGTTTTACACCTTCTTCTCCCCATTGATCTGGCACTTCATTTCCAGAACTCCACATAACAATGGAAGGGTGATTTCTTGTTGCGTGTACTAGACTTACAACATCTTTTTCTGCATACTGATCAAAAAATCTATGATATCCATTTTCAACTTTTGGTTTTACCCATTCGTCAAAACTCTCTGCTAAAAACATAAAACCCAATTCATCCGCAAGTTCCAGTTGCTCAAAAGAAGGCATATTGTGCGAACTACGAATGGCATTACAACCAAGATCTTTTAAAATCATCATTTGTCTACGAAGAGCGGCTTTATTAACTGCAGCTCCAAGAGGACCAAGATCGTGGTGAAGACAAACTCCTTTAAATTTGGTTACTTTTCCATTAAGACTAAAACCTTTATTAGCTTCGTATTTTATTTCTCTGATTCCGAAAGGTGTTGAAATCTCGTCTTTTAAATCATTTCCAACATATAATTGAGAAACCGCTTTATACAAATAAGGAGATTCTGGCCTCCACAATTTTGGGTTTTCTACTCTTATATTTTGATCGAACTCAGTTCCGAATTTTATAGTAGATTCATCAGAACTTAATTTATGTCCTTCAGCATCAAAAATAGTGGTGACTAAACGAGTATTTTCTCCAGAAGTTTTTGTCTTAATACTAACTTTAGCAACATCTTCACTGATTAATGGTGTTGTTATAAACTGTCCCCATTGGTCAATGCTCTCTTTGTTTTTTATAATAACGCTTACTTTACGATACAAACCCGCACCCGGATACCAACGCGAAGCAAACTCTTTATTTGTTAATTTAACCGACAAAGTGTTCTCACCTTCTTGTATAAATTCTGAAACATCAAAATAGAAATAACTATAGCCATACGCCCATTCTCCTACTTTTTTTCCATTCAAATACACTTGAGGTTCGCTCATTGCACCTTCAAAAAGCAGAATGATTTTTTTATCTTTTGAACCTTTAGGTAATATAAATTTATTACGATACCATGCAGTTCCGATATGTGGCAAAGATCCTGTTCTACCTGTTTTTTCGGTAGCAACTTTTTCTCCGTTTTGAACAATAGCAACTTTCTGTATATCTACATTTTTATCAAAAGGCCCATAAATTGCCCAATCGTGAGGAACGGTTACAGTTTCCCACTTCGAATCATTAAAATTTACTTTAGAGGCATCTTCAAAATCACCTTTTTGAAATTTCCAATTGGTATCTAACACTTTAACCTCTCGTATTTGAGAGAAAACCGCTTGTGCTAATGTTAAAAATATAACAAGAATAGGTATTAATTTCTTCATTATTTTATTGATTTAACTTTATAATGTTAGTATTATTTTAAATTTCACTAATCAAAACTATTCTTTAAAAGCATTCAATGCCATTGATGGTTTCCCATCTGAACGCCAAGCGCTTAATTCATAATGACTCCAGGATTTTGCTCCTTCAGGCTCCCAATAAATAACTCCTAACCCTTTATTATTTGGCACTGCTTTTACCGCTTTGATAACAGCAACCAACATATCGTATGTGTTTTGTTCTTGAGCATCTATGCCGCCAACTTCAACAACCATCACTTCTTTGTTATATCTAGCTGACATATCGATTAGATTATTAGCCAAATCACCAATGTTTTCTTTGTAATCCGACTTAATCCAAAACGGATAATAGGATAAACCGATCACATCATATTTTACATTATTCGTTTTGGCATTATCAAAAAACCATCTGAATTTTTTACTATTATTTCCTTCATCTAAATGAACGATCACTTTGATATTTTTATCTACAGCTTTGGTAGCTTCATATCCTTTGTTAAGTAATTGAGCCAATTGAGAAAAGTTATCTGTACTTCCTTCTGGCCACAACATACCACCTGGGATTTCATTTCCTACCTGTACCCATTCCGGAGTAACACCAGCAGTTTTTAAAGCTTTCAAAACATCTTCAGTGTGAAAATAAACGTCATTCAATAATTCTGAAAAAGTATGATTTTTCCACGCTAACGGTTTGTTTTGTTTCCCTGGATCCGCCCATGAATCACTGTAATGAAAATCAATCATAATGCGCATTCCCATCTTTTGAGCACGAACAGCCATTGCTACCGTTTCTGCTGCACTACAATGTCCGCTTGCTTTATCATCTGAAGGATTCACCCAAACACGTAACCTAATAGTGTTCATCCCTCGGTCTTTCAATAATTGTAAACAATCTTTTTTACTTCCATCAGTATCATAAAACTGATAACCAGTAGCTTCCATCTGTGGCAACCAACCCACATCGGCACCTTTTGCAAAAGAATCCTCTTTTGGCTTTTCTGCAGTTTTATTAGGTGTACTACAAGAAATGGCAAACGTCAGGAGAATTACAGAAAAGGATAATATCTTTCTCATATTAATTTAATTTAAACTGAAAGCTTCAAAAACTGGCAATGCTTTATTGTTAAAGTCATATAATGCTTGATTTTCGAATGTTGAACCATTTTTTGCCTGGTCCCCTTTGAACGAAATCCATTCTCCTCCCCAGTAAGCAAAACCGATACCAGATTTAGACGTCTTTACAAGATCTTTAATCGCTAACACAAAACTTTTTTGTCCTGCCGGAGTTGCTGGATAACCTGAAACCAATTGATTGTCTGCACCAACTATATTGTCCGTCCAATCATCATAGCCTAATGTAAAAGGATAAGCAGTTTCGGCTATAAGCACTTTTTTACTAAACTTGCTTCCCAAAGCATCTATAGTACTTTTTACTACCGTTAAATCTTTACCATGCCAAATTGGATAATATGAAAGTCCTATGTAATCATAATCAACTGATTTTACTTTGTTAAAAAACCAATCAGTATCAGATGCACTTACACCAGCATAATGAATCATTATTTTTGTTTTTGGTGCTTTACTACGAATAGTTGCGCTGGCAGTTTTTAATAAATCAATGCATTGTGCTTCTTGATTAATCAAATGTCCTTGTGGCCATAATAAACCACTGTTTATTTCATTTCCTATCTGAATAATATCAGGATTGATATCTGTTAATATTGTAGTTGTATAGACAGCGACAGCTGTTTTTAAATCCGTAAAAGACAAATTTTTCCATTCTTCTGGTGTAGTTTGAACTGCTGGATCTGCCCAATCATCTGAATAATGAACGGTAAGCCAAACTTTCAAACCTGCTTTTTTTACACGAGCAGCAAGCGTTTTTACTTCGGCTAATCCAGAATGTCCTCCCGCTGGGTTTTTCCATAAACGAATTCGGATAGTATTACAACCTGCATTTTTTAAAGTAGTAAGCATATCTTCTGTCTTACCATTATTTGTAAAAACAACTCCCGCAGTTTCAATTTCAGGAAGAAAAGAAATATCCGCAGCTCTGATAAAATCATCTGCCACAACAACTGGTGGAACAACAACTGGAGCCTCAGTAGAATCTGAAGAATCACTGCTAGAACAAGCAAACTGTAGCGATACTAAAATAGAAAGTGATAATAAGGTAAATATTTTTTTCATGAGTAGATTCGTTTTTAAAATTATTGAAATTTATAAATAGTATTATGAGTGTATTCTTCACCTTTTTTTAGAAAGGCACTTGGAAAATGCTCATGATTTGGTGCATCTGGAAAATTTTGGGTTTCAAAACAAATGCCACTTAACGGATGATAATCTGCGTTTTCTTTTCCTTTTGTTTCATTAAAACAATTACCTCCAACATAAATATGAACTCCAGGCTGATCGGTATATACGGTCATTTTTAAATTATTTTTTTCACTAAAGAGTGAAGCCGCAAATTCATCTTTTTCAGTTAAAACAAAAGTGTTATCAATTTTGGAAGGACACTTCTTTGGAGTAGAAAAATCAAAAGATGTATTTTCTATTTCTAAATACCTACCAGTTGGAATATTTTCTGCTGTAGTTTCAAGCATTTGGTTTGTGTTTACGACTAAATCCTGATCTTTCACATCCGATAAATGACCGTTCAAATTAAAATAACTATGATGAGTTAAATTCACTATTGTATCTTCGGTAGTCTTGGCACTGTATTGAATAATCAACTCATTTTCTTCGGATAATGTATAAGTAAGCTCTACCACTAAATTCCCTGGATAATTTTCTTCATTTGATGGACTAGAATAACTCAACGTTATTGCTGATTTTTCATCTTGTATTACTTTTTCAACTGACCATATTTTTTGACTAAACCCAATGATACCACCATGTAAGGAATTATCATTGTTGTTCTTATTCAAAAGTATTTTTTGTTCATTCAAATTAAAAGTACTATTTGCAATCCTCCCGGCATATCTTCCTACTGTTGTCCCCATATAAGGTGGACTTACTAGTTGAAATGATTGTAAATACCCCTCTAAAGAATCAAAACCCAAAACAACATCAACAATATCACCGTTTTCCAATGGTACTTTTAATTCTGAAATTGTAGCTCCGTAAGTAATTACCTTTAAGCTCATTCCATTTTTATTGGATAATTCATAAGAGTATACAGCATCTCCATTAGGCATTAAACCGAACAATTCCTCTACAGAAGTATTTTTAATTTGTGAATTGTGTTTTATTTCCATCATTTTATTGTGAAATTTGAAATTCAAATATATATAAAATATCGAGTCAGACATACCAGTACCTACCAGTTTTTGAATCTTTAAAAAAAACCTCGGATGCATATCATCCGAGGTCTAATCATTATTTCAATATACTTTTTGTTTATAGTAAAAAACTTGTAATCAAATACGTATTATAGTGCTGGAATTAACATATATCTACCATCGATATCATCAAACCAGATATCGTATTTTCCTGTAGTTTCTACCCAAATATTAGCTCCGGAGCTATCTCCCCAACTTACATCCCAGCTATTATTAGCTTTAAATTTCATTTTTCCTTGCACTAACTCTTGAGTAACTTTCCAAATATGAGAATCGAATGTTGAACGAACCATAGGAACATCCACACTCCAGTTATTATCATCGCCTGTTAATACAGAACCTGTTACAGAAATTGCATTATAATCAGTCTTCGTCCCTGTATAAGAAGAAATAGTATAAGTCAATGCTTTAATATCAATTGCAAAAGTATAATAACCATCAGCATTAGTAGGGAAAAGTCCTGGATCTGCATCACCTTCTGTAGCTCTGTATTGTACTTTGTCGCCATTTGCACCATACATTGGAGCCCAAAAACCAGTTTGCTCAAGCAATTTAAATCCACCAGCTGTAAAGTAACCTGTATAATATTGTTTAGCTGGATCAAGTGGATCTCTAAAAATTGGCACAACAGCCATATTTGCATCCCATAACGCTGAAGTTCCCGGACCAATTAAATACAAATCTTTTGAAGGGAAAACTCCTGCATAAGGTGTTACGATAATTGTTATTGGAGTAGAAAGTTTAGGCTCTGATCCTGTAGTCCCAACAGTTGATTTAATTCTAATATCAATAGTTCCCTGTTCGTCTGCCTTTAATCCAAGATCTAAAGCTTTTGTATTCAATTCAGCAACAGTCATAGTTGCATGAGTTGTCGTTACTGAAGAAACATCTACTGGAGCAGCAAAATCAGTATTACTAGCTGCTAATTGGATAGTATAAGTTACAACTGTTGGCGTTCCATAATCTACTGCTTCCCAAGTTAGAGTCAAAGCAGTATTATCTGGTGTGTCCTCGTTTAACACAACCGAAGAACCATTATCTGGAGTAATGATAGAAAAACTACCAGCTTGAGGTTCTAAAAGCATGAAATTCTCTTCGTTTTCACATGACGACATTCCTAAGATAAGTGCCAGTGCAATAAAATGTTTGAATATATTTTTCATATGTTAATATTTTATAGTTTTTTTTAAATTTGCATGTTTTTTTTGGCTTTAACTACCAATTGTCAAACCATGCACATGAGTTTTGTTCAATTTATTTATAACAGATTAATAACCTGTATTTTGATGTAAATTATGGTTAGCTCCCAATGAACCAACAGGAATTGGGAAAACACTCATAAACGATGGAATTGAAACTCCAGTTGAAGCATTTCCTTTCCAAGCCCAATTGTAAGAACCACCAGTATATTTACCAAAACGAATTAAATCTTGTCTTCTATGAGCTTCCCAGTGTAATTCACGTGCTCTTTCATCAATTATAAAATCAAGAGTTAAATCACTTGCGGTAATATTTCCAACAGTCGAATTTTTATTGGCTCTCAATCTCAAAGCGTTTACATAAGTTAAAGCTTGAGTTGCATTTCCGTTACCACCTCTAAGTGTAGCTTCGGCATACATTAAATAAACATCTGCTAATCTAAATAGTGGAAAATCAGTATCAGCATAAGTAGAGCTACTACCATTTGCACCTGTAGAAGTTTTATTTGAATATTTAGATAAAATATAGCCTTGCGTTTTTACTCCAAGATCAGCAATATCTATAGGTCTTTGCTTTGAAGGATCACCTTGTACACCAGTTCCAATAGTTTTTCTAGTATCTTGATTAAATTTTCCTCCATCAAATTTTTGCGCAAATTGCTTTCTGATTCGAAGTGCACCACTCCATCCACCAATTCCAAAATCGGCAGCATTATTTTCCCATACCCCAATTTCACCATTAATCAAAACTGTAGTTGCTCCCCAGTTTTGAGAAACCACTCCATCAGATTGAATACCAAAAATGATTTCTTCAGAAGTATTGTTATCAGCTTTAAAGTTATCTAGGTAATTCGGTTTCAAAGTATAGCCTCCTGCAATTATTTCTTCACACTTGGTCACACAATCATCATAACGATCTTCCTGAACATATACTTGAGCATTCAAATAAATTTTGGCTAAAATCATTCTTGCCATACCTTGATCTACTCTACCATAAACATTGGTACGTGCTGGTTTCAAATCTGGAATAACTGCTAATAATTCAGTTTCAACAAAATCAAATAACTGTTTTCTGCTAAATTCAGGTCCAGCGTAATTGATAGGATCATCCTCTGTGTACATTGGAGCTTTACCAAACAAGTCCATCATATTATAATAAGCATAAGCTCTTAATACTTTAACTTCTTTTCTGTAAAGTGCAATATCTGCAAGTTTTGCAGCATCAGTAATTCCTCTTGATTGCAATTTTTCAGGAGTACTTTGACGCAAAAACTCATTGGCATAAGCCACAGAAGCCATTGTTCTACTGTACATACCTAAAATTACAGGATTGGCAGCTGTCCAAATATTTCTTTGCAATTCGGCAGTACCGCTATCGGCTTCATAACTCCAAACTAATTCGTCTGTAGTTAAATCCTGCAAATACAATAAACATCTGGTAAACTGGCTTGTTCCAGCATCAACACCTTCCAGCGAAGAGTCATTTGGACCAATAACCCCTGTCAAAGTAAGATTACCATATACTCCTGCAAATGCTTTTTCGTATCCTCCTGGAGAAGCATACAATGCATCAGAAGACAAAACATCATCATCTTCAGACACAACATTTAAGTCATTGGTACATGATTGAAGTACCGTTGTGAGTACTAAAATGGATATATATATATATTTTTTCATGATTTTATTTTTAAAATTTGATGTTAAGACCAAACAAAATAGATCGTTGTCTTGGATAAATGGTTTTATCTACACCATTGTTTGTAATTTCAGGATCCAATCCACTGTATTTAGTAATTACAAATGCATTTTGAACTCCAGTTGAAACTCTTAATGTAGCCTTATCATTTAACCAATTTGTAAAAGTATAACCCAATGAGATATTATCCATTTTTAAGAAAGAAGCATCTTCTATATAAATATCAGACAATACCACATTTGAAGTAGTTTGAAAACCAGTTTGTAATATTGAAGACGGAACATTACTTAACACTCCTCCATTTTCTAAGTTATCAAACTGTGCTCTAGAAGCATCAATTGCATTAAAAATTCGATTCCCAATACTTGCTCTCAAATTGAATGAAAAATCAATATGCTTGTAATTCATACTAGAAGAAAAACCAAATACAGCATCTGGATCGGGATTATGATAAATATATTTATCAGCATCATTTTTCACACCATCACCATTAATATCAGCAAAAGCACCATCAATAGGTTTCCCTGCTGTATCATATAATTGTTTGAAAACATAATAAGAGTAAGGTGCATAGCCTTCGCTAAAAACTTGCCCAGGAGTCCCTGTACCAGCAATATTATCTCCCAAAAGAATATCGGTATTATTAACCAAATCTTTAATTCTTCTTTCAAATTTAGTAGCTGTCAAGTTTACATTCCAATTAAAACTATCCGATTGCAATACAATAGCATTAATACTTAGCTCTACCCCTTTAGTTGTAAACGAGCCTACGTTTTGATACACTCGATTCGAGAAGTTACTACCGTCAGAAATTGCCGCATTTACCAACAAATCTTTAGATTCTTTAGCAAATACATCTACAGCTGTTGTTAGACGATTATTAAAAAGTCCAAAATCTACACCTATGTTAAAAACTGAAGTTTCCTCCCATTTCAAATCTTTAGTTCTTTTGCTTGGCAATGCAACTGGCATTGAAACATCTCCAAAATAATACTGTGAGTTACCACCACCAAGGTTATATTTTTGTAAATAACCATTTGGCTCTGGTATGTCTTGTTGTCCTGTAATACCATAACTCACTCTAAATTTAAAGTCGGATATCGTTTTACTGTCTTTAAAAAAGTCTTCTTTCATTTTCCATGCAAAAGCTGCTGCTGGAAAATTACCCCAACGATTTTCTTCTTCAAAACGAGAAGATCCGTCTCTTCTATAAGACAAAGTCAATAAATATTTGTCTTGAAAATTAATATTGGCTCTACCAAACAAACCTATTAAAACCACATCAGTATCGATAGTTGTTTCAGGAAAAGTTGACGCCAGATCAGGATTCAAAATATTACCTGTTTCAAATTTAGTGCTTTCAAATCTTTGATACGAATATCCAGCTGTAGCATCAATATTAAATTCGTTAACTTTCTTGTTATATGCAAAATAGGTATCTAATAATTTATTTCTTTT